>JAFXDG010000087.1 GCA_017521285.1 Bacteroidaceae bacterium | reverse complement strand
TGTCAGAATTGCCCCATTTCACACAGCTGGCTGTGATGGCCGATGGAGCTGGCTGTGTTGGCCATCGCAGCCAGCTGTATCGGCCAATGCAGCAGGCTGTGTGAAAAAGGGGATTCTGGCCCAACTTCTCCCAACGAAGAACAATTCACGGGAATCGGGATTATTTGTAATGGCAATTCATTCACCCCTGTAAAGAAATCGAAAATATATCCATTCTTCGCAACTTCAGCCATGGGATAAGGCAGGCTTACCCCAAGGCTGAGGTTACTTCATCCCAAGGCTGAGTATCAACCATTTACCATCCAAGTAGAAATTTCGCTTATTTTCGTCCGAAAGAAAAGTCGTGCGCATATACGCGATTCTCGTGCGGTCTGTTTTGCATATTTATGCAGTCGGATTGTATATTTATACACTTCCCCCGCTTGCAGTCACACTCTTTCCTACCCGTGTGCCACATCCTCTGTCGGGCGTCAGTACAACCTATAGTAGAGTGTCTGAAGAAACTCCGCCAACCGTGTGCACACAGCTGGCGACACGTGTGCACACGCCCTTCCCGTTTTCTGTATTCCGACCTTTGTACATTGCATAAATATGCAATAAAGCGCCCGTCACGAAACATTCTCCTCTGATGAAATAGAGAGGAAACAGAAATGCGGGATTTATTACCAATGGATGTAAAGAAAGACGAGTAAAGGAGAGCGTAAAATAGCTGTATTATCGCGGCAGATTTTCAAAAAAATCATTGGCGGCACCAAAGTTTTACCGAAGAAGTTTTGTCCTTCACGGAGATTGCACTACTTTTGCCTGCCAAAAGCATTTATATAGGAATTTATGAGCAAACAACAAGTTATATTGTCCGAGAACCTGAACGAAAGTCTGAAACAGACCATCGAAGCCTGTCCGCACGACAAACTGTTTGTGCTTGCCGACGAGTGCACGGCCCGCCTGTGTCTGCCCCTGATACAGGAATCTGACTACCTGGCCAATGCCGAATACATCACCATCGGAGCTACTGACACACACAAGACGCTGGAGACACTGGCCCATGTGTGGAAAGAGTTGGGCGACAAGGGTGGCACACGCCATTCGCTGATGCTGAACGTGGGCGGTGGCATGGTGACGGACTTGGGCGGATTTGCCGCCTCGACCTTCAAACGCGGCATTGCCTACATCAACATTCCCACTACCCTGTTGGCCATGGTGGATGCATCGGTAGGCGGAAAGACGGGCATCAACTTCAACGGGTTGAAAAATGAAGTGGGCGTATTCAGCCCGGCCCGGAGCGTGCTGATTGACACCAACTTCCTGCGCACGCTGGACTACGAGAATGTGGCCTCGGGCTATGCCGAGATGCTGAAACACGGCCTCATCAGCACCACCGCACACTGGGCCGAGTTGCTGAACTTCGACCTGAACCATGTGGACAACCCCGCCCTGCAGGCATTGGTGGCCCAAAGTGTGCAAATCAAGGAGAACATTGTGGAGCAAGACCCCTTGGAGCACGGCATCCGCAAGGCTTTGAACCTGGGCCACACGGTGGGACATGCCTTTGAAAGTCTGGCATTGGAGGAGAACCGCCCCCACCTGCATGGCTACGCTGTGGCATGGGGCATGGTGTGCGAACTGTACCTGTCGAACCTGAAAACAGGATTTCCCACCGACAAGATGAGACAAACCATCCGCTTTATCCGCGACACGTATGGCACATTTGCGTTTGATTGCAAGCAGTATGACCGCCTCTACCAATTCATGACCCACGACAAGAAGAACACATCGGGCACCATCAACTTCACCCTGTTGGGCGAGGTGGGAGACATACGCATCAATCAGACGGCCACACGACAGGAAATTGACGAAATGCTGGACTTTTATCGCGAAGCAATGGGATAAGCCATACAAAACGAAAGCGGAAACAGGACAACAAGTGACAAAACAACAATCAACAAAGGTAAAAACAAAAGAAACCGTACACTGTTTCCAAGAATAATCATTACCTTTGCAGCCCAAAAGGTAAAAAGTAATATAATTAAGGTACAAAGATATGATACAAGACGTAACATTCAAGCACTCGATGCCCGCACAGATACGCTTCAGCGACGTTGACCAGTTCGGACACGTAAACAATTCAGTCTATTTCTCTCTCTACGACCTGGCAAAGACCACTTACGTAAAGGATGTGCTCTCTGGCCGTATGAAATGGAACGAAGTGGGTATCGTGGTGGCAAACATCAGCGCAAATTTCATGAGTCCCATTTTCTTTATGGACCATGTGAACATAGAAACCGCCACCGTCGAACTGGGAAACAAAAGTTTCACCCTGCTGCAACGGGCCATCGACCCTGAAAGCGGGACGGTCAAGTGCGAATGTCGCACAGTAATGGTTGTCTATGACCTCAAGACACAAACCCCCATCCCCATGCCTGCCGATTACAAACAGGCCATCTGTGACTACGAGGGACATACAGCCGAAGAACTCTCGAAGAAAAGTCATCAAGCATAGGCGAAAACATCTGGAAGAAACAAAAAAGTGGATGCGCACAACTGCACATCCACTTTTCTTTTGTACTTACACTAACAATAATTTTTTTACCTTTTTCATTTTCTCTTTAAAGCGCAAGCTCACTTCGCATTTCCTGTAAAGAAGGAAGCATTGCTTGCAATCGCCGCAATAGCCACTATTGCAAAGACGACAGGTGTTAAAACATTCAACATAATCTTTTTACCTTTAAAATTAATACCTATAATTATCCATCAAACCAGACTTCCCCAAAAGGATTGTCTGTCTTTTACAGTTGTTATCCTTATGTCTTTAAACACGGTGCAAAGATAAAGGTATTTAATCGTTCATACCAAGAAAAAGACGTTTTATCGCACACAAAAGCCCGTTTTCTTGACTTAAATCAACAGAAAACGGGCTTTTGTGTGCGAACACGAAGAGTCTGATTCATTTTCAGACGCAAGTCTCCGGAATAGGGTTCCAAAGTTCAAGGAGCAACAAGTAACAAGCTACAAGTGACGAGTGGGTATAAATATCAATCCGCGTCATCTGCGTCATCCGCGTCTAAAAAATATCTTATGACACCACCTTCTTGAACTTGAAACTTTGAACCATTCCAATCCCTATCCTTTTAGAAAAGGAAACGTACGACATCGTTGAAGTTGGCCCATAGCATCAGGACAAGAAGGATAATCATACCCACCATCTGGGCACGCTCCATAAACTTGTCACTGGGTTTGCGGCGGGCTACAATCTCATAGAGCAAGAAGAATACGTGTCCACCATCCAATGCAGGAATGGGCAGAATGTTCATAAATGCCAGAATGATGCTGAGGAAAGCGGTCATCTTCCAGAAAAGATACCAATCCCAAGTAGCTGGGAAGATACTTCCAATGGTACCGAATCCACCCAGACTGTTGGCGCCTTCCTTAGTGAAGACATACTTCAAATCGTCAACATACCCCTTCAGGACATTCACACCATAGGCCGTACCGGCAGGGAACGATTCCCAAAAGCCATAGGTAAGGCGGGTAGGCTCGTATCCCAAAACTGTGAAAAAGCCCAGTGTGAAATCCGTATCCAACTGAACAGTCAACGTGTCTTGTCCGCCAGCGGCACGCTCCACCACCAGTTCCACACGACGCAAAGCCTCAACCTTTTCGGGCAAAGTGATGGAATCAGACTTGGCACGCAATGCTGCAATATGCGTCATAAACTCATTGTGGGAGTTTACAGAACGGCCATTGAAGGCCAAGAATCTGTCACCAGCCTGCAAGCCTGCCTGTGCTGCCGGACCGTCAGACAGCACACTGTCAATCACTGCCGGAACCAGAATGTCAACAAACGGTTGTTCCTCCTTCCCCATGTGCAGCAAGCCGAACTCTTCAGGAATGGAAATGCTCACTTCCTGTCCATCGCGACGAACGGTCACAGTCTGAGCATCAGCAATGGCACGCAACATATCAGCACCATACTTTTCAAAAACACCCTCGTTAGTGCGGAGCAAGACATCACCATCGCGGAAGCCCATCGCCTGAGCCTGAGGACTGAACTTCATTCCGTTCTTCAGGTCGGGCACAGAGATATAGCTGTCGCCCCACGTGAACATTATCATCGAATAGATAAAAATCGCCAAAAGGAAGTTCATCATTACACCACCCACCATTATCAGCAAGCGTTGCCAAGCTGGTTTGGCACGGAATTCCCACGGTTCTACAGGATGGTTCAAATCATCGCTATTCTGTGTTTCATCTACCATGCCGGCGATTTGCACATATCCTCCCAAGGGCACCCAACCGACACCATACTCGGTCTCACTGTTTTTAGGTTTCCACTTAAAGAGTGAGAACCAGGGATCGAAGAAAAGATAAAACTTGGTTACACGAACTTTGAATAATTTGGCAAAAAGGAAATGCCCTCCCTCGTGAATGATGACCAGCAGAGCCAATGACATCATCAACTGTAGGGCACGAATCAAAACTGTTTCCACTATTATATTACTTTAAAAAATAAATTTATCAGATCAACTCTCCAGCCACACGCCGAGCCTCGGCATCAGTGGCCACATAATCATCATAAGCCGGCACAGGGATAAAGTCCACACGCTGCATGGTCTGCTCTATCACCTCACTCATGCGCAAAAAGGGAAGACGGTCTTGCAGGAAGGCTGCATTTACCACTTCGTTGGCCGCATTCACAATACAAGCCATGTTTCCCCCACGACGCAAAGCCTCGTAAGCCAGAGCCAAGCATCGGAAGCGACGGGTGTCGGGCTGTTCAAAAGTCAGATGGGTGCATTGGGTAAAATCCAATCTGTCAAACGACGCCTTCACACGAGCCGGATAGGAGAATGCATACTGGATAGGCAAGCGCATGTCGGGCACACCAAGTTGGGCTTTGACAGCTCCGTCCTCAAACTGTACCATCGAATGGATGACCGACTGAGGATGCACCACCACTTCTATCTGCTCGGGGCGTACACCGAAGAGCCACTTGGCTTCGATGACCTCGAAACCCTTATTCATCATCGATGCAGAATCGATGGTAATCTTGGCCCCCATGTCCCAATTGGGATGTTTCAGAGCCTGCGCCTTGGTCACATGTGCCAGCTCCTCCATGGAGCACTTCAGGAAGGGACCTCCCGAAGCTGTCAGCAATATTTTTTCAATAGGATTGTCCATCTCACCGGCCAAGCATTGGAATATGGCCGAATGCTCAGAATCTACGGGCAGAATAGGCACCCGATGCTTCAAAGCCAAATCATTGATGAGTTCTCCGGCTACGACCAACGTTTCCTTATTGGCCAAAGCGATGGGTTTCCCAGCCTGAATGGCCCACATAGTGGGGCGCAGTCCGGCATAGCCGACCATAGCAGCCAAAACCATATCAACGGGACCGGCTTCAGCCACCTCGCACAAAGCATCAGGTCCGGCATACACCTTGATGGGCAAGTCTGCCAATGCCTCCTTCAACTGCTGATACTTGGCTTCGTTGGCTATCACCACTGCATCAGGCATAAAGCGACGAGCCTGCTGGATGAGCAAATCCACCCGGTTGTTGGCCGTCAGAGCATACGCCTCATAGAGGTCGGGATGTTCGGCTATAACCTCCAAGGCCTGTGTTCCGATGGAGCCGGTAGAGCCAAGGATGGCAATTCGTTTCTTTCTTATTTCTTCCATTATATAAATATGCTTCTTTGTATCATTCTTCAAGGGAACGGGAAGGTTCAGAACACAATATACTGTTCGGGATTCATGGCCTTGCCATCGGCCCACAATTCAAAGTGCAAATGAGGACCGGTCGTATATTTCCCTGTATTTCCCACCAAAGCAATGGCTTCACCTCCGGTCACCTGTTGTCCCTGCTGTTTGAGCAAAGTGCCACAATGTTTGTAAACCGACACTATCCCTTTCCTGTGTTGGAGAGCAATAACCCACCCCGTATCCAACGTGTAAGCCACCCACAGAACCACTCCGTTCAGGGTTGCCAACACACTTTCATTGGGATTGGCGGCAATATCCACTCCATAATGTCCATGATCAGGGTCGAAACTGGAGGAGATGATTCCTCGCGTGGGACGATGAAAACGTAATCCGTCTGTATCAGTCCCCGTCTTACGGATAGCCGTCAGGTTGTACCGTTCGTCTTTTTCATACTGGCTCCGAAAGGCCATTTCGCGATCGGTGGCCTCCTGCAAAAGTTCGATTGGCATTTCGCGCAAAGAGTCGATATCGTCCACACTTTGCACCGAATCTATGTTGACCTGACCGGCCATCAGTTGGCGAATATTTTCAATATAGTGACTCTGCTGCTCGGCTACTTGCTCCAGAGAGTCGGTGCGCAAGGCGTTCTCCACAATAGAAGAACGCAACCGATTACTCATATAACCGGGCAAATAGTTGCGCAAAGGAGTATATACCATCAACAGGGAGGTGAGGGTGAAGAGAACAAACAATACACACAACAGCACCGAAAGGCCATTGAGTTTGGACACATACAACCCGAACACCTCTTCCAAGGTGTTTTCGTTGACAATTGTCAGCTTGTATTTGAACTTGATGTTCTGCCACCAATGTTTCTTTTTCCGTTTGCTTGCCATGTATCAAATGGGTATAATAGTGCAAAAATACACATTTATGGTCAAACAGCCGCATTTGTTCATGCAATTTAACGGACAAAGGGAAGATTTCTTGCCAAAACACGAAAAATGCGGCTTGCAAAATCTGATTTGCAAGCCGCAAAAATTGAAATGCGACTGAGTTTTTACCCCACTGCAAGCCGCAAAAAATATTTTCCAAGCCGCATTTTCAGAGGCAAAAGAATTTATGCCACCAAAGCCTATCGGCTATACCAATAAAGGGTGCGTCCGCCCACCACATACATGCCGGAAGGAAGACCATAAAGAGCACGCTTATGGTAAACGGCCTTGCGGAGGAGTTGGCCACCCATAGAATAAACATCCACATACTCTGGCATAGGAACAATCTGTACCTCATCCACACCATTTGCTTTGGCCGGGGTCAATATCATGGACACCACCACCTGTTTACCTCCGAACTTGAGGCCAAAAGAACCCGAAGCAGGTGTCTCAAAGTCTATTTTGTGAGTAGCCATGACTGCACTGCCATTGCTGTCTTTCCGAGGGAACACATAATCGGTAGCGCTATAAGTCTTACCATTGAGCGACGCAATGTAAGAATCGCCGTCGGCATAATTGTCATACCCAGAAAATTCAACAGAAGCAATCTGTATGCCTTCGGGCAATTTTACCGTAAAGTCCACACCACTGGAATATTTGATACCATTATTACTGCCTGTGGCATACCCTTTACTCTTGTTGTTGGTAATTGTATAGCCGCCCTCGAAAGTCCACTTTACATCGCCTTTGGCACAAGTGGCTGTCAAGGAAGAAATCTCGGCAGGCTTGACACTCTCCTCCTCTTCAGTAAGGATATATCCCATCGGTTCACCACCTTCCATGCCGCCTTCCATGATGTGGGCCACCAGGCTATTCATATACACTTCCAACATGGTATATCCATCAGTTCCCACGTCATTGCGGTCAGCCGCATCGTTCGGATTCAATCCGTTGGCTGTCTCCCACTCGTCAGGCATACCATCGCGGTCAGTATCTGTAGGACAAACATTGCTTTTCAGTTCGGGCCAAGCACTCCAATCGGAACCGGCACCTGCAGGTTTGTTGTCTGACGGAGTGTTGATGATACCGGGTTGGTTAGAATTTCCGGCGCCCGTGCGAGAAGCCTTTCCATGACGGGCATCATACACCATCAGCGTATCCACCCAGTCGCGCGACAACGAAGCACCCACATACTTGAGCACCTTCTCATAAGCATCCTGAGCGGAATGGGTAGTCACATAGACAAAGTCCATCGGCTCGGCCAGTTTCATGGTATCTTTTGTCACAGAAGTATATTTGCCATCGTTGCCCGAAGCATCCACTTGGTTATAGATACCATTCGTCCAGTTATCCTGAGTCACTGAAGAATAATGGGTGTTCACATTGCCATCCACATAGAAGTCTCCCCACATGTGGAGCGTAGGTTTATAGTCCTTATAATTGGTCACATACTCATTGGTGCGTATGCCAATGGCAGCAATACGCTTCTGTATGGTCGTATTACGCTTCAGGGTGGCCGGTCCAGGCTTATAGTAATTGTTCACAATGTTCACAGTCATAGCCTCACCGCCATAACATCCGTTACCGCCCCAGTTATAAATAACGTTGTTACGCATATCCATGCGCTCATCCAATTGGGTGGTATAACGTGGGCCAAGGCGCGGAGTACGACTGTTGTGATGAATCATCAGGTTGTGATGGTACGTAATGCCACTACCGCCCCAGTTTCCTCCATAACCATGATTTCCCTTGGCATGTTGCGACTGATACATGCTCTGTGACGAGATGCACCACTGCACCGTAGTGTTCGTACACCCGCAGAAAGAGAGACACTCGTCCACACTCCAACTGACAGAGCAATGGTCTATCATCAAGTTCTTCTGGTCAAGACAACCGAGTCCGTCCCCTTCATGGTCGCTATACTTGTCTCCCAAACGGAAACGCATGAAACGGATAATGACATTGTTGGCATCAATGGTAAAGGGATAGTCGGCCACACAGATGCCATCGCCCGGAGCCGTTTGTCCGGCAATCGTCACATTTCCAGCACTGACAGATAGGGGTGACTTCAAATGAATGGTTCCCGACACATCGAACACAATGGTCTTGGCTCCCTTTTGCGACAAAGCCCAACGGAGCGAACCAGTGCCACTGTCCTCCAGATTGGTTACATGATAAACGGCACCACCACGTCCACCAGTGACATAACGGCCAAAACCTTCTGCACCAGGGAAGGCCGGTTGCAATTCCACTTGTGCCCAAGCATTGGAAGCAAGCAGAACACCTCCCACCATCAAAGGTAATAGTTTTCTCAGCAGTTGTTTTCTCATTGTTGTATAGTCAAAGATGTTAAAAAAAGGATGCGCCAACGCAATCCGTGACGCATCCCCACAATCCAAATTCTGTCAACTCGTCAACTTGTTAACTTGCCAACTCGTCAACTAAGAAATTTTACTTCACGATGAACTTGCGACCGTTCTGGATATAGATACCCTTCTTAACGGGAACAGAAACCTGACGACCTACAACATCGTAGATAGGAGCATTAGCATCGAAAGCAGGAGCAGCTACTACATTCTGGATACCACTGGGATCAGCAGGAGCAATCTCGATAGAAGCAACGTGGATGTTACCAGTACCGCTGTACTTCTTGAAAGTATAGATACCGCCAGTCAAACCGAACTTGATAACGTTGCCACCTACAGTGATGTCATCGTAACCATAAGTTGTACCGTTCACATTTACGTAAGTCTTCAAATCATCAGCATTCTTGTGAGAGTTCTTAGAAACTGTTACTGTTACATCAACAGAGTCACCTTCAGCAACCATGAAAGTCAAGTTGTCCTTGTCCATCTGCAAGTAAACCTGCTGACCGTCAACCTGAGCAGCGGGATCCATGATGGCGCTGAACTTGGCATTGGGAACGAGGTAGAAGCAGGGGTCTTCATCCTTACCATTGTACTGCAACTTGGCATCAACAGCCATGTACTGAGTGTTGCCATTGGGATCGTTAGCAGTAGCCTCTTCGTCAACAGCAGTAGTACCAGAAACAGTAATCACCTTCTTCTCCTTGATAGGATCAAGTACATAGATGGGAGCAGATGCAGAAGCTGAAGTCCAAGAACCATATTCACCGTTAGAGATAACAGTATAAACTTCAATATTGCAAGAAGTTGTAGCAGTGTAAGAATCACCGGCAACACCCTCAGCACCGTCGATGCTATAGTAGTTGGTTGCATTCTGATACTCTGTAGAGATTGTTGCATTTGCGCCATCAACAGTCAAAGCAGGAGCATTGAAAGTGAATTCAACAGTAGCCTCATTGTTGGCACCTTCGCAAATCATTCCAAACGGGTCATAAGCCTGGAACTTAACAACCATATTCTTATAGCACTTGATAGGCTCGAAATAAACTTCACCATTCTCGTCTGTCGGATCGGTACCATCAGTAGTATAATAAACAGTGGTAGCACCCATGTCAAAACCATCAAGAACGTAGTTGCTGGGAGTACATACAACTTCCTGATAATAGAGTTTTTCAGCCTCGTCGTAAACAGTGCTGTTCACTTCAACCATAGGAGTACCAGCAGGCTCGTTTGCTTCAACAATGATATAGCTGAAGAAAGAGTCACCATTGTAAGAACCGATATAGATGGGAGTATTACCATCGAATTCTGCAGGAACTACAAACTTATACACGTAAATGCTTGAACTGGGGTAATCGTCAGTAGGAGCTTCGTTCAAAGGATTCTCCAATTTGGCATCAGTGGCAAACTTAGGAATACGGGCAGAAGCACCAGTCTTGTTATTTCCCTGACCGAATACATAAACAACAGATCCGGCAGTCGGCTTGAAAGCAATCACATCCTGTGCATTCTTCAAACGCAAAGAGTTCACGTGCTTGCCATATTTTCCATATTTAGCAACCAATCTGGCAGTATCAGCTTCAGCACCACCATAAGTAACGGCAAAAGTAGAAGGATCAGAAAGATCGACAGAACCTTTGTTGGTTGCTACACTACCACCTGTTACATCCAAGAAATAACCACCTGCAAAGATAGCACCCTTGGTACGAGAACCAACACCATTGCCGGTATAGTTATCGAATACACATACATAACTGTGCTGCATCGGCTTGATGTCATCCACAGTCTCAGCATTCATTGCCATTGTAAAACCAAACAAGGCAAGCAAAGTAGTAAATACTTTTTTCATAAACACTAAAGTTTTTTAAGTTAATAAATAATGTAAAATAAATGTTTCTTTAATAGTCTTTTCCACGGCCGAAGTCTGTTACAACTCCGGCTGTGGAAAGAATGATATCATCACTTACGAACCAGATAAGTCTGGGCAGGCGTGTCACCATAGTGAACTACGGTCAGCATATCGCCATACTTGGTACCTGAAACGGCAACACCGACGAACAGAGCCACATCAGACCAATTGCCTTTATCGTCTTTAACAGATTTCAGCACTGTCAGTGTACCAGTTTCGTAAATATACTCGTACTTGTAAGTACCGGAATCATCGGCTCCCATGTTTCCTTCAGTCTTACCTTCACTCATTTTTACGCTTACCGAGTCTGCTGTAAAGTCCATGCTTTCGATATATCCCTGTACTTCTTCACCAAAAGCATTGAACTTGATGCCTTCACCACGCACCCATGACTGCTGGGCCAATGAATCGGGATGAGCGATATTTAATGAATCGTTGTACTTACCAGCCCATGAAGGGTTGTCGGTACGAGCGTCTTCAAACTCATTGGCATCGTCGCAAGCCACAAAGCCTACGGCCATCAGGAAAGCTGCACCAGCCAAGAGTGATTTATTGAATAGTTTCATATCTTTCTTTGATTTATCATTTACTTAATCAGTTTCTATTTCTCCAACGGGCAGCACCGACATTGTTCTTGACAATTTCGTTGTCCATGTGCTTGATGTACAAGTTCACATTGAATTCCGTAGCAGCAGTTCCGTCCAATGCGTCAGCACGGTGCATGTGGCGATCACTGGAAGTCTTGGCAATATAAGGAGGACAAGGCTGTTCCATCAACTCGGTAGCAGAAACACTGGCTACATTCACATCCAACGTACCATTCAAGGTTGCTTGATTATTCTTCAACAATTTACCGAAGTTGTTGCTGGTTGAAGTCCAAGGATTGGCTGTGAATATCTGACCATTGGTCAAATCGTTGTTGGTTGACCAGTTATTGTTGAAGTTCAATGTTACGTGTCCTGACGTACCATCAGCCAGTGTCATTGTCTCACGGATATCAGCACCATAAAATTCCAACACACGAAGGTCACCAGGTTTCTTACAAAGCACCATCAGGTTATTTTCAACGTTGAAGACTGAACCATCGGGCAGATTACGCATCTTGATAATGGAACCGTTACCACGAGTGTTGAAGTTCACCAACGTATTGTTTGAGAAAGTAATGTTCCAAACAATACCACTCTCCCAGAACGTACCCTTTTCTTCGCTGAAGAATGAGGGGAACGGACTGTCATAGAAGGTGTTTTCGATACACTTGAAGTCAGCATAGAGGTTTGACTTCACGCTGTTACCCGAACCGGCAATCCAGCAGTAACCACCAGCACCGTTGTTGTAGTAACCGCAATCCATAAACAAGTTGTTCTTGATGAGCACATGGTTCCAAATCTTGTAGTTCACACCCTGCTCGCGGATGAATCCACGCACCAAACGCTTGAAGTTACAGTTCTCAATAACCAAGCTGTCCAATGTTACGGCCATACCGTTGCTGTACATATTGAAGAAATAGTTACCTGCAACAACACCTGCACCTGCAACATTGTCACCATAGTTAAGAGCTGTCGGATTATCGAAATCGAGATCATAGAAAGCCAGCTTCTTCATGTAGATTTCACCACCTTCACCAGCTTCAGGCTGACGACCGAACATGAACATGGTATAAGAGCCTTGCCACTGTTCGCCATTGGTACTACTTGTATAATACTGACTGTTCTTACCCAATCCGCAAATCACACGGGCACGCTTTCCTTCAGCCAAGTCTTCAGGGTTGGTACGGAGAACAAAACCTTTACAAGTAATGTCGTTACCATCAATATAGTAAGTCTTTCCACCCTCCAACAGATAAGTCTGACCTTCTGCATAATTAGTATTAGAGATGAAGTCATACAACACCGGAGTGATGGGAGCTGCATCATATACCTCGGCCAATTCGCCATAAACATCAGCACGATTGAAATTCGAACCTTCAACGATGGGTGCATTAGCATATTGAGCAATCATCTCGTCGTGTTTCAACAGGATAGGCGCACCCGGCTTGCCATCTGAACGAGCCGTACAAGTGTTGTACTTGGCATCAATAGCCACAGGCACAGTGGGGTCAACCACATCAATCACATACACAGAGTTGGGAGTCAAACCATCCACAACCAAATAACCACGCTCACGGTCTTCCTGAGTAATCTCATAATTCTTCCATTTTTCAGCCACAGTCGAATTCGGATTGTTAGGAGAAGGACTTACACGCAAATACTTATAAAGGAAGTTACCCTCAGCATCGATATTGAAATTCTCACGATAGCTGGCTTCGTTCTCCGCATCCAAAGCTGCATCGCCAGTAGAAACATGAGACACATTAGTATTCAGATAAACGGTCAACGTAGTCTCTGTTGTCTGTGCCTGATTGACATACACAACAAACGGAGTGGGATAACGGTCGTTGGTAGCGATACCGAGATACTCCTGCCATTGGCGGCCGTTTCCATGACCATACCATTTGGAGGCGTGAGTGAAATCGGTCACATTGTTATCCTCCTTAGAGAGACAGCGGATAGCAAAACGGTAATCGGTTGAATACTGAAGGTCTTTGATGACAAGATCCAATACATTCGGTCCTACAATAGTGTCGAGCAACAAATCGCTTGTACCCTGAATGGAAGCCCACGCATCGGCACCACCTGACACCTTTGGCTGCAAAGCCATCTGAATCTGATAACCGGCACAATCATTCACACCATACCAATAGAGATGAATGGTATTGCCATGAGGATAATTCTGGATATCCAATCCGCAGTTGTAAGGATAATCGGTTCCCTTACCACGAGTATTGTCTGTAATGAACATGGTCATAAACTCACGGTCAGTGCCAGCAGCCACATCATCATCATCGTCACAAGACGAGAAAGTCAATGTAGAAAAGCCTGCCGCGAGGAGCGCCATGATACTGAATATCTTTTTCATAATATGCTATATCGTTTTTATTATTTATAACCGTAATAATTCTTGTAAAGCCCAGAAGAGCGTGAAATGACATCTTCAGGATAAGGCAAGATATATCTTACCACTGGCAATTGCTCAACCGAAGGAATGGTAGAAGGAAGCATTTCCAAAGCACCATCACGAACCAACCAGATGTTTCCATTGACATCGCCACGGATAAAGCCGTAGAAAGAATAGAGACACTGATCCTTGGGTACACCGATATCAGTATTACCCCATTGGTAGAAATCAGCTTTCAACCAAGATTCAGCAGAAAAGCCTCCCACTGTAATAAGACCCTTAGGAGGCTCTTGACGGGCACGCTCATACGCATTATAAAGACGGATACTCTTCAAACTTTGGTTCGGATACTGTTTGAGAACTATTCCATTAGAAATCTGATAGCCATACAATTGAGTAGCAAAAGCGGCCAATGCTCTGACATTTGCTTCACCAATTCTGTACGCATGATAATAGATTCGCTCAGGGAGATTATCAATATACATGCGGCCATCGTGCTCGTTGATAGCATCTTCGTAACCACAGAAACCACTGGCGTTCTGAGAACCGGCAGAATAATAACGCAAGAAACTGTAAACTAATTCCTGGCTATATGTATTGGTACGAACCAAATCGCGCCAACGTGAGTTTTCACCGGCAAACTCCCATTTACGTTCATCAAGCACAGCTTTTTGGAAAGCGTCTTTTCCAGCTTGTGCTTCAGCAATGAAAGTGGGATCACCATCTATAAACGCACGATTGTGAACCTCTGTCAAACATTGAATAGCCTTTTCAGTCGGTCCATCGTTCAATTCATTGGCTGCTTCAGCATACATCAGCAATACATCGGCATAGCGCATATAGGGGAAATTGATACCGGTTGAACCAGTAGTCTCACTACCCAACGCATTAGATTCTGCAGTCCAAAGTTTAGACCACTTGTTATTGTGTACAGTATAGTCGTTGCGAATATAAACTGTATCAACCATTACACCATCGGCATTCTGAACATAAGAATAATACCACATACCATTGACAAATTCGCGACGAATATCGTTGTCACGGAACAAGAAACGGTAGAAGGCACTCAGACGTCCGTTACCAGAAGCCGCACCCCATGCACCTACCGTGTTACCTTCGTATGCCGAATAAGTGGGACCTTGAATGTATCCAGTATTACCTGTTGACAACTTGGCAAAAGGCAACTCAAAGATAACATCGTCACCATTAACCACCAAGTAGTTACACGGATTAACAAACACATCCTGATAATTTTGAGTCAATTTGTGTGTGCCCGCCATAATGACAGAGTCAGCATACAGCATGGCAATTTCATAATAATCCTTGTAATTGTCAGGACGCTTCATTTCTCCATAACTTCTTTCATTATCCTTCACCGGGTGAAGTGAATATCCACCGGCAGTAAGTGCCACACGGGCTATCAATGCATGAGCAAACTCGCGTGAACAACGCTCAACCGTTGAAGTCTTGCTGGATACCATGTAAGGAGCAATCTCCTGCAAATCCTTGATGATAGAATCCTGTACAGCAGAACGGGACATCACAGGAGGCAACTCATCAGAACTGTTTCCTGCTGTAGGAGCAAATTTGAACGGCACATCACCGAACATAACCACCAAGTCGTGGTAAGCCATGGCACGAAGACACTTGGCTTCACCCAACTGTTGCATGACATCAGCATCCTGTACCTTATAGAACTCACTTGATTCAACACCTGCAATGAATCGGTTGGCATACTCAATCAGGCGATAAGAAGCCGTCCAGTACTTGAGAATCTCGCCACCGCGATGATTACAATCGAAACGGGCATACGCATTTCCATCTGAAGATGCAGCATTGTTGGCATCGATCTGCATATCCACATCACTATTGTAAACGAAGGTACGCTGATAGGCATTGCCATAAAGATCACCGACAATAGCCTTTGCATACACACCGTTGAGAGCACGGTTTATCTCGGACTTATAGCTATAGACAAATTCGTCAGTAGAAGAAGAAGGAGCTTCAACTTCCAGATAGTCGTCGCAAGAAACCAATGCCAAGGCAGAAAGACCTGCCCATAATATATTTTTAAGTTTCATATCTTTTTCTGTTTATTAGAATGTAATGTTAGTACCGAACACAAAGCTACGGTTACGGGGATAACGGTTGTAATCAATACAAGGAGTCAAACCTGTCTGAATATCCACCTCGGGATCATAACCTGAGTAGTTGGTCAAGATAAAGAGGTTGGTTGCTGAGGCATAGAAACGAGCCTTAGAAATACCCCACTTCTTCGTTACGTTCTCGGGAATGGTATAACCGACAGTGATATCGTTGCAACGCAAGAATGAACCATCCTCAATGAAGTAAGAATGAGTAATCTTACCAGGAACGTCAGCCGGATTCCACAGTGCACGGTTAGCATTGGCTGCCTTGTAGATTTCATTTCCACCTTCTACATAATAAAGTTTGTAGAGGATATCACCGGGAGTTCCAGTCAACTCACCAGAAATATCATTGTACAACCAACCGTTAGAGAACTTGGACAATACATTATAGAAATTGTTCTTGTTTCCTTCGGAAGAAGACAACGTAAAGGCTGTAGCATTATTGATGTCATAATCGAGCATATAAGTGAAGTTGGTCACAAAGTCGAAGTTCTTCCACTGGCCACTCAAACCGAAACCACCCTGAACCTTCGGAGTTGTCTTACCGATAACAGTACGGTCATCTTTGGTAATGCGGCCATCACCATTCAAGTCCTTGAACTTCACCTTACCAGGCAAAGTAGCCTTTCCAGAGTTAGAGTCATCCAACACTTCGTTGATGACAGTCACATAACCATCCTCGCGGGGAGCTTGATTCTTTGATGTACCATTGTCAGCAGCCAAAGAGCCCCAAGGAACAGCCTGATAGTTGTTCAACGGATCGAAATAGAATTCGTCGAAGCCATAGAGACCATCATATACATAACCATAAATCAGACCCACTTCTTCACCTTCGCGAAGTCTGTAGTCCAAAAGGCCAGAATCCCAGTCATCGCCTTTGATATCAAGTTCACGGATTTCACCATTCAACTTGTCAACCTTCATCTTATTGGTACCGAATGCCAAATGACCAGTCAACACATAATCAGTTCCGCGAAGGATGTCACCTGTGATAGAGAGTTCAACACCACGGTTGGTAACCTGACCTACGTTCTGCAACTGAGTATTATAACCCAATGTCGGATTGATGTTGGCATCATACAACATGTCACGGGTTGTGTTCCAATAGATTTCAGGAGTAATGGTCACACGTCCGTCAAACAATTGGATATCCGCAGCCAAGTTGCGGGTAACAATGGTTTCCCACTTGATGTCGCGGTTGGCCAACTTGTCCTCTTTGCCACCACTCGTATTCAGATAATGCTTCTCACCATACTGGGTATTCTCACCAAAACCAGGACCGCCGGTTGAAGTTACGATATAGAGCGGACGCCACAAGTCATCGCTGACACGGTTGTTACCGGTAAGACCGAATGCGGCACGGATTTTCAATTGGTTCACCCAATCAGCTTCGAACCAAGGCTCCTCAGAAATCACCCAAGCACCCGAAATAGAGGGGAAGTAACCCCACTGGTTACCGGGAGCAAACTTAGTACTACCATCAGCACGGAAAGTGGCAGACAACAAATAACGGTGTTTCCAATTGTAGTTCGCCTGACCAAAGAAAGAAGCAGTACGATCGGCTGTAGAAAGTTTGGATGTACTTTCATAAGCTTCACCGAATGCCATATTGTTCCAAGCTTCTTCTGACGAGAATTTTTCGGGGAAATGAATATTCTTGGTAAAGACTTCACGCTGCTGTCTGTGGTAAATTTCCTGACCTACGAGGAACGACCAGTTGTGATCATTCTTTACAGTAAGGTTATAAGCTGCCGTATTGGTCCATACATAATTCAAACGATAATGGTCAGAAAGTTCAGCAACGGGTTGGTTATGATGCTTTTCACCCTCTTTAGTCAAGGCTCCGTAGAAACGGCTCTTGTCATACCATCTCATACCGATGGTTGCTTCAGTGCGGAGTGTCAATCCATCAATCGGCTTCCATTCGAGAGCCAATGCATTGGTTGAGGTATAAGCATGTTGAACCAATGAATTGATTTTGATATCACTCTTCGGATTCTTATATTCAAATGTCTTTTCTTCGAGGGGATCTGCATACGAAGGATCCACATAGCCGTATTCGCGAAGACCATTGGTCGGACGATACTTCAACACATCGATGATACCTCCCGTACCCACATGGCTACCACCGGCTCCTTCGTCGCGACGATATGTGAACTTGGGATTAACCTGAAGGCTGAGCTTATCGTTTATCTTGATATTGGTCTTGATATTCATATTGGTACGACGCACACCTGAACCCATGATGATACCATCATCGTTGCTCTGGGTCAAAGAGGCATTGAAGCGAACCTTCTCTGAGCCGCCACCAATAGTCACGTTAGCCGAATAGCTGACAGGAGTTTCCCCCATCACCTCGTCCTGCCAATCGTGAGTAGGCAAAACATCGTACATATCCAAGTCATAAGGGTTACCGAAGTTGGCACGGTAATACTTACCATTGGATGAACGAGTACCGTTCATAGAGTGCCACTGATACTGGTACTCTGCAAACTGTCTGGCATTCATCAGATCAAGCTCTTTAGACAAGTGGCTGACGCTCAACTGACCATTGAAAGAGACTGACACCTTACCTTCTTGGGCATTCTTGGTTGTTACCACCACTACACCATTACCACCCTTTGAACCGTAGATAGCAGTCAACGAAGCATCCTTCAAGATATCGATACTAAGAATGTCGGTAGGAGGAATATCATTGATATTGTCAACCTGAAAACCATCCACAATATAAAGAGGTTCGTTGCTTTGGGTAATTGAAGAACCACCACGCACACGGATGTTCACATCAGCACCCGGCTGACCATCGACGGTGGTTACCTGCACACCCGAAATCTTACCCTGAAGGGCAACAGCAGCAGAAGTGACAGGCACCTGTGCCAAACGGACACCAGAAATAGAACCTACAGAACCTGTAAGATCTTTACGGGCACGACTGGTGTAACCGATAACCACCACATCTTCCAAATTTGCATTGTCATCTTTCAACACAATCTGTTGGTTAGCTTCAGAAGCCTGGATTTCCTGAGAAATCATACCAACATAGCTGACAATAGCCGTAGTAGAGGCTTTCAGCTCCAGTGTAAAGTTACCATCAAAGTCTGTGGCCACACCATTGCTGGGAAGCCCCTTTTCCTGAACAGCCGCACCGATAATCGGCTCACCTGTGGAATCAAAAATAGTACCTTTGACTATCCCTTGAGCATTCGCCCACAATGGCAAACACATCAAAGCGACAAGAAAGGATAACCTACACAATAAATTCTTAGGTTTTTTCATCTCACTAAAGTTTTTTACATTAAGATTAATTATAAAGTTTATTATTATTTCTCATGTTATTCCGACAATCAAAATGTCTTGAATTGATAAATAAAAGTTATATTACTGCATCTCGGGGCAAAGATACAAATAGAAAATTAAATAATACAAAAAATAAAAGAAAATTTGCACATCTGAAAGGTTAAAACATACTTTTATGTGAATTTCCGTGTGCGAACACTATCATTTCCGTGCGCGAAAACGGAAGAAAGACATTTCATGCAAATCCGAGAGAAGCACAAGAGAGGTTACACTTACCCGCAAACAGAACAAACTCCGCTCACGAGCGAAATCAACACGGCAGACGAACGGTATTAACTGTTCGGAAGAAAACTATTCGTACACAAGGAAGAATAATAACCTTACGCAAGGAAGAATACCATTCTTATTTAAGTTTCGCAAGCTCAGCTTTCTGGAGTTCAGGAGTTACTTCCCTTCGGTCAGTCGAAAATCTCTTCTGATTCTTATACTAAGGTATGGTCAGGAGTTTTCGCTTCGCTCAGGAGTTACAGACGATAGCTTTGAACGTCATGCTAAGTATAGTCGAAACTATAGTCTGAACTCCTGCAACTTCTTATACTTGCGAAAGTTGAATGATTATATAACAAAGAGAGCGTGCCACCCAATGTGACACGCTCTCTTTTTCATTTATCGTCAAACTATCAATTGCGGCCTTCCGCAGAATAGTTGATGTTCAAGGCATACGCTTTACGCAACTCCTGCTTGATGTCAGTAACGATACCCATTCGAGTATCCTTGTCCACCTTGAGAGAAACCTTCATGAAAGGTTTATCGATTTCTTTCATAGCTTCACGCTCTTGGTAAACATAGTCCTGCACCTCGTAGAGGCTGGCAAACTTATCATTCAACTGAATCTGAGTACCAGAACCGATTCTTGCACGCCATTCACGAGTAGGCTTACCTACGTAAATGTATGACACGAGAGACTTCTTTGTCATTTTCTCAATTTCAGTTCCTTTCGGTACTCTAAACTCTACCATCAAGGTAACTTCACGCATTGTGGTAACAATCATGAAGAAGAACAAGATGGTAAAAATCAAGTCAGGCAATGATGACGTATTCAACGCCGGCATTCCTCTTTTTTCTCCTTTTCCAAATTTACTCATAACTGTTACTTATTACCGTAGTTTTTAGGTTCTGCTTCCGAAATCTTCATCGGGTAGTATGAACGAACGGCAAGCGCTTGTTCCTCGCTCAACTGAAGGTAGGGTTTACCGAATTTGCGGCGAGCCAACTCATCACGCAACTCGTTATAAGCAGCAACCAACTCATTCTGAACTTCGAAGTACTTTGAATAACTTGTACCACGGTCACTCTGCAATGAAATCACATGTCTGTCGGTAATATATACCGTACCAAGAAGGTCGATTTCGCGCGGTGATTTATCAGGCAAGTTAGGCAAGTTCTCCGGATTGTCGATGAACTCCTTAGCTCTTGCACGAATCTCACTTACGTCGGCCATATCACTACCAATCATCAATTCATCCATGGCATTGATTCTGACCTGAAGCACATTACGTTCCTTCACCTTGGTGTCCTCCTGCTCCATGTTATCTTCGGGTGGGGGCGGCAAACGACGAGCCAAACCCTTATCCGTATCCATTGAAGTGGTGGTAAGGAAGAAGATTAGCAATATGAAGGAGATGTCAGCAGTTGAACTTGAATTCAGTTCCGGCACTGATCTTTTTCCCATTATACTTTTCTAAATTTAATAGGTTCTTAGAATTATTTTCTGAAAATGCCAGAAAGGTTAACAATCAATCCGATTGTTGCAAACACCATCAAGGCATAGAGAGTATAAACCATTGTATCGGTAAGTACCAACAAAGTAGCATCATCGAAAATCTTACCACTCGGCAATACCAGAGGCTCAGCAGAAGCCATAGTATAAGAAGCAATGATTGAACCAATCAGAATCACGAGTGAAATGATAGAAATAGCAGTAGTAGGTACACCAGTCTTGTTCACTCCCTTAGGACCTCCAAAGGAAGAAATTGTATTCGCAGCAGCTCCAATTACAGCTGACAATACGCAAATAGCAGCCATAGCATACATGAAGTACATCAAAGTACCAGTGTGCTCGGGAGCAACGTATTTACCTTCCATATTATCGTATCCAACACCGAAGAAGAGTCCGAAAACTACGATGGTGGCAACAATCAGAAGGATGAATACCCAATTAGAAATTTTATGTGTCTTAACCATTTTGAAAAGTCTTTTTTGAGTTATTTACTTTTTCAGGTTGTACTTCATGATGAGGTCGAGCAATGTGATAGAAGAATCTTCCATATCAGATGTCAAACCTTCAATCTTAGAAAGGATGTAGTTGTAGAATACCTGGAGAATCAAAGCGGCAACGATACCGAAGATAGTAGTAATCAAGGCCACCTTCATACCACCGGCAACAACGGTCGGAGAGATATCACCTGCAGCCTCGATAGCGTCGAACGCCTGCACCATACCGATCACAGTACCCAAGAATCCGAGTGAAGGAGACATCGCGATGAACAAAGTGATCCATGAGCAACCCTTCTCGAGGTAAGCTGACTGAACACCACCGTAAGAAACAACTGAACGCTCAACTACGTCAACACCTTCGTCGATACGCATCAGACCCTGATAGCAGATAGAAGCAACAGGACCACGAGTGTTGCGGCAAATAGTCTTAGCACCTTCTACATCACCCTTAGCAAGAGCTTCTTCAAGCTTAGCCATCAATTTCTTAGTGTTAACCTCTGCCAAGCTCAAGTAGATGATACGCTCGATACAGAAAGCCAAACCGATTACCAACGCGATAGCAACCAATGACATGAAGCCAGCATCACCTTCGATGAACTTTGTCTTCAACTCTTTGTGGATACCACCTTCAGTCTCCTCAACTACAGCGGGAGCCTCTTCAGCTACGGGAGCCTCTTCAACAGCTGCTGAATCAACAGCAGCAGAATCTACAACTTCAGTAGAAGCAGCAGCTTCTTCCTGAGCCATTACTGACTGGGTAAGACCAAAGGTCATCATTCCCATCACTGCAACAATTGCAAATAACTTTTTCATTGTGTCTTTAAAATTTTTAAGATTAAATAATTATTAGTTTATTGTTTATTTCTCTCTTTGTTTAATTTTCTCTTTCTCCAGTTTGTGCCTTCGGGGTGGAAGCCCATCCCTACGACGTTGCGGAGAGAGGGGGATTCGAACCCCCGATACGCTTTAGGCGTATACACGCTTTCCAGGCGTGCCTCTTCAACCACTCGAGCATCTCTCCTTTTACATTCTTTTATTAAAAAACGGCTCTATTTTCACATCTTTTTTAGGGCACGCCGAGTTTTCAGCTACAAATGTATTCTTTTTATTCGGCTTCCCCATCTTTCTTTCCATTTAAATTTTGCCAAAGGGCAGAAATTAATATATTTTAAAGGATTCAAGCACTTTTTTACGCTCTTTTACTCCTTTTCAAACACCTTTTTCGCATTTTTCGTCGTCACATCCGCCACCTCTTCCACATCGCGTCCATACACCGAAGCTACATGTGCCAATGTGTATCTGACGAACGCACTTTCATTCCTTTTGCCCCGGTGAGGCACGGGTGCCAGATAAGGCGAATCGGTCTCCAACACCACCCGTTCAAGAGGCACGCCCGTCAACACTCCGGGGAGGTTGGATTTCTTGAACGTGAGCACTCCGTTTATGCCTAACATGAAGCCTTCGAACGAGAGCAATCGTCGGGCATCTTCGGCCGAACCTGTGAAACTATGGAAGATTCCCCTGAGGGATGTCTGCCTGTAGTCGCACATGATGGCATAGAGTTCGTCAAACGCTTCGCGGCAATGGATAACCAAAGGAAGGTCGTACTCCAACGCCCAGGCAATCTGTTGCCGGAAAGCATCCTCCTGTTCGTGGCGAAAGGTTTTGTCCCAATAAAGGTCGAGTCCCACTTCACCAATCGCAACAAAGGGATGCGAAGGTTCGTCGAGCATAGGTTTCATAGCGTCCAATTCCGCCTGATAACCGGCATTTACCGAGGTGGGATGCAAGCCCAACATAGGGAAACAATACCCCTCGTATGCACGGCACACCCGCAAAAGGGCTTCCACCGTTGACGCATCAATGTTCGGCATATAGATGCGTCCGACACCGGCTTCGCGGGCACGCGACATCACCTCGGGAAGATCATCGTCAAACTCCTCGGTGAAGAGGTGTGAATGGGTGTCGATAATCATTACACCTTACGTCCCATCAACGAGAGGGCAAAGTTGCGCAATTCCAGCTTGCGGCTCTCCTCGACGGATACTTTGTCCAGACAGGCTTCCGCCGCCTGGAAATACGACTCTATTTTGCGGTGACAAACCTCCTTGATACCGATGGCATCGTAAAGGGCAGTCACGGCTCTTACTTTCTCTTCGGGGACATAGTCAACGGCAGCAATCCAACGGTCGAGTTCGGCACGTTGCCCCTCATCTGCCCGTTGAAGGGCATTGATGAGCATATAAGTCTTCTTATTGCAGAGGATGTCTCCTCCAACCTTTTTGCCAAAGATGGCGGGGTCGCCATAGACATCGAGATAATCGTCTTGCAACTGGAAAGCAAGTCCCAGTTGGACACCAAAGTCGTACAAAAGACGGGCATCTTCGGGCGAAGCACCACCCTGAACGGCTCCAATCTGCAAACTGGCAGCCAGGAGGACAGAGGTCTTCAGACGAATCATCTCCAAGTACTCCGCTTCGGTCACGTCGTTGCGTGTCTCGAACTCCATGTCATACTGCTGGCCTTCGCCAATCTCCAACGCCGTTTCGTTAAAGATGTCCATCACCTCTTTCAGATAAGGCGCAGCACATTGCGACATCATCTGATAGGCCAACACCAACATGGTGTCTCCCGAAAGGATGGCCGTATTCTCATCCCACTTCCGATGCACGGTGGGATTTCCACGGCGCAAGTCAGCCTTGTCCATCAGGTCGTCGTGAAGCAGGGTGTAATTGTGATACGTCTCGATGGCTGAGGCAGAGGAAAGGATGTCATCCACCTCTTCCTTATATATATTATAGGCCATCAGCATCAACACGGGGCGTATGCGCTTGCCACCAAGTGCCAGCGTATATTCCACCGGCTCGTACAATCCGACGGGTGGCCGTTTATAACCGAGCGCAGCAATGTACGCGTTGATTTTATCCAAAAGTTGCGATGCGTTGTACATCATATTGTCTCTCCGTTGTTTCTATTCCCAAAAAGAGGCTGCTTGATTATCGTCAGGCAACCTCTTTATGTGTTTTCTTCCGTTCTTCAAACGTCACCAGCGGTTTATTGGAGACGGAACTGTATAGGCAATGTAAACTTCACACGCACGGTCTTACCACGCTGTTCACCGGGCTTCCACTTAGGCATCGCGCTTACTACGCGGAGAGCCTCCTTATCCAAATAGGGGTCAACGCTACGGAGAACCACGGGGTCAACGATAGAACCGTCGCGGTTTACCACGAACTGAACGATTACACGACCCTGTACACCATTTTCCTGAGAGATTGAGGGGTACTTGATGTTCTTCTGCAACCATTTCATCAACTCAGCTGTACCACCGGGAAACTCAGGCATGGCCTCTACCACCTGGAAGATTTCCTCTTCCTTCTCGGGTTCTTCCACCACTACGTTCTCGATGTTCTGGATTTCAACCACTTCACCCATATCTTCATCAGATGCGATGATGGTTTCCTCGATTTCGGCATCGTCTTCCACGATTTCAATAGTCTCAGAAATTGTCTTGGCCTCTACCGGTACAGGAGCCACAGGCTTTTCCTGCATGGTAATGGGGATGATTTCTTCTTCGAAATTCAAAGAAACCTCTGCCACAATTTCACTCGTATCTATCTTGTCGCGACGCGTCCACTCAAAAGCGACGAACATGATAGCTAAAACCAAGATGTAACCGACCAACAGCCAAGTGGTCTTTTTGCCTTCCAAATCGGCAACAGGAGCTTTTTTAACTTCCATACTTTTTATTTATTTTTTTGTTTTTTGAATATACAGTTTTTCAATGCACGGGCAAATGTAGCACATATTTTTCATTTATAGTAACACTTGCTTTGTTTTTTTTGCAAACAACCCCGTTTTTTAAGTTTTTTAATCCTTCCGAAGGGATAACGAAGGGAAAAACGCTCTTTTTTTTCTGCCCTACCTGCAAAAAAGTTTTCTCAGGTAGGGAAAAAAAATTTCGCAGGCATTGTACCCTGATTGGATGTTTTATTCGTACCCGCCATTGCCGTTATAAGGGCACAGAGATGAACCCACCTCAGCCCTGTGATGGACCTGCCTCAGCCGACGCCTGAGCCTACCTTATCCCTAACGGAAAAGAAAAAAGAGGGATGCACAATAAAAAAACAGGGAGTAAGTTTCTATATATAATAAGGTTTGTTTATCTTTGCTTCGCAAATTATGAAAAGATATTGGATATTATTCACCCTATTGGTAGCTTTTGCCGGCACTTGCCTGAGTCAGGACGGCACGACGGTATTCCCTTTCCTGCGCCTGCCCCACTCGGCTCATGCCACGGCTTTGGGAGGTGAGAACATCACGACCGTCACCGATGACCTCACCCTGACCTTCCACAATCCGGCCCTACTCAGTAATGTGGCTGACAAGACACTGAACCTGAACTTCACTTCGTACATCGAGGGGAGCAAGGTGGCCAGTGCCGCCTTTTCGCGCCAGTTCGGCGAGCGTTCGGCTTGGGCGGCATCCGTGCAATACATGGATTACGGCGACATCACCGAGACGGACATCGACAACAATGTGTTGGGCGAACTTTCGGCTAAGGACATGGCCTTCATAGGCACCTACAGCTACCTGTTGAGCGAACGGTGGAGCGGAGGTGTGACGGCAAAATTCATCCACGGAAGTTATGCCGACTACACGTCGTTTGCCATTGGCATTGACTTAGGAGTCAATTACTTCCACGAAGAGAATGACTTCTCGGCTTCACTCACCTTGAAGAACTTGGGCGGACAGGTGAAGACGTTCGACGAAGAGCATGAAAAACTCCCCTTGAACATGCAAGTGGGATTCACCAAGCGATTGGCCCATGCGCCTATCCGCATCTCTGTCACATTGGACGACCTGACACACTGGGAATCATCGTATTACAACCCCGAGGGGAAAGACATCAGTTTTGGCGACCTGTTGTTCAATCATGTAGTCATGGGTGTGGAGGTTGCACCAAGCGACCGTTTCTACCTGGCCGCCGGATACAATTGCAAACGAGCCAACGACTTGAAGGCCGACGGAGGAAGTAAATGGACAGGAGCCACCTTGGGCGGAGGCCTCCAGTTGAAGCGCATCAAGTTAGGTGTGGCTTATGCCAACTACCACACGGCCGCTTCATCATTGGTGTTGAACTTCAGCATGGGACTTTGAGAAGGTGTAAGATTTAAGGTGTAGGATTTAGGGAAAGATTTACAAGCCTGCGAACCAAACAAACAAAAGGACGAACAAGTACATATTAATATAATAAGGTATAAGAATACGCACAATGAAGAAAATAACCATTGCCATCGACGGTTTCTCGTCATGCGGAAAGAGCACCATGGCCAAGGATCTTGCCCGCGAAATCGGCTACATCTATATTGATAGTGGCGCCATGTATCGCGCCGTCACACTCTATTGCATCGAGAAAGGACTTTTCAACGACAAGAAAATCGACACGGAGAAGTTGAGGGAGGAGATTGCCAACATCCACATATCCTTTGCCCTCGACCCCGCCACAGGTCGTCCGCGCACCCAATTGAACGGCACGGACGTGGAAGACCGCATCCGCACCATGGAGGTTTCCTCGCGCGTGAGCATCATTGCCGCCATCGACTTTGTACGCACTGCCCTCGTTGCCCAACAACAGAAGATGGGAAAATCGAAAGGTATCGTGATGGACGGACGCGACATAGGTACGACCGTTTTCCCCGATGCTGAATTGAAAATCTTCGTTACCGCTTCGGCTGAGATACGTGCCGAACGCCGATACAAGGAATTGCAGGAAAAGGGCGAAAAAGCAGACTTTGAGGAAATACTTGCCAACGTGAAAGAGCGCGACCATATTGACCAGACACGTGCCGTCAGCCCTCTACGACGCGCCGAAGATGCCATTTTGTTGGACAATAGCCAACTGACCATCGCTGAACAGAAGGCGTGGCTCATCGAACAATATCGTAAAGCAGCCGAAGGATGATACAAATCGAAATCGACAACGGTTCGGGCTTCTGTTTCGGAGTGACCACCGCCATACAAAAAGCTGAAGAAGAATTGCGCAAAGGTACCCCACTCTACTGCTTGGGCGACATTGTGCACAACGGCAAGGAGTGTGACCGTCTGAAAGAATTGGGCCTCATCACCATCAACCACGAGGAATTCAAGCAATTGCATGGTGTGAAGGTGTTGCTACGTGCCCATGGTGAGCCACCTGAAACCTACGAAACGGCACGAAAGAACGAAATCGAAATCATCGATGCTACCTGCCCTGTGGTGCTACGCTTGCAAAAACGCATCAAACAAGAATATGATCTGAAAGAGGAGACGGACAAACAAATCGTAATTTTCGGAAAGGCCGGACATGCCGAAGTGTTGGGTCTTGTAGGGCAAACGGAGGGGAAGGCTATCGTCATCGAAAGTCTGAAAGCTGCCGAGCAATTGGACTTCAGCAAAGACATCCGCCTCTATTCCCAAACAACCAAATCGCTCGACGAATTTTGGCAAATTGTCGAATATATCAAAGAGCATATTTCTCCCACAGCTTCCTTTGAATACTACGATACCATCTGCCGGCAAGTGGCCAACCGCATGCCCAATATCCGCGCTTTTGCCACTTCGCACGACCTCATTTTCTTCGTCAGTGGCAAAAAAAGTTCGAACGGCAAAATCCTCTTCAACGAATGCCGGCAAGTGAATCCGAACTCACACATGATAGAGGATGCACGTGAAATAGACTTCACCCTCCTGCACGGTGTACAGAGCATAGGCATTTGCGGAGCCACCTCTACCCCCAAATGGCTGATGGAAGCCTGCAAGACGGCCATACAAAATGCCCTGGAAGAGTGATCCTTTTGGCCAATTTTCTATCCTCTAAAACCATTTAACAGCTTTTTCACGACCAAACAAGTGTGAAGAGCTGTTTTTTATTTGTAACTTTGCACCCAAAAGAACATATATAACCTATATTGATTAGAAATATGGCAACCATCAAATGTATCGGCATTCTCACTTCGGGAGGAGATGCCCCCGGCATGAACGCCGCTATCCGCGCCGTAACCCGTGCGGCTATCTACAACGGATTGAGAGTAAAAGGTATCTATCGTGGCTACAAGGGGCTTGTAACCGGTGAGATTATGGAATTCAAGACTCAAAACGTGAGCAACATCATCCACCAAGGAGGCACCATCTTGAAAACAGCCCGTTGCAAGGAGTTTGCAACCCCCGAAGGACGTGCCCAAGCCTATGAAAATATGAAAAAGGAGGAAATCGATGCATTGGTAGTCATCGGCGGAGATGGTTCACTCACCGGTGCACGCATCTTTGCACAAGAGTATGATGTGCCTTGTATTGGTCTTCCTGGCACTATCGACAACGACCTCTACGGCACCGATACGACCATTGGCTACGACACCGCACTGAACACCATCCTGGATGCAGTCGATAAGATTCGCGACACGGCAACTTCCCACGAGCGTCTTTTCTTTGTGGAGGTCATGGGACGCGATGCAGGTTTCCTTGCCTTGAATGGAGCCATAGCCGCCGGAGCCGAAGCGGCTATCATCCCCGAATTCAGCACTGAGGTTGACCAATTAGCCGAATTCATCAAGAATGGTTTCCGAAAATCAAAGAGCAGTAGTATCGTACTGGTGGCCGAAAGCGACATCACAGGTGGTGCCATGGCTCTGGCCGAACGTGTAAAGAACGAATATCCACAATACGACGTGCGTGTCTCCATACTTGGACACTTACAACGCGGCGGACGCCCTACGGCACACGACCGTATTATTGCCAGCCGCATGGGAGCCGCCAGCATTGACGCCCTCATGGAAGGACAACGCAACGTAATGATAGGTATCGAACACGACGAAATTGTGTATGTGCCTTTCACCAAAGCCATCAAGAATGACAAGCCCATCAAGAAGGAATTAGTGAACGTATTGAACTCACTTTCCATCTAAAAAAAGAATATAAGGGTGTTTTAGTTCAATACCGGAGGGGAAAATTGTTCAAAATTTCAGGAATAAGGGGGACAAGAATCGACAAAAACGATTTTTGCCCCCTTTTTATTTCTGAAAATCCTGAATTGAATGCCAAAGATGCTGTAATATTGCACTCGAAAACAAGAAACCAATATTGTACAACTAAAAATAAACGATGAGTATGACTTCTTTAGATTTTAAAACCGAGTTACTGGCTATTCAAGATGAATTGCTGCGTTTTGCTTACAAGTTGACCAACGACCCCGAAGATGCCAATGATTTACTACAAGAAACATCCTTGAAAGCCTTGGATAACGAAGACAAGTTCGAACCTGACACCAACTTTCGCGGTTGGATGTACACCATCATGCGTAACATATTTATAAATAACTACCGCAAACAGGTGCGCGATCAGACATTTATTGACCACACCGACAACTTGTACCACATTAATCAATCCAAAGATATGGCATTCGACAGCACCGAGGCCGCTTATGACCTCAAAGAAATCCATCGCGCCGTCAACCGGCTGCCCAAGGAATACCGCATTCCTTTTTCCATGCACGTGTCCGGCTTCAAATATCGCGAGATAGCCGATAAACTTGGTCTCCCCTTGGGAACCGTCAAGAGCCGGATTTTCTTTACCCGCCAACGCTTGCAAATGGAACTTAAAGACTTCAGATAAATTCAACTTTTTTCAGCATTACGATACAAAAAAGTATAAATTACCCTCGAAAAAATGCGAGTCGCAAAATCAAAAATGCGACTTGCACTTTTTCATTTTTGCGAACCACATTTTCCAAAGGTTCATAAAACACTTTCCACACTTCTCTTCTCACTCTTAAAAAGAACTAAAAAAGCACCTAAAAAAGAACGACTTACCGACATATTCACTACATTTGATGCACATTTATGACCATGTAAACAATTGAAGCGTATGAAGCGTAACATATTTACCCTCCTTATCATATTTACGACAGGGATATTCACAATGTCGGCACAAAGCTACAACCAACTGTGGAAAAAGGTAGAGCAATATGAAAAGACTGGCCGTCCGCAATCGGTCATCGAAACGGCACAGACCATCTTCACCAAAGCCCAACAGGAGCGGCTTGCCCCACAAATGATGCGGGCTTACCTGACGGCCATGGCTCACCGTTCGCATTTGAGTGTGGACAGTTTCTATGTCGATATAGCCGGACTGGAGGCATGGGTGGACGACCCTGTCACTCCTGTCAGCGATGCGGCCATGTTGCACTCTTTGTTGGGAAGCCTTTACACCAACTATGCCCGCGGCTCATACGACAATAAAGTGGTGGAGCCATTACCCGAGGACATGAGCCAATGGACACAGCTGATGTACCACCAACGGGCTTTTGACCACTTCATGGCTTCGGTCAACCAGTTGGAGGAGTTGCGCGGATACTCCACCCTTGCCTACGCACCCCTCACCTATCAGGGACGATGGAGCGACTATTATCAGCACGACCTGATACACCTCATCGGCCGACGTGCGGCCAATGGTATCCAACAATTGGAATACCGCCTCAGTCGGGCTTTCAAACAAACTGATTGGAAGAGCTTTACCCTCGACTACGAACAGTTCAAGAACGACACCCTTCCTTCGGCCTCGGCCTACGACTGCCCCACGGCCACCATGCGCATCTACCAACGGATGCTGGCACTCATCAATCCCGACAAGCAGACCGGTGCCTGGATATTCATGGAGCAAAACCGTCTGAACACCATCCCTAAATACCAAAACCTCAACGATGAACGCCTGCGCCTGCTCCGTCAGATGAAGGAGCGATTCACTCCCCACGAACTGTGCGGAAGCATCTGCTACGACATGGCCACCATCCTGCGCAACCAAGAAAAGAATACCGAGGCACTGGCCGTCCTCCGCGAAGGAATTACCAACTACCCCACATACGGTGCCATCGAACTGTTACGTAATATGGAGAAGGAAATCCAGCAACCGCTACTGACGGTACAGAGCATGGAGATGAACTATTATCCGGGTAGAAAGGCCCGCCTGCACATCGACCACCGCAACCTGACCAGTTTCACCGTGTGGCTACGTCGTGTGAACTGCCCGTTGGACACCCTATATGCAAACAATCCTCAGGCACTGAAGAAATACAGCAAATTCTACAGTGAACAGAAATTCGCCCTCGTGCGCGATAAAGAATATCTGACACAGGACACCGTCGTACCTCTCTCCCTCCCCAAGGAGGCGGGTTGCTACCTGATAGAGACGCTTGCAAACGGAAAGGGATCGGACTTGAGATTATTCTACGTGTCACCTTACCAGATTGTTTCGCACAGTTTACCGGGCAACATCATCGAATATGCAGTACTGGACGGCATGAGCGGACACCCCATAGCGGATGTCACCCTGCACACGGCCCGATACGACCATAAAATGAAGAAAATCATCCCTATTGAAAGCAAGCCTACGGACAAGCAGGGATGCGTCACCATAGCAAGTGGCTCAGACAACGACCTCATACGCGTCAGTACCCCCACAGACAACACCATGCCCTACATATCTAAAGGGTACCATTCCAAATGGACTTCCCGAAACGAGCAGAAACAACTGGTCACCCGTCTGCTATCCGACCGCACCCACTTCCGCCCGGGACAGACCATATATATAAAAGGTATAAGCTATTGGCAACAGCCCGATGACAGCATGCTGACAGCCAAGGACGAAGTGTTTGAACTGACACTGAAAGATCCCAAGGGACAAGTTATCGAAAAAAAAGAGGTAAGGAGCAACGAGTTCGGCACATTCAGCACCGAATTCGTACTGCCCACCGACGGGCTGAACGGACGCTACCAGATAGAGACTCCGGGAAGCACTACCCGCACGAGAAACAGCCTCTACTTCCACGTCGAGGAGTACAAACTGCCCACCTTTGAAGTCACCTTCGACACGGTGAAGACCACCTATGCCATTGGCGACACAGTGACACTGACCGGACGGGCCATGACCTACAGCGGTGTGCCCGTGGCCGACGGAAAAGTGAGCTACGACGTGAATATCCAGTACTCCGGTTGGTTGCGCGGATGGAGTAAGTATCAGAGCGACGGAGATACCATTGATGGCGAAACGGTGACGGACAGCGACGGACGATTCAGCGTGAAAGTGGTGCTGAACGACCCATTTGCAGGCAAAGACCTCTGCTGGTGGCACCACGAATACACCATTATGGGCACCGTGACCTCCCCATCCGGCGAAAGTCAGGATGCACAGACAGCATTAGAACTGAGCAGTTGCCCGCTGAAGCTGGACATCCGATATGCCGACTACAAAATGATGAAGGGTAAACCCCATCCGGTACTATTCAAAGTGACCAACCTCAATGGAGCAGACGTGAACACCGAAGTGGATTACCGCATCTATCAGAGCGGCGAATCTCTTAATTCTAAGAAGACAGAAGAATTGGTTTACGAAGGACGTCAGACGTCCAACCAGCCCCTGTCACTGGATTTTCTCGACCAACGTCCCTCGGCCTATTATATAATAGTGGCCACCACCACACTGCCAGGAAAGAAGGACAGTGTACAAAGCAGCAATTCATTCATCATCCATGCAGAAAATGAGACCAAAGTCCCCCTCGGCACCACCGACTGGTTCCATTGGCTGGAAGACGAAGTGGCCGTGGGCGAACCGGCCCGTCTGCAATTCGGCACACGGGAGAAGGATGCCTACATTCTGATGGATGTCTTCTCGGAGATGAAGCGCATCGAAAGCCGCCGTTTCTACCTGAGCGACACGGTGCAGACCTTCACCTTCGACTACCTGCCCAAGTATGGCAAGGGCATGTACGTCAGCGTCATGTACGTAAAGAACGGCAATATACGCTGCTACACCCAGACATTGAACAAGAAGCGCCCCGACAAGAAACTTGAGCTGAAATGGGAGACCTTCCGCAACCGCCTGACACCCGGAGCCCACGAGGAGTGGACACTGAGCGTCATCCGCCCCGACGGCACACCGGCCGATGCCGAACTGTTGGCCTCGATGCACGATGCCTCACTGAACCAGTTGGGCAGACAACAGCCGTGGAGTTTCCGTCCCACCTTCCCCCGCTTGAGTTATCGTTCCATCTATTGGAACAATCACAGTCCTGTCCAATTCTTCACCCGGACAAACTTCGACCTGCTGACCAAGCAATTGCCTGCCCAATGGCGCTACGATGGCATTGTAGAACGGTACTACAACTTCATGCTCACCCGCTTCCGCAAGGGGGTGATGTCGCAACAAAATGGCGCTGAACTTGCTTCGAACACCAGTTATGATCTGGCACTGGCCGGACGTGTGGCCGGAGCCGACATAGAAGAAACAGAGTTTGCAGGCACTGCCATAAATGTATTAAGGGAACAGGAAATCTCTGTCGGCACCCAAAAAGCCAAAGAGGCAGAAGATGAGATGGCCATCCCCGAATCCATGCCCACCGGTATGCCACTGCGTGAAAACTTCACCGAGACGGCCTTCTTCCAACCCCACCTGCGCACCGACTCAACGGGACAGGTGAAGGTGAGCTTTACCTTGCCTGACAACCTGACACGTTGGCACTTCCGTGCCCTGGCACACACCAAGCAGTTGGACTATGGCACGTTGGAAGACTTTGCCACTGCCCAACGCGAGTTCATGGTGCAGCCAAACCTACCACGCTTTGTCCGCGTGGGCGACGAGACAACCGTGAGTGCCAGCCTCAACAACCTGTCGGAAAAGGCCATCAAGGGTACAGCCCGACTGGAGCTGATTGACCCCATGACCGAACGGGTGATGCTGACCCGCAAAGCGAAATTCAACGTCGGAGCAGGAAAGAGCTGCACGGTAAGTTTTGCCTTTACGGTGAAGAACACCGACGTGCCTCTGCCCATCTGCCGCATCGTGGCCGATGGCGGTAAGTTCAGCGATGGCGAGCAACGCTACCTGCCCGTGCTGACCAACAAAGTGTGGATAACCGAGAGCCAACCGCTGATGGTGAACGGCCCGGGCTCTGTCACGGAATCACTCACCCACCTGTTCAACCACCACAGCCCTACGGCTACCAACCAACGCCTGACGGTGGAGGTGACAGGCAATCCGATATGGGCAGCCATACAGGCATTGCCCACCGTAGCGACTCCCACTACAGAAGATGCTTTTGCATGGACATCAGCATGGTACGCCCACAGCATCGCATCATATATTGCACAATCGAATCCCCAAATAAAGGCCCTGTTCGAGCAATGGAAGGCTAATGACAAAGAATCTTTGTGGAGCAATTTACAGAAGAACCAAGAGCTGAAAACAATGTTACTGACCGAAACACCTTGGGTAACTGACGCAAATGACGAAGCTGCACAAAAACGCCAACTGGCACTCCTCTTCGACAAGTCACATGCCAACAACCGCATCGCCCTCTACCTGGACAAGATGCAGGCATTGCAAAACCCCGACGGCGGATGGAGCTGGTACAAGGGAATGCAGAGCAGCCGCTATGTGACAACCTACATACTGGAGTTGATGGAGCGTGTCATTTACCTGACTGGTAGCGAACTTGATTATCCTTCGCGCCAAATGATGGCATCGGCAACCGAATACCTCAACAACGAACTACTCGCAGAATACCGCCGAATGCAGAAGCAAGCAAAAGAAGGGAAAGAGGTGAGACCTTCCGAACTGGCCATACACTACCTGAGTTGCATCGCCTTGAACGGAAAGCTATTGGACAAGAATGCACAAAAAGCCGCAGACTACATGGTAGAGAATTTAGTCGGACAGCTTAATGCACTGACTCCATACGGTAAGGCCAAGGCAAGTATCATCTTGAAGCACTATCGTAAATACGCAGAAAACGAATTGTTTACAGTGTCTTTAATAGAGCACACCAGCTACACCCCGCAAATGGGACGTTACTTCGATACTCCGCAACCTTACGAAAGTTGGCGTGACAACCGCCTGCCAACACAAGTGGCCACTATTGAAGCTTTGGCTTTTGCAGGAATGGATGACATCTACATTGAACAAATGAACCAATGGTTGCTGATGCAAAAGCAGGCACAGTGTTGGGACAATCCGTTGAATACAGTGGATGCCATATATGCCTTACTGGCAGCTCCTTACACCACATCCATCAGGAGGGAGGGAAATTCTATTTTAACTGAGCCAGAAAAGGGAAGTACCCAAATTATCATCCCTTCCTTGGGTGAATTTGAAGGAGACTTCTACACCAAGCATACGTACACTGCCAAAGAGCTGAAAGAACTTCCAAGCAAGGCCACGCTTGAAAAGCAAACGAAAGGTTTGGCTTGGGGAGCCGTCTATGCCCAATACCTGGAGGATATGGATAAAGCCACATCCACCTACACCGGGCGTACAGCCACCGCTTACGGACAAGCCCTCGCCCAGCCACTGAGCATCGAACGCACATGGATGGTTGAGCGCATTATAGAAGGAGAAAAGACTTGGATACCCATAACCGAAGAGACGGTGTTGCACGTGGGCGACAAAGTCGTGTCACGACTGACCATCCGCACCGACCGCACCATGGACTTTGTACAGATAAAGGACAGCCGTGCCGCTTGCATCGAACCCGTCAGCAGCGCCTCGGGCTACCGCCACGAAGGAGGAATCGGTCACTACCGCTCGGTGAAAGATGCCGCCACACTCTACTTCATCGACCATTTGCCTAAGGGCACTTACACCTTTGAACAGACCTTCCGTGTCGATCGTACCGGCCGTTATCAAGCGGGCATTGCCACCGTACAATGCGCCTATGCTCCCGAATTTGTCGGTCATACCGTAGGTACTATACTACGGGTCGAGTAAATGACTGCTAATACTATTCTTCTGAATAATAAACTCCGTTCGCGAACCGAACAAACACGGTTCGCGAACGGAGTTTATTTGATTCAAACCTGAAATTGAAATGCAACTCCAAAGCAATCGCATTTCAACGACTCTCAACTATCAATCTTCTTCCTCTTCATCATCATCGCCCCAATCGAAATCGAAATCAGCGTCAAAAGAAGGGGCGACAAATTCATCCATGGCACGACGATCTTTCTTGGTTGGACGACCTGTACCACGGGCACGATCGACGAATCCACTGATACGGCTCATTTCCAACAATTCGTATTGTGCGGCAGGAGTGACATTCTCCATCACTTCAGGTACGAGTTTGGCTCCCACACGGTTCTCAATGGCTTGCAACACTTTGAAGGAATAGGTAATGGGAGGTTTGCGGACCTCCACCACATCACCTGGACGAACCATACGTGAGGGCTTGACCTGCGCACCGGCCATCATCACTCGGCCTTTCTTACAAGCATCGGCGGCTATGGTACGGGTCTTGAATACGCGCACGGCCCATAGCCATTTGTCTATACGGGCTTCTATCTTTGACATGGCTCAATTACCATTTAAATGTACATGAACTTATTTTTTATTGAACTGATTCATCGTAATAGCCATACCTGCCAAGCAGAAACTTTTGATGATTTCTACGGCAACGGACACACGCTCGGGCATAATTTTCATGTCTTCATCGGAGAACTGACCGAGCACGAAATCCACCTGTCGGCCACGGGGAAAATCGTTACCGATACCGAAGCGAAGACGAGCATACTCCTGAGTACCTAATGTGGTGGCAATGTGCTTGAGGCCATTATGTCCAGCATCGCTTCCTTTGGGTTTCAGACGGAGGGCACCAAAGGGAAGAGCCAAGTCATCGACCACGATCAGGACATTTTCCAAAGGAATCTTTTCCTGTTGCATCCAATAGCGCACGGCATTGCCACTGAGGTTCATGTATGTGGAAGGTTTCAGCAACACCAATTGGCGGCCTTTGATGGACATGTTGGCCACAAAGCCATAGCGACGATCGGCAAACGACACTCCGGCATCTTTGGCCAAAGCATCTACCACGTTGAATCCTATGTTATGGCGGGTATCGCGATATTCGTCACCGATGTTACCCAACCCGACAATCAAGTACTTCATAAGTGAAGAATTAGAAAGTGAAGAGTGAAGACTTAAAAGTGAAGAGTGAAGAATCAAATAGCGCTTACACACTATGATTCTTCACTCTTCGTTCTTATCTCTTCACTCAAAAAGAGTATTATCCTTGCTGTGCTCTTGCACCACGAGCGGCACGTGTCAACTGAACGGCGCAAACCACTACTTCCTTAGAGTTAACCAACTCAAGGCCTTCGTAGTTCAACTCGCCAACCTTGATAGTCTTGCCAAGGCCAAGGGGAGTAACGTCAACAACCAACTTCTCGGGAATCTTATCGTATGTAGCACGAACTTTCAGCTTACGCATCTGCAACTGGAGCTTACCACCGGCACGTACACCTTCTGCCAAACCTTCGAGGGCAACGGGAACTTCCATAACGATGGGCTTCTCATCAGTAATCTGATAGAAGTCGATGTGGAGGATGCGGTCAGTAACAGGGTGGAACTGGATATCCTTCAACACAGCCTTGCAAGCCTTGCCATCGATAACAAGGTCAACTGAATAGATGTGGGGAGAATAGATGAGATTACGAACTTCGTCGTTAGTCACAGTGAAGTGAGTAGCAACGGGCAAGTTGTTTTCGCCACGTTCAACACCATACAATACAGCGGGAATGCCGTCAGCCTTGCGGATTTCGCGAGTTGACTTCTTGCCAACTACAGGTCTCGCAGAACCTTTGATTTCAATGCTCTTCATTGTCTTTTAATTACTTGTGTTACTCTAAATTAAGTTATAAATCTCTGCTTAATTCACCATCACACGGGGTGCTACCACCCTACGATGCTTCAAAAGCGGGCGCAAAGGTAGCACTTATTTTTGAATTGTCAAAGTTTTATTGGCTTAAAAATCAATATCTATCCGGATTGGCTCCTCAGAAGCGGTATCGTCCGAAGCCTGTCGGGCAAATTCTTCACTCTGATAATTCGTCCTCGGCTGACACGGGCCTTGCGCATCCACAATATATTGCACCGCTTCGTTCAAGCCATTCATGAACTTCTCGAAATCCTCCCGATAGAGGAATATCTTGTGTTTCTCGAAATTCAGTTGTGCATTCTCGCCTATCCCTGCATATATTTTCTTGCTCTCGGTGATAGCCAGATACATTTCATCGTTGCGGCTCTTCTTCACATCCAGATAATAGATGCGCTTGCCAGCCTTGATTGCTTTTGAGAAGATGATGTCCTTGTCTCCTCCCTCCTGTCCTACTGCTTTTTTCTTCAAATCTTCCATAAGGCATTTCTAATCTTTACATTTTTACGGATATAAATCCCAAATCGGTGCCAAAATTGCCTATTTTATTTGGAAGGGCAAAGAAAAAGGGAAGAAAAGTTAGCTCAGCAGGGCATATTTGGCTAAAAATGATGCAAATTTCCAAGAAAAGCACCCTTTTCTCACAAAAAAAGCCTTGAGTTGTTTGTCGGGTCAATATAAATATTTACTTTTGCAACTCAATTTAACAGACATTTTTAATTTAGGATATATATATTATGATTAACAGAGTTCTTATTCGTTTGAAAATAGTGCAAATTGTCTATGCTTATTATCAAAACGGAGGTAAAAACTTAGAAACCGCAGAAAAAGAATTGTTTTTCAGCTTGTCAAAAGCTTACGATCTCTATAACTACCTGTTATTGCTTATCGTGGCCGTCACCCAATACGCCAACAAACGCATCGAGATGGGTAAAGCCAAGTTGCGTCCGACCAAGGAGGAGCTGATGCCGAACATGAAGTTTGCAGAAAACCGCTTTGCCGCCCAATTGGAGGTGAACAAGCAATTGAACGAGTTTGTTGAAAACCAAAAGAAGAGTTGGAGTAACGAAGAAGACTTCATCAAAGCCTTCTACAACCAAATCGTCGAGAGCGACATCTATAAAGAATATATGGCCGCCGAAACGAGCAGTTATGCCGAAGACCGCGAAGTGTGGCGCAAGATATACAAGAACATGGTGTTCAACAACGACGAGCTGGATGCCCTGTTGGAAGAGCAGAGCCTCTATTGGAACGACGACAAGGAAATCGTGGACACATTCGTACTGAAGACCATCAAGCGCTTCGACGAGAAGAACGGTGCCAAGCAGGAACTTTTGCCCGAGTTCAAAGACGAGGAGGACAAAGACTATGCACGCCGACTCTTCCGCCGTACCATTCTGAATGCCGACTATTACCTCCACTTGGTAGGCGAAAATGCACGTAACTGGGACTTGAAGCGACTCTCCTTCATGGATAGCCTCATCATCCAGATTGCCTTGGCCGAGATCACCTCGTTCCCCAATATCCCCATCAGCGTATCCATCAACGAGTATCTGGAGATAGCCAAACTCTACAGCACTCCGAAAAGCCCTGCTTTCATCAATGGATTGCTGGATGCAGTAGTTAATCAATTGAAAAAAGAGGGCAAGCTGATGAAGAATTAACCGCCCGAATTTGTTACCCTACAGAGAAAAAATTTTTTCCTAACCTAAAAAAAATATCAGACCAATGAATGTACTTACCATTATGTTACAGGCAGGAGGAGGCAACTTCTCTATGATTATTATGATGGTGGCCATTTTTGCCATCATGTATTTCTTCATGATTCGTCCGCAACAGAAGAAGCAGAAAGAAATCATGAACTTCCGCAACAACCTGACCGTAGGACAGGAAGTAGTGACTGCAGGCGGCATCTACGGAAAAATCAAGGAGTTGGACGTAACCACCGTTACATTGGAAATTGCATCAGGAGTCAAAATCAAGATTGACCGCAACTCCATCTATGCCAACGTTCAACAAGGAACTAACAACTAATCCCCTACTGGCAAGATGAAGTTCTCTAAAGAAGAGATTCTACAGACTTATAAGCATCTTGTAAAAAAAATATGGAACTTTCTGCAAAGCCCCCAATGCAGAGAGTTCCTGTTTTTTCTTTTCTTCGTATTCATCGCTTCAGCCTTCTGGATTCTACAGACACTGAACGAAGAGTACGAAACCGAAATCTCTATCCCCCTACGCATCAAGAATGTCCCCGAAAACGTAGTGTTCACCAGCGACATTCCCCAAGAACTCCAATTGAAGTTGGCCGACAAGGGCACCGTATTGGTCAACTACATGCTGGGACAAGGCCTCATGCCCGTCACCCTCGACTTTGAAGAGTACAAACAGAGAGGCAACCACATCCGCCTGCTCACTACCGAACTGGAGAAGAAGATTCTGGGCCAACTGGTAGTTTCTACCAAAATGAAGGACATCTCTCCCGATACATTGGAAATCATCTACACGCAAGGCGAAGGAAAGAAAGTCCCCATCCGCCTGCAAGGAAATGCCACGGCCAAGCGCCAATACTACATCACCGGACAAGACATCACCCCCGACTCTGTCATGGTGTATGCCCCCCAAAAGATATTGGACACCATACATGCCGCCTATCTGCAAGAAGAAGCCCTCACCGACATAGCCGACACCACGAGCTTCACCCTCCCCCTGATTCCCATCAAAGGAGTCAAGTTCACCCCTGACAAAGCCCTCGTTCGCTTCTATGCCGACATCCTTACCGAGAAGACCGTGAGCGTCCCCATCAAAGGAATCCATTTCCCTACAGACAAGCAATTGAAGACCTTCCCCTCCAAAGTGAACGTCACCTTCCAGATAGGAATGCAACAATTCAAGGACATTACGGCCGAGGACTTTACTGTAGGCGTTTCCTACGAAAACTTGCAAAGCGACCCGTCGAACGACCATTGCGAATTGCAACTGATAGAGTCACCCGCCAACGTCAGTCACATCCGCCTCTCGCCCGCCAGTGTTGAATATCTTATCGAACAAGCTCCCCAACCATGAGACAACAACCTTCAGTACTGGGTATCACCGGCGGCATAGGTAGCGGAAAATCCGTCGTCTCCCAATGCTTGGACATCATGGGAATCCCCGTATATAATTGTGACAACGAAGCCAAACGGCTCAACAACACCCACCCCACCATCCGAAAAGAGTTGTGCGAACTGGTAGGGAAAGACCTCTACCCCGACGGGATATTGGACAAAGCCTCCCTTGCCGCTTACCTCTTTGCAAGCCCCGAACATGCCGCACAGGTCAATGCCATCGTGCATCCCACCGTCATGAACGACTTCCAACAATGGAAATCACGGCAAGACACTCCGTGGGTAGGGATTGAATCTGCCATACTCTACGAAAGCAATTTCGCCCACTTGGCCGACAAAGTAATCGCCGTCTATGCCCCCGAACAACTCCGCATCGCCAGGGCTTGCCGACGCGATAATGCCCCAGCCGAAGCCATCCGCCAACGCATTGCCCGCCAAATGAAGGACGAAGAAAAGTGCAAATTGGCTGATTTCACCCTGTACAACGACGATAATCATCCCCTCTTACCCCAAATTTTGGATATTTTAGCTAATTTACTTTGTCTATCTCGCAAGTGAATGTTACTTTTGTGCCCGATTTCAATTAACGAACAACTAACAAAATAAAAAAGAATACGATTATGTTAAGAACAATTCTGTCCATCTCAGGAAAACCCGGATTATATAAGTTAATCTCACGCGGAAAGAACATGCTGATTGTGGAGGCTCTCGATGCTACCAAGAAGCGCCAACCCGTACACGGCACCGACAAGGTCATCTCTCTTGGCGACATCGCCATGTACACCGATGAGGAAGAGGTACCCCTCCGTCAAGTATTCGCCAACGTAAAGGCCAAAGAAGAGGGCAAACCTGCCACCATCGACGTAAAGAAAGCCAGTGCCGCTGACTTGCACGAATACATGGCCGCCGTTCTTCCCAACTACGACCGCGACCGCGTCTATAACAACGACATCAAGAAGCTCATCACCTGGTACAACATCCTCATCAACAACAGCATTGCCGACTTTGAGGAGCCTGCCGAAGAAGAAACAACAGAAGAGGGTGCAGAGTAAAATCATACTCCCTCCTACAATCCATACAGAAGGGCTGCATCCGTCATTCACGGTGCAGCCCTTCTTTTTGTTTTCACGATATATGCTGAATAAATTCATGCACAATTTACCATGTACAAGGGAGGAACTGGCGGTTTATTTGCACATTACTCAATATTACAGATAGCACTCCACTCGTAGTCCTTTGCCCCCAACCACCATTTCTGTAAAGAAACATGCTTCATCTTTGTCAAGAAATCGAAAAACCGGGTCTTCATTCATTCCCTTACTTTAGGGATGAAGCGGCTTTAAATCAAAGGTCAAACTTTTCTATTCTCACTGATTTTCAACAACTTATCAACTTCCCCAAATTCTTATATATTTTCGTTCAAAAGAAAAGCCGCGTACATATACGCGATTCTAGCGCGGTCTGTTTTGCATATTTATACAGTCGAATTGTATAATTATACATTTCACCTGCTTTCAATCACACCCCCTCCTGTCCGTGTGCACACCCTCCATTGACCGTAAGCACAACCTATAGCAGAGTGTCTGAAGAAACTCCACCGACCGTGTGCACACGGCTGGCGGCACCTGTGCACACGCCCTTCCCCCTTCCAGCCTTCCGGCCTTTGTGCATTGTATATATATACAATAAAGTACCCGTCACGAAGCATCCCCCTTTGATGAAATAGAGAGGAAATAAAAATGTAGGAATTATTACTGAAGAGTGTAAAGAATAAGGACTATAGGATGTGTCGTAATTCTTTTTTCAGACACAAATAACGCGAATGAGGCAGATTTTATCTTTTTTATACCCGATAGGTTATAATTTATCTGCGTCATCCGCGTCTAAAAAAGAATGTGTAGGTTTTAACGGTTTGCCACCAGTTCGGAAATCTTTACCACCACCTGCATGGCTTTCTCCATCGACTGGATGGGCACAAATTCGTAGCGACCATGGAAGTTAAGACCTCCGGCAAAGATGTTGGGACAAGGCAATCCCTTGAACGAGAGCTGTGCACCATCCGTACCACCACGGATAGCCTTCACCTTCGGAGTGATGCCTGCAGCCTCCATGGCTTGCTTGGCAATGTCGACGACGTACATTACCGGCTCAATCTTTTCACGCATATTATAGTACTGGTCCTTCATGTCGAGGCTCACCAGTTGCTCGCCATAGTGGGCGTTCACTTGCTCTACAAGTGATTGCATCACGCGCTTGCGCTCCTCGAAGCGGGCACGGTCGTGGTCGCGGATGATGTAGCTAAGGGTTGTCTGCTCCACCTCACCCTGCAAACCCACGAGGTGATAGAATCCTTCGTAACCTTCAGTAGTGGCGGGCGTTTCGTCGGCGGGCAAAAGGCTCATCAGGTAGTTGGCCACCAACATGGAGTTAATCATCTTTCCCTTAGCATAACCGGGATGCACATTGCGTCCCTTGACAGTGAACTTGGCTCCGGCAGCATTGAAGTTCTCGAACTCCAATTCGCCCACCTCACTACCGTCCATAGTGTAGGCAAATTCGCAACCGAACTTGGCAACATCGAACTTATGGGCACCAAGGCCAATCTCTTCGTCGGGATTGAACCCTACGCGGATGCGACCATGCTTCACCTCGGGATGCTCCTTGAGCCAAGCAATGGCAGAAACTATTTCGGCAATACCGGCCTTGTCATCGGCTCCCAAGAGGGTCTTTCCATCGGTGACAATGAGGTTTTCTCCTTTGTGCTCAAGCAGTTCGGGGAACTGGGCAGGGGAAAGGATGATACCCTCTTCGGCACAAAGCACGATGTCCGAACCGTCGTAGTTCTCCACAATGCGGGGATTGACATTTGCACCACTACAATCGGGACTGGTATCCATGTGGGCAATGAAGCCTACGGTGGGCACAGGCTTGTCGGTATTGGCAGGCAGTGTGGCATACAGATAGCCATGCTCGTCCAATTCAATATCTTCAAGACCAAGCTGTTCCAACTCGGTTTTCAGGAAACGGGCAAACACCATCTGCTTGTCTGTACTGGGGGTTACACCACTCTCTTCGCTCGACTGGGTGTCGAAGCTGACGTATTTCAAAAATCTTTCTACAAGGGTCATAATAGGTAATATTTAAGTTAACAAGGTGACAAGTTGACGAGTTAACAAGGCGGTTTCATTGACAAGTTGACAAGCATCATACTGTTCCTTGTCAACTCGTCAACTTTTCTCCTTGTCAACTTTTAGAAGTAACTGCTTCCATCGAAGCAATGGGTACAGACTTTGCACTTGGGCAAGCCGATGGCCTTTACAAGTGTATCCACCCGGTTGAATTCAAGGGAAGTGAGGCCGAACATATCAGCGATGCGTTGCACCATGCGGCGATGCTGGGGGGAATCGGGGTCAGCATATTTTTTCAAATCCTTATTCTCATCACCTTCCAAATCCTTGATGACACGACGGGTCATCAACTCCAGGTCGGTCTTGCTACTGCTGAAACCGAGGAAAGGACAACCATAGATAAGCGGCGGACAGGCAATGCGCATGTGTACCTCCTTGGCTCCATAGTCGAAAAGCATCTTCACATTGTCCTTCAACTGGGTACCGCGTACAATGGAGTCGTCGCAGAAAAGCAGACGTTTGCCCGTCATCATGGTGCGGTTGGGAATGAGCTTCATCTTGGCCACGAGGCTACGGAGTTCCTGATTGCTGGGCGTGAAACTGCGCGGCCATGTGGGAGTATATTTCGACACGGCACGATGATAAGGTACACCTTTTCCCTCAGAATATCCCAAGCCCATACCTACACCAGAGTCGGGAATACCACAGATGCAATCCACCTCGGCCTTGTCCTTAGCGCCCATTTCGTATCCACAACTGAAGCGGACCTCTTCAACATTACGTCCTTCGTAACATGACACTGGGAAGCCATAATAGACCCACAGGAAAGAACAAATCTGCATCTGCTCATTGGGTTTGCGCATCTGCTCTACCCCATCGGGACGCAGACGGACAATCTCGCCCGGACCGATATAACGGTCTATTTCAAAATCCAAGTTAGGGAAAGCGGTTGACTCGGATGTTGCGGCGTATGCTCCCTCTTTCTTTCCAATGACGATGGGGGTACGTCCCAAACGGTCGCGAGCAGCAATGAGGCCATCCTCGGTGAGAATAAGCATCGAACAGGAGCCTTTTACCTTATTATATACATTCTCGATTCCCTCCACAAAACTTTTGCCCCGCACAATCAGCAAGGCTATCAATTCCGTAGGATTAGTCTTTCCAGAGCTGAGTTCACCAAAATGTACTCCCTCAGCCAGCAACTCCTTCTCCAATTCATCAATGTTGGCAATTCTGGCCACAGTCACAATGGCAAACTTACCTAAATGGGAATTGATGATGATGGGCTGAGGATCAGTATCGCTGATAACTCCAATGCCAGAGTTACCCGAAAATTTACCCAAATTCGGTTCGAACTTCGAGCGGAAATATGCACTCTCAAGATTATGGATTGAGCGGATAAAGCCTTTCTCTTCGCTATACGTGGCCATACCTCCGCGCTTGGTTCCCATATGTGAATTATAATCTGTACCGTAGTACAAATCTGTCACGCAACTGCGTGTGGAGACTGTTCCAAAAAAACCTCCCATTGTGTCTTAACGTTCTAAGATTCTGTTATAAGTTTGAAAACTGCCGCAAAAGTAGAAAAAAACTGGCAAAAAGCAGTACAAATCGGGCAGATATTTTACCCTAAACAACAGAAAATCGTACGAGAGAAGCCAACTGCTACCCCTATACTTGCCGACGAGTAGCATAGGACAAGATGTGCCAACTGATAGCTATAGCAAGAAAGAGCAATAGCAACTTAATCCATAAAGAATTGACAACAAAGAATATACAATAAAGCAATGTAACCCATACCATGGTGACAGAAACGACCTTTACCCGAAGCGGAATAGCCTTCTCTTCGCGGAAACTATGAATGTAAGGGCCTAATGTGGGATGAGCCATCAACCAATGATACAGTTTGTCCGAACCATGGAAATAGCACGTAGCAGACAACAAAAGAAAAGGTGTAGTGGGCAACAGGGGCAAGGCTATACCCAATAAGCCCAAAAACAACGACAGGCTTCCAATGAAAATCAAGAATTTGCTCTTCATTCTTTTTTCATAAATTAAGCACGGATTACACAAATCAACACACGAACGGGCAAGATTGTTCTTGCTACCCCATTCAGATGTTATCCGCGTAATCCGCGCCTAAATAGAGTTCCTTTATTCAATTTACTTGATTACGAAGTAAGTTTTCTGCAAATCCTCGTCACGAGAACTTCCACCATACAGGATTTCGTATTTACCTGACATCACACGCATGGCATTGCTCTTGGTATCGAAGCACTCGAAACGCTCAGCAGGCAACTCTATTTCAACAAGTTGCTGTTGTCCCGGTTTCAAAGGAATACGTTTGAATGCCTTCAGACTCTTAATGGGACCTTCCTTATCTTCTACCCGACGGATATAGACTTGAACAACTTCTTCACCTGCAAGCTTACCAGTATTCATCACCGGAATCACCAAAGTACAAGTTCCATTCTTGTCCATCGCACCTTTAGAGAGCTTAGCCTTACCATATTCAAAGGTTGTGTAGCTGAGTCCGTAACCGAAATCATAAAGTGGATTACCACGGAAATAGCGATAGGTACGTCCGCGCATAGAATAATCCTGGAAGTCGGGCAATTGCTTGATGTCGCGATAGAACGTAACGGGCAAACGACCGGCCGGATTATACTTACCAAACAACACATCAACAATGGCTGTACCACCTGCCTGACCAGGATACCAAGCCTGTATCATACCCTCGCAGTTACGACTTTCAGGAACAAGTCCCATGGCCGAACCCGAGAAATTCACAAAGACAATGCGCTTACCGGCCTCTTTCAACGCCTTCACGACATTACGCTGAACTGTGGGCAACTGAATATCCTCACGGTCACCACCACGGAAACCGGGCGCACTCACGGGCATTTCCTCACCTTCCAAACTGGGAGCGATACCTCCGGCAAACACTACTACATCGGCCTTCTCAACCTTCTTCAACAAAGCGGCAATGTCCACGGGACGACTGGCTCCCATGTCGAAACTGAGGTTAGCAGACTTTTCAATGTGGCGATAACGCAACTCAATGTCGTACTTCTTTCCGGCCTGAGCATTCATGCTATAGAATACGGTAGTCTGCTTAATGGCACCCTCATCCTTAGCCACTTCTTTGCCATCGATGAGCAATGTATATTCACCACGCATTTTTATCTGGAAGTCAACCTTTCCACTCTCCTTAGGACGGAAGGTCGCACGGTAGATGCCTGAGAAATTGGTCAAGGGAACTCCAGGAGCTACAGCTGTAGCACCATCAGTAGTGAACAGAATAGGAGTGGTCTGACGGGCAGTTGCCACGGGAGCGCCTTCAAACTGGTTGTTACTCCAGAAGCGGGCATCAAAACCCTGTCCGTTCTCAGTGCTGCACTGGTCGAACAAGCTGACAAATGTTGTTTCTGACGTACGGTCACAAGCCGGTGTATATATCAACTGGTCAGCAGGCACATACTTCTTCATGGCTTCGAGCAATGTCACGGTATGACCGGGGAAACCATTGTAGTTACCCCACTGCATGACAGAGTCGTTGGCATTGGGACCAATAAGGGCAATGGTCTGTCCTTTCTTCAAAGGAAGGATATTGTTCTCGTTCTCCAACAGCACGATACTCTTACGAGCCATTTCCAACGCCAACTGCTGATGCTTGCGGCTGTTGATGACAGAAGCAGGGATAGTGTCCCACGGAGTAGATGGATCCATTTCGCCCAACTCGAAACGGGCTTGGAAAAGGCGACGTACAGAACGGTCAATCTCAGATTCTTTGATGTAACCTTTCTTCACCGCATCAATCAATCCTTTATAAGAGCTACCACACTCCAAGTCGGTACCACTCAACACGGCAGCAGCAGAGGCATCATCACGATCTTTATGAGTTTCGTGGTGATTTTTCAAAAAGAAGTCACGGATGGCACCACAGTCACTGACTACTATACCTTCGAAGCCCCACTCTTCACGCAAAATCTGCATCAACAAACGATCGCTTCCACAACAAGGATCACCTTCGTAGCGGTTGTAGGCACACATGACCTCTTTCACCTTGGTCTTCTGCACCAAATCCTTGAATGCTGGCAAATAAGTTTCCCACAAGTCGCGAGGACTGATGTTCTTGGCATCAAAACTATGGCGATTCCATTCTGGACCTGAATGTACGGCAAAGTGCTTGGCACAAGCATGAGTCTTGTCATACTTGCTGTCTTCGGGACCTTGCAAACCACGTACCACAGCCATACCCATTTGAGCTGTGTGGAAGGGGTCTTCACTATAAGTCTCCTGACCACGTCCCCAACGAGGGTCGCGGAAAATATTGATATTGGGTGTCCAAAAGGTCAATCCCTGATAGCGTTTATAACTGTTTTTCTCACGAGCAAGGCGAGTCTTTGCACGGGCTTCGTCGCTGACAGCATTGAAGACCTCGTACAGCAATGCATCATCAAACGATGCACCCATACCGATTGATTGGGGAAACACAGTGGCCAATCCTGCACGGCCTACGCCATGCAGGGCTTCGTTCCACCATTCATAAGGTTTGATACCCAAGCGGGGTACTGCGGGCGAAGCATTTTGCATCAATGCCACTTTCTCTTCTAAAGTAAGGCGGCTCACCAAATCGGCCGCACGCTCTGCAGGAGACAAATCAGCATTCTTGTAAGGTTCGTTTTGACCAAACATTGAAATTGCCAAAGCCAATACACAAAATGTCGTACTTAGTTTTTTCATAAATTCTTATTTTTAATGTTTATCGTTATTCACAGACTTGAAAGTCACACAAACTCTCTCTCTTAGAGTTGCAATCAATGTCGCAAAAGTAACAATAACATGTATTATAAGCAAATATCTAAGGATAAAATGACAATTCAACTCCTTTTTCTGTACAAAATACCACAGATAAGCATAAAAAAATCGGGGTTGTCAATCTTAAAATTGACCACCCCGAATCAAGTTCATAAATTCTTCACGCGTTTTGGCTTGATTAAAAGCCCCTGTAAAATCTGATGTCGTAGTGATTGAATTCTGTTTCTCCACACCCCGCATCTGCATACACATGTGCTTGGCTTCAATGACAACCATCACACCTAACGGATTCAGGGTTTCCTGTATGCACTCCTTGATTTGTGTTGTCATGCGTTCCTGTACTTGCAAGCGATGCGAAAAGATATCTACCACACGAGCAATCTTACTTAGTCCTGTAATGTAACCGTTGGGGATATAGGCCACATGAGCCTTTCCATAAAAAGGAAGCATGTGATGTTCGCAAAGTGAATAGAAGTTGATATCCTTCACGATGACCATCTGACGATAATCCTCCTTGAACTTGGCTGAATTAAGCACAGCCTTGGGATCCATCCGATATCCTTTGGTCAACGTCAGCATAGCCTTTGCCACACGTTCGGGAGTCTTCAACAGTCCTTCGCGCTCCACATCCTCGCCCAACAAAGACAATATTTGCTTGTAATGAACCTTCAACTCTCCCACTTCCTGGGGAAATTCCTCTTCCGTATGCATATTTGATTGAAACATGAATCTTGGATAAAACAATCTCGAATAACCTTATACCTTAAATTAATATATTATCAGCCAGTATTCTTATAACTTTACAAGGGAACGGACGATGGAAACCTCTTTAAAATTACCCGCCTCCTTCAACTGGCGCATTACAGCATCTGCTTCTTCTATACTCCGATAATCGCCTACACGGCAAAGCCAACGGGGAGATACAAATTGAGTGTACACATCCAATTCAGGGAATAGTTTTTTCACCTTTTCGGCCATTTGAGTTGCCTCTGTACGAGCTTGCTGTGAATTATTCCCTGCATATACTTGTACACGAAACCCTTGCACCTTCTGAGCATTCTTTTGTGCATTGGACGAAGAAGTTCGTAATTGTCCTACCAATGCTTTCAAACGGGCATCTTGATGAATGGTAACAACACCTTCGCCTGCTTGCTGTTTTGACAAGCGGTCAAATATGGACTCTTGTGCATTCGCAACCAATCCACTAAAAACGAAGGCAACTACACACCAAAACTTCAAATAATTCATCTTCAACACCATATTCCTTGGTTTAGGTTTATTCTTATTCCTTTCCTTTTTCGTTAAAGAGAAAGAAAAGTCTCCCTCCCATCATTGACGGTAAGGAGCCCTTTTCTCTATAGTACTTTCTATTACTTGAATGCGTCGATAATACCCTTGAAGTCAGCAACCTTCAAAGCTGCACCACCAATCAAACCACCATCAACATCGGGATTAGCAAACAATTCCTTAGCATTGCTGGGCTTGCAGCTACCACCATAGAGGATTGAAGTGTTATCAGCTACTTCCTGACCATACTTCTCTGCTACCAATGAACGGATGTAGGCATGGATTTCCTGTGCTTGCTCGGGAGTAGCAGTCTTACCTGTACCGATAGCCCAAACGGGCTCGTAAGCAAGAATAATCTTACCAAAATCCTCAGCAGAGAGTGAGAATACAGATGCCAACTGAGCAGCAACCACTTCATTCTGCTTGTTAGCTTCACGCTCTTCCAAAACTTCACCGATGCAGAAGATGGGCTTCAAATTGTTAGCCAAAGCCAACTTCACCTTCTCTTCCAAAATTTCAATGGTTTCACCATAATAAGCACGACGCTCAGAGTGCCCCAAGATAACATACTGCGCACCAGTTGAAGCTACCATTTCGGCAGAAACTTCACCAGTGTAAGCACCTGATACCTTGTCGGCACAGTTCTCAGCACCCACACCGATAACGGCGCTATCCACGATGGGAGTCACCGATGCCAGGTGGATGAAGGGAGTACAGATTACCACATCGCAATTGGGCTTGTCAGCAGCCAATGCTTCGTTCAACTCTTTTGCAAGTGCAATACCTTCCTGCAGGGTCTTGTTCATTTTCCAGTTACCTGCAACAATGTTTTTTCTCATTTTTCTATTTTTACTTTATTAAAGGGTTAATATTATCTTCGTCTTCAGTCTTTATCAATTGCCCCTGCTGCTTCCTTTTATGAAAGAAATAGAGGCGATCAAGTAATGAAATCAGCATCAGTGGTATGACAAACCACAAAATGCAAGTTGCCACTTTCAGTCCCTTCCCTTGCACATGGCCCTGTGCCAAAGGCAATTGTTCCAATGTGGAAGTCAATTGATATTCATCAGGAATGTCACCATCGGCCCATTTATTCAACACTACGCCATGCTTAAGCAGCATCAATCCCGGATTAGAACGAACCATCGTCTTCAAGGTGATTCCGTCCACATTACAGAAGGAATATTCTCCACCTGTGCGATCCAACCAGTGTTCAACCACTTCTTCCGTAGAAGCAGTCAATCCATAAAACGCATATCCATACTTTTGACAATAGTCATACAATTCATTCAACAGGTCAGAATAACTGTCATCCGCCTTTTCCAATTGATGGGCAACCAACAAGAAGGTATATCCCTCATCGGCCAACACCTGTTCGGTAACATCTTCACCATCAGCCATGCGCAACAAGGCAAAATCGTGAATAGGAGGTTCATACCCTTTGGTTTTCACAACCGTCTTCCGGTCAACATACGTCCATGTGCTATCCGGATAATCAACCAATGCAAATTCCTTGCGTTCACCATCTTTCTCCATAATGAACAGGGTCTCATACACTGGCATTTGTGCACCTTCGGGCACTTCCATTCCTTCCGGAATACTCGCTCCTATATGATAAGGGCGAAAATCGAAAACCGGCAAATGTAATAAGCTGTAATATGAAAGGATGATGACATAAAGCAAAGTATTGACCGAAACCAGCCATTCACTACGCCGAGTCACCACTCTGAACATTCGATTACGCATACACAACACCACGACAGCAGCAATGGACAACACGACATTCTTTCCAAACGTTTGCCAATTAGTCAATACTATCGCATCGCCAAAACATCCACAATCTGACACAGGATTCTCTAATGCCAAATAGAGGGTCAAAGGAGTCATCACTCCCATCAACAACGTCACCACCCACGAAGTCAACCGTCGATTAATTCCAAAAAACAGATATACGCCTAACGTGAATTCCAATGCTGCCAAAGCTATCGTAGCGAACAACAGCATAGCATCAGAAAACCAATCTGCCACACCAAAAGCAATCGCATAATCTCCCAATTTATACTGAAAGCCCAACGGGTCATTAGCCTTCACGAAACCCGAGAAGACAAACACGGCGGCTAACACAAAACGAGAGACATTGGTCAACGTCGTCAAGATAATATTTTTCGTCTTACTCTCCAAAGTCTAACTTTATCAATCCGAATACGGCATAATTTATCATGTCCATATAGTTGGCATCAATTCCCTCAGACACCAAGGTCTTGCCATCCAACCCCTCTATCTGTTTGGTACGATAGAGTTTCATCAATATCAGATCGGTGTATGAACTGATACGCATACCACGCCAAGCCTCATCATAGTCATGATTCTTCTTCAGCATCAGTTCCAATGTCTGTTTTGCCCATCGGTCATAATGCGCCAAAGCCTGCTCGGGTGTCATATCATCACGTTCAGCATAGCCCAAATCCAACTGTATAAGTCCTACAATACCATAATTGACAATGGCAACAAACTCCGGACGTATGCCCTCGCCCACCAGACTTACGCCCTTAATCTCAAGACTACGGATACGGTTAGCCTTGATGAATATCTGGTCGGTCACCGATACAGGGCGCATGATGCGCCACGCTGCTCCGTAGTCGTGCAGTTTCTTGGCAAAAAGCTCACGACACGAGGCCATCACCTGTTCAAATTGTTGTGTTGTATCTTTCATTTCATTCAATTCTCACTAATTGTGTGCAAAGGTAATCATTTTAGCGGACATAAGGGAATGAATAAGGAATATTTAAAGGATGAAAGGATGAAATAGGGTTTTCTCCCTCCTTCATCCTTTCATCAAACTATTTCTATATTACAGTTTTCACGAATACCGTATCAACTGGCCTATTCTGAGCTTTGTCGTCCGTTTGATATTATTCAAGCGACACAATTCATTGATACTCACACCATGTCGGCTGGCAATCCGAGAAAGGGTGTCACCTTTGCGGACTTTATAATAACGTACGTCGAAATCATCAGGAACTTTTTCTCCTTTAGCACGTGCCAACTGAGCAGCCCGACGCTTAGCCTTAGGAGAATAATAGGTATAAGAGTCACCCGTCACATCCTGATTAGGAAAATCGAACAATAATTCAGGATTCAGTTCTTGTCCAATCAGACGGGTTTCAAAATGAAGGTGAGGACCCGTTGAACGTCCCGTATTACCTCCCAATCCGATAGGTTGTCCCGAACGGACATATTCGTTTTCGATTACCAATTGCTTGGACAAGTGTCCATAGATGGTTTCCAATCCATTATCATGACGAATTACCACATATTTGCCATATCCCTTGCGACGTCCCTGATCAGCCACCACGCGGATTTTGCCATCAAAGGCCGCATAAATAGTGTCACCAATCTGTACCTTCACGTCCAATCCCTTATGCTGACGACGGAAGCGGGCACGATAGCCAAACTTAGAAGTAATGCGCTGATTCTTAGTCGGCATAGAAAAGCCGCGAAGGTCAACTACAAACGTATCGGGTACAGCCACATTCGCATATACATGTACACGCTCATTGTCCCACGTAGGATAAAGTCCATACCCCGGGTGCTCCATCTGTTCGCGCACAATCTGACGTTGCAACGCCACAGAGTCAATGGCTCTCAGTTTCTTATCCACAGGTGCCTGACGTGCCAGCAAATCCTGTGCCTGCGCACCAGCGCCCATCATCAGAGCCACCGCCATAGCGACCAACGTCTTGAATCCGTTCAATTTCATCCTTATCTTTTTACTCCTCTTTTTACTTTAGTTCCGATTAATATTCGTCGTTCGCATAGAGATAATCAAACGTAGCCTGCTTGTATTCATAAATTTCTTCAGGCTTGAAGAAACGGGCCAACTCTACAGCAGCTGTCTCTGGAGAATCCGAAGCATGGACAATATTTTCCTGGAAACTCATGCTATAGTCACCACGGATAGTGCCCGGCGCAGCCAAACGTCCGTTTGTCGGACCAGCCAATGCACGCACTGCAGCAATGGCATCTACACCTTCGTAGCAACAAACAATCACGGGAGCTGTCATCATCGAATCCTTCACACGCTGAAAGAATGGTTTGGTACTCAAGTGTGCATAATGCTCACTCAGCACTTCATCTGTCAACTGTATCATTTTCATGCCACAAAGGCGTAACCCCTTGCGTTCAAAACGATTCAAAATTTCTCCTACTAACCCCCGTTGTACGGTACAAGGTTTCAATATTACAAGTGTCTTTTCCATGATGTTGATTATACTATACGTACGTTTTTCAAAAAATCCCTCAAAGATACTCTTTTTCAGCCATTCGCACCAACTCTATTAACATCTTTTCAGGTTCTTCTTGCATTTTATAAGAATAATTATAGAATCGGGGGATTTCTTCCATTCAAAACACCCCAACCCTCACCCTTGGGTTAAGGATACCTTAACCGCCGGCTGTTCCTACTTCATCCGTCGCCTGATGTCCAGTCACCCAACTACTCATAATTCCCCGCTACGCGAATAGGTAATCGCACGGTTAATATAATCGAGGAAAGGCTTGGTCGTTCGGAAAAGTGCCGCCACACGTTGAGGCAAATGGGGAGCCAACATGAATTCTGTGTCGGGCGTATAGCACAGGCAAAAAGCTTTCAGACGAAGATATTCCTCATAAGGCGTACCCGCAGGAAAACCTTTGGGATTGCGTTTGAGCGCACCTTCACGGTCGAGCCAAAAGCGGGCATCAGCATCGTGCAAGGTCTGTTCAAAGTCACCACCCCCATAAGCAATATCCTCGCGCAAAATGCGGAGAGCCTCGGGTGTGCAACAATAGTCACCTACGGCCAGCATGTGATTATCCGGATAACCATCGCCACCCGTACTTACATGAAAATAGTACCCCGAATAGCCGCTTTTCTTTCCACCCGGACAGATGAAAGCCCCCATGTGGGTTTTGTAAGGACGCTTGTCTTCCGAGAAACGTACATCCCGATAAATCCGATACGTACACTCTTTGGCCGTAAGTCCTGCTACGGAAGAATCGAAACGGGCAATTTCGCCAATCAACTCGTCCACTAATGTATGAAATGTGGCCAACGCTTTCAAGTACTCATCCTTGTGAGCATTGAACCATTCACGTTGGTTATTGTCCTGCAAACGACGTAAGAAATCAATCAAACCATTCATAATATTTCTCATCCATTTTACCGTCAACTGATATCTGACCAGTTGACATCCGTTTTTCTCATTTGACGAAGACGTGCCCACATCATGGCATGATGAGGAGCTATGCCTTCGGGGTCGGCCTCCACTACCTGACGGGCTATTTCGCGCACATGTTGGAGCAGTTGGGCGTCGCGGGTAATGTTGGCGATACGCAAGTCGAAAGCCACCCCACTCTGCTGAGTGCCTTCCAAGTCTCCAGGGCCTCGTAGTTTGAGGTCGGCTTCGGCAATCTCGAAACCATCGTTCGTCTGCACCATAATGTCGATGCGCTTACGGGTGTCTTCAGAAAGTTTGTAACCGGTAACGAGGATGCAATAAGACTGGTCAGCCCCTCGTCCGACACGTCCCCGAAGTTGGTGGAGTTGCGAAAGGCCGAAGCGCTCGGCATTCTCAATGACCATCACCGAAGCATTGGGCACATTCACTCCTACCTCTATCACGGTGGTAGCCACCATTATCTGCGTCTCGCCCGTGACAAAGCGTTGCATTTCAGCATCCTTTTCAGCGGGTTTCATCTGTCCGTGCACCTTGCAGACTTTATACTCGGGAAAGACTTCACAAATGGTCTGATAACCGTCTTCCAGATTCTTCAAATCCATCTTTTCACTCTCCTTGATAAGGGGATAGACGATGTAAATCTGTCGTCCCTCCTGTATCTGACGACGAATGTCGGCATAAAGCGAAGCCCGGCGGTTGTCAAACTGATGCACGGTGCGTATGGGTTTACGGCCAGGAGGCAGCTCGTCGATGACAGAGACATCAAGGTCGCCATAAAGTGTCATGGCCAACGTCCGGGGGATAGGAGTAGCGGTCATCACGAGGACGTGAGGCGGAGTCGTATTCTTTTGCCACAACTTGGCACGCTGAGCCACCCCAAAGCGATGTTGTTCGTCAATGACGGCCATACCCAGCCGGGCGAAGGAGACGGTATCTTCCAACACGGCATGGGTGCCGATAAGGATATGCACCTGTCCCGTGAGCACTCCATTGAGTATTTCAGTGCGACGTTTACCCTTGACACTACCCGTCAGGAGTTCGACCCTCACATCCATGCCACAGAGCATACGGGTGACGGTTTCGTAATGTTGAGAGGCCAATATCTCCGTCGGTGCCATCATACATGCCTGAAAACCATTGTCCAAGGCAATAAGCATGGACATCAGTGCCACCAGTGTCTTACCACTACCCACATCGCCTTGAAGCAGGCGGTTCATCTGTCGTCCACACCCCATGTCTTTGCGGATCTCCTTAATGACACGTTTTTGTGCACCCGTCAATTCAAAAGGCAGATTCTGGCTATAGAAAGTATTGAACACATCTCCCACTTTGCTGAAGACAAAGCCACAATAGCGTTGCTGGCGCTCCTTCATGTAGCGCAAGATGTTGAGTTGTACGAAGAAGAGTTCTTCAAACTTCAAGCGGAATTGCGCCCGTCGCAAGTCTTCGGGTGTTTTGGGGAAGTGGATGTTCATCAGAGCCTCGGTGAGCGAGACCAGATGATTCTTCTCGATGATATAGTCGGGCAACGTTTCGGGCAGAGGCTCTTTGATGAGGTCGCGCAAGTTTGTCACCAACTTCTCGATGGCACGCGAATTGAGACCTCCGCGCTTCATACGCTCGGTGGTGTTGTAATAGGGTTGCAACCCCATGTTGGAGAGCACCAATTCGTCAGCAGGGTCAATGTCGGGATGGGCAATGTTCACCCGCCCACCAAAGACAGTAGGTTTACCAAAAACAATGTAGGGAGTACGCACTTTGTACTTGCCCGTCACATACTTCTGTCCCTGAAACCACACAAGGTCGACCACACCCGTGCCATCGCTGAAGTGGGCTACCAAGCGTTTGCGGTAGCCTTCACCGGCCTCTTCAAAACTGAGTATCTGGCCACGCAACTGGATGTAAGGCATGTTGCCATCAATCTCGTGCACATAGTAGAGCCGGCTACGGTCAATATATTTATATGGGAAATAGTACAACAGGTCGTGCAACGAACGGATACCAAGTTCCTTCTCCAGCACAGCCGCCCGTTGGGGGCCTACACCGGGAAGATACTTGATGTCGCGGGTTGCAAGGTCGAACATGATTTTAATGTGCTAATTGATTAATGTGCCAATATGCTAATGTGCTAATGTGCTAATGTGCCAATATGCTAATGTGGTTAATGTGACAATATAACAATGTGTAATGTGAATAATGTGCAAATGTAATTAATGTATTAGTGCCGCATGGCTCCATTGGCATATTAGCACATTGGCACATTAACACATTGATTTCCCCACCACCAAATCAAAAGGTGTGGTTATCTTGATATTCTCACGATTGCCTTGTACGAGAGTCACTTCGTGGCCAAGGGCTTCCACCACCGAAGCATCGTCGGTAAAGGCAGGGATATAGGGTTGTGCGTATGCCTTTTTCAACAGAGCGAGGGAGAACACTTGCGGTGTCTGCACCAACTTGTATTCATCACGGCTCACAGTAGTGCTTCGCCCATCACTCTCCAAGTGGCGCACCGTCTCTACCACATCGGTCACGGGCACTACGGCACCTGTACGAGCAGCTTCGGCATAGCAACGGGCAATGACTTCGGTCGAAACGAAGGGACGCACGCCATCGTGCACACCTACCAAGGCCTCTTCACCGGCAGGAATGGTATCCAATCCACTCTTGACGGAGTGGAAGCGAGTTTCTCCCCCATCGGCCATGCGGTAAGGCAACGCAAAGGCATATTGTTCACAAAGTTCCTTCCAATACGCTTGTTGGGCGATAGGAAGCACCAACACAATCTGCATCTCGGCATCATACGCACGAAAAGCCTCCATCGTGCGCATCAACACGGGTTTTCCACCAATGGGCAGAAACTGCTTGGGCACTTCGCCTCCCATACGGAGGCCTTTACCTCCAGCAACAATGATGATGTATTTTTTCATATTCTTCACCAACAAAGTGTCAGTCACAAGTGACCAATGACAAGCCTCATTTGCATCGTAGCTTGTCACCCACACTCCATGATTCGCACTTCTTAACTCTTGAATCATTGTCAATTATATAGCATTCCGTTCTTCACCTGAGCAACTACTTCTTCGCCCACCAAAGCTTCCGCCAAAGCGTATGCGAAGGGGAGCACCACGGCAGGTCCTTTACCGGTAATGATGTTACCATCCTTCTCCACGGGTGCAGCCGTATAAGCAGCTCCGGCCAACTCGCCTTCGAAGCCTGGGTAACAGGTGGCATTCTTTCCGTTGAGAAGTCCCATGTGGCCATACACCATAGGAGCGGCACAAATGGCAGCCAGCCACTTGCCTGCCTCAACATGAGCACTGATGGCGGCACGCAATCCTTCGTGCGCATCCAAGTTGGCGGCACCGGGCATTCCTCCAGGAAGTACCAGCATGTCGGCTTCGGCAGGGGCACAATCAGCAAACAAAGCATCAGCTATAACGGGGATACCATGAGCACCCGTCACCATTTCTGTCGGATTGATTGACACGGTCGTCACCTGTACACCTGCACGGCGAAGAACATCTACGGTAGCCAAAGCTTCAATTTCTTCAAAGCCATCAGCCAAGAATAAAAGGACGTTTTTCATGTTTCTTATTTCAGTTTAAAGTAATATGTTATCGTACCACTCTGGTTGTTTACTCCATCCACAGCATTGAACCGTGCCTTGCGCGCTGCATCAATGGCCGCTTTACGAAGGGTGGCATTTACCGTATTTGTACGACGATGGATTTCTGCACTAATCACTTGTCCGGCAGGGTTTACGATGATAGTCACCACCACACGCCCTTCGTCCTGTACGGTGTATGCCGGACGCGGAAGCCCACCTTCGCCCAATGTACGACCATTAAGGTCAAAGGAACCATATCCACCCGTGCTCGCAACTTTCCCCGTTTCGCTATTTCCTTCGATTGAGCCTTGGATACCAGCGCCCGTAGTAGCTTCCCCACGATTGCTCATGCTGTTTCCTTTACCGAATGCACCGGCAATGCTACGGGCAGCGGCTTCTGCCGCAGCTTTCTCCGCTTCGGCACGAAGTTCGGCTTCGGTCTTCTCTTTCGGTGGTTCAGGAGTCGGTTGTTCAACGGATTGCACAGGAGACACATTTTCCTCCTTTTTATCCTCTTTCTTCTGCTCGATAGCGATGGTTTCTTCCATATCCTGCGAGAGAATTTCCTCCCCTACCTGAGAAAAATTATTTTCAGGTTGGGCAGAAATTTCTTGCGGGACAGGTTGCACATCCACCTCAGTCATTTCATAGCGGTCGCCACCTCCCTGAGCCAGCAATTCTGTACCCAAGAGGACGGGCACACCGCTCTCTGCCTGTGGCTCGGATGCCCGAATGAACAGAAACCACAACAGGAAGAAGAGCACACCATGCACAAGCAAAGTGCCCAACAAACCGACTATTCTTTCTTTCTTATTATCGTTGTCCATACTTTTCAGTTGACGAGTTAACGAGTTGACGGGTTGACGAGTTTTCAGTGCCGCATGGCCTTGGCATCTTGTCAACTTACACTTTGTCAACTCTTATTTCTCAGGGCGGCGTGTAGCCAACACCATCTTGAATTGATTCTCGTTGGCAATATTCAACACTTTTACAATCTCGCGATAAGGAATGGTTTCGTCGGCATACAGCGCCACATACATTTCCGGTTCCTTGGCCGCACAATCCTGCAAGAATGCGGGCAATTCTTCCCATGTGACAGGCATTTCGTCCTGATTGCCAAAGGCGACGTAGCAATTGAGTTGCTTGTCGATGATAACGCGCGTGAGCGGCTTGGCCGATGTCTGCTGGCTACCCTGAGGCAAGAGCACCTTGATGGCATTGGGTGACACCATAGTGGAGGTTATCATGAAGAATATCAGCAATAGGAAGATGATATCCGTCATGGAAGCCATGCTGAACTCAGGCGATATTTTGGTTCTTCGTTTTAGTGCCATAATTATTCGTTGATGCGTTGATACGTTAATCGTTGATGCGTTGATGCGTTGACGAGTTTCCAGTGCCGCATGGCCTTGTATCTTGTCAACTTGTATCTTGTCAACAGATTCTTAATTCACAAAATCCATAAAGGCAAGCGTCTTGGCCTCCATTTCATTAACAATATTATCTACTTTTCCTACCAAGTAATTGTAGGCAAACATGGCGGCAATACCCACAACCAGACCTCCCACGGTGGTAATCATAGCCTGATAGATACCACTGGAAAGAAGGGTGATGTCGATGTTGTTACCGGCATTGGCCATCTCCCAAAAAGCTTGTACCATACCCGTCACGGTGCCGAGGAAACCAATCATGGGTGCGCCACTGGCAATCGTAGCCATCACGGGCAAATGGCGCTCAAGCTTGGCCACCTCCAAGTTACCCGCATTCTCGATAGCCGCCTGCACATCGGTTGCCGGACGCCCCATGCGGCTGATGCCCTTTTCAATCATGCGGGCAGATGGCGTGTTGGTCATACGGCAATAGTTGACGGCCGACTTGATGTCGCCCGTGTGGATATAGTCGCGGATGCGCTCCATAAAGAGAGGGTCATCCTTGCCGGCCTTGTGCAAAGCAGCCAGACGCTCGAAAAAAATATAGAAACACACCACGGAAAGCAGGGCCAGGACAATCATAATCCATCCACCCTTGCAAGCCATATCCCACAAACTCATTTCAGCAACGGCAGCTTCGGTCATCACTTCGGTTACCATTTCCTCACCGGCTTGTACGGCCACATCCTGAGCCATCAATAATGTAGTCAACATATCATTTACAATTTACTGTTTACAATGTACTATTTACAATTCTCTCATCACTATTAATTTATATTAAGGTATATAGACACACACATCCCATCAAGACAGGCATTTCTTGTAGGCAAGGATGGTTTGTTGCAATCCCATATAGAGGGCGTCACAGATAAGTGCATGGCCAATGCTGGCTTCGTCCACCCAAGGAATCTGTTCGTGCAGATATTGCAAGTTTTCCAGACTGAGGTCGTGTCCCACATTCAATCCCAATCCCAACGAACGGGCCACACGCGCAGCTTCCACAAAAGGAGCAATGGCTTCCTCACGGTTCTTGGCATAAGCGGCCGCATACGGCTCGGTATAAAGCTCCACACGGTCGGCACCAATCTTTGCGGCATATTCGATAAAGCCGGGAGTTGTGCCCACAAACAACGATGTACGGATACCCGCATCATTGAATTCGCCCACCACCTCAGTCAGGAAACTCTGATGAGCCACCGTGTCCCATCCTGCATTGGAGGTTATCTGGTCAGGAGCATCGGGCACCAATGTAACCTGATGGGGCTTCACCTTCAGCACCAGATCCATAAACTCTTTGGAAGGATAGCCCTCGATATTGAACTCGGTGCGCAACAACGGACGCAAATTCACCACGTCGGCATAACGTATGTGGCGCTCGTCGGGACGAGGATGCACCGTAATGCCGTCGGCACCGAACTCTTCACAATCCTGAGCCACCTTCAAAATGTCGGGATTATTTCCCCCACGAGCATTGCGTATGGTGGCTACTTTATTGATGTTTACACTTAACTTCGTCATTTTCTTGTTCAATTAAAAAAAAAGTCGCACTTTTGCGCTCGGATTAGATGATGCAAAAATAACATATCTTCGTGAATTGACATACATCTGCCGCAAAAAGATAAAGAATTTTAATAATCTAACAGCTACGAACATGAGATTTGCCCTCTTCGGAAACACATATCAAGCCAAAAAGTCGGCTCATGCCGAACACATCGTCAACCTGTTGCAAGCGCATGGAAGCGAAGTGTACATGGACGAAGACTTTCACCGCTTCCTGACCAAGAAACTTGGCATGAAGTTAACCCCCGACGGTCTGATAGGAGGAAACGAAAGCTTCAGCGCCGATATGGCCATCAGCATGGGTGGCGATGGCACCTTCCTGCGCACGGCCAGCCGTATCGGTCACCGGGGCATCCCCATCTTGGGAGTGAACACCGGACGATTGGGCTTCCTCACCGACGTACGCCCCGAAGAGATAGACGATGCCGTGCGCGACATCATCGACGGACAATATCAGGTGGAAGAGCGCGCCACCCTCCACGTCTCCACCGAAGGCGACCGATTGAAGGAATACCCCTTTGCACTGAACGAAATCGCCGTATTGAAACGCGACACCTCATCTATGATTGCCATCCGCACAAGCATCAACGGCAACTATCTGACCACTTACCAAGCCGACGGACTGGTCGTAGCCACTCCCACCGGCTCTACAGCCTATTCGCTGAGTGTAGGAGGCCCCATCATGGTACCCCGTACAGGCACATTTGCCATCACTCCCGTAGCGCCACACAGTTTGAACGTGCGCCCCATTGTGGTAAGAGACGATTGGGAAATCACCTTGGAAGTGAGCAGCCGGAGCCACAACTTCCTCATTGCCATCGACGGACGAAGCGAAACGTGTAGCGAAGAGACACGCATCACCATCCGCCGTGCCCCCTTCAACACCCGCGTAGTCAAACGCAACGGATACCAATTCTTTCACACCCTACGCGAAAAAATGATGTGGGGAGCAGATACGAGGGAGTGATCACATCACACACAACGGAAAAACAAGAGGAATGATAATCCTTCAGTCGGAAGAATACCAAGTCTTACAAAGGAATGATTACCATTCTTCTGAACAGTATTAACTCCGCTCGCGAACTGTATTTGTTCGGTTCGCGAGCGGAGTTTGTTATTCAGACGTTAATGGATATAGTGAACTATTTCATCACCATCTTCTTTCCATTAACGATATAGATACCTGTGGGAAATTCTTTTTCCAAATCTTCCACGGGTTTTTGACGCTTCAACATCACGCCTTGCAAGCTGTAAACATCTACCAGACGATTATCGACGACATATTCTATACCATCTACAGTGAATGAACCTTCAACCGTCACATCCTTGGCTGGCATTGTTTCGGGAATTTCGCTCCAACCACTGAAGATATAGCCTCCCTTAATAGGACAAGCCCTCCTTTATGCAAAACTAACGGTCTCTGTTTACCCGCCCTTCTGCGTTTGCAACGCAGAAGTCATGAATATAAGCATCTGTGATGCGCTATATACGTGCTATGATACGCGTTGTACTCCACCCTTTGGGGGGATTGAGGGGGCTTTTACTTTTGGGGAAGTTGGAAGAGTGAAATATTTACAAATAACTCTCTACTCATTCACAATGTGTATAATGGCAATATGCATCATACTGTTGATGCAATTCTTGTTCACCATCATAGAGGACACACGTACCGGACAAACGGTCGCCCAATACCTTTTGCAAGTAATGCAGGCCATCAAAATAATCGGTACGGAAAGTTTTTCCCGACTTGATTTCGTACGCACAAATCTTTCCGTCAGCTGCGACTTGTAACAAATCGACTTCATGTTGCCCTTGGTCGCGATAAAAATAGAGTTCAACCCGTTCACCACAGTTGTATCCACGTTTATAAAAATCGTTGATGACCATATTCTCAAACAGGTTGCCACGCAATGGATGAATGGCCAATTGCTCTTCTGTACGGATACCCATCAGCCAAGCGGCAAGCCCGGTATCATAAAAATATAGTTTTGGGGTCTTGGTCAACCTTTTTCCTATATTTGCATAATAAGGATGAAGCCTATATACAACATAAGAAGCCTCTAAAATACTTAACCATGATTGGATAGTAGGCACACTGACACCCACTTCCACCGCTAAGGACGAAGCACTACATTCACTGCCTATACGTCCGGCACACAGGCGGATAAAGGTATGGAATTGGCTAAGGTTCTTGATGTTTATCATATTTCGCAAATCACGTTCTACATATGTTGTATAGTAATTGCCCAACAGGATTTCACGTCCTTCGTCATCCGTTTTCCAAATAGCAGGATATCCACCTCGTAAAATGCGCATATCAGTAGTACAGGTTGGGGCTATTCTGTTTATCTCTTGCGTTGACAATGGCAAAAGTGTCAGTACAGCGGTTCTCCCTGCCATAGATTGTGCGGCTTGTTGCATCAATGTGAAATTGGCACTACCGGTGACAATGTACTTTTGCTGTTCAGCACTATCTGCCATGCGTTGTTCATCTACCTGTACTTGCAGATATGAAAATACTTCGGGAAAACGTTGTGCTTCATCAATAATCATACCTTCGCGATGCTTATTCAGAAAAGCTTTCGGATCTTGTTGCATGGCTGCCAATGTGGCCGCATCTTCCAAGTTATAATATGGAAGCTCTGCAAATAATTTCCGGCATAAGGTCGTTTTGCCAGATTGTCGTGGACCTGTCAACGTAAGTACTGAAAAGTAGCGAAATGCTTTCTTTATTGATTGCAACAAGTCTCTTTCAATCAATTGGTTATTCATGCGGCCGACAATTTTAAAGTTGAACTTTAAATTTTACATGGCAAAGATACGGAATTTAATTTAAGAATGAAAAACGAAGAGGGAAGAATTTTGTGGAATATGTTGGAAAACATGTTTTCGTTTATTCGTTCGACGTTGAAACGTTGAGAGGCTTATTCGTTGAAACGTTCGGCGTTGATGCGACTATTCGTTGAAAGGTTGATGCGTTTATACGTTGAGACGATGGCTATAGCACATTACAACGTTGGTCGTTTGAGTTAGTGTCTTATACTGATATAGGTAGACACATTTACAAACAATAAATAAATGTGTAATATCTATGAGTACGAAACATCATCGTTACAGTGAAGAAGAACGTTTGTCGATTCTTCGTGACTATTATTCTTCTGGCATGAGTATGTATGCTTGTGCAAAAAAGTATCAATTGAGCACCGATAC
>JAFXDG010000002.1 GCA_017521285.1 Bacteroidaceae bacterium | reverse complement strand
GTTTTCCAGGTTGGCGATGATTTTACTCATGATTTTGTCAATCTGCTTGTCGTTGAGCGTGGCATTCTCGTCTTGGAGGAGGAAGCTGACGGCATAGCTCTTCTTGCCTGCTTCGAGGTTCTTGCCTTCATAGACATCGAACAAGGCGACTTCCTTCAGGAGCTTCTTCTCTGATTCGTAGGCAATCTTCTCAATGTCGGCAAACTGTACGGCTTTGTCGATGAGCAGGGCAAGGTCGCGCTTCACGGCGGGGTATTTGCTCAGCTCTTTGTAACTTACCTTCTGGTTCTTGATGGCACGCATCAGTTCCTTCCAGTTGAGCTCGGCGTAATAGACTTCGTTGTCGATGTCGAACTTGCGCTGAATCTTCCTGGTGATGATGCCGATGGTGGCCAGGAGTTTGCCTCCACGGGTGTGGATGGTGATGGCGTTGGCAAAGATGTCGTTGGCAAGTGTGCCGAATACTACGGTGCCCAGGTTCAAACCGAGGCGGGCGAAGATGTTGAGCACATAGGCTTTCAGCTCGAATACCGATGTGGCCTCGTCGGCATGTGCCCACGAGTTGTTCACGCGCTTACCTGTCACCCAAAGGCCCATGAGGCTCTGCTCGGTGTAGGGGGCAAGCACCTTTTCGTCGTTCTTCTTCTCGGCATTGTAGCTGTAGCAATTTCCGAACTCGAAAAATTTCAGGTCGGCACTCTTGCGGTTGGCATTGTGCATGATACTCTCCAATCCACCGAAGAGGAGTGTCTGACGCATCACGTTCAGGTCGTTGCTCAAGGGGTTCATCAGGCGCACCAGGTTCTTGGCGGGATATGTCTCCAGCTCGTCGTAGTAGGCCGATGCGGTGAGTGAGTTGTTCAATATTTCGTTGAATCCGCAACCTACCAATTGTTCGGCCACGAGGTTTTGCAACTTGTGACTCTTGTCGGCTTCGCCCTTGGTGGTGAGGCTCGACTTCAGGGTTGTGGGGATTTCAACGTTGTTGTAGCCATAGATGCGCAGGATGTCCTCCACCACGTCGCACGGACGCTGGACGTCCACACGGTAGGCGGGCACTTCCAAGGTGATGCCCTCGGCGGTTTCGTCCACAATCTTCATCTCCAGTGAAGTGACAATGCTCTTCACCGTGTCGGCAGGGATGTCTTTGCCGGCTAACATGTTCACGTAGCTGTAGTCAAGCTCTACGCGGAAATCGTTGATGGGGTTGGGATATACGTCGGTCAGCTCCATGGAGATGGTACCTCCGGCCAACTCTTTCACCAACAAGGCGGCTTGCTTCAGTGCGTAGATGCAACCATTGGGGTCGATACCGCGCTCGAAACGGAAGCTGGCGTCGGTACTGAGGCCATGGCGACGTGCACTCTTACGGATGGATGTGGGATTGAAGTAGGCGCTTTCGAGGAAGACGTTCTTTGTCTCCTCCGTAGTGCCTGATTCAAGACCTCCGAACACACCACCGATGCACATAGGCTCTTCGGCGTTGCAGATCATCAGGTCGCGGTCAGAGAGCTTGCGCTCCACCTCGTCGAGGGTGACGAAGGGTGTGCCTTCGGGCATAGTCTTCACCACCACGGTGCCGCCCTTAATCTTGTCGGCATCGAAGGTGTGGAGGGGTTGCCCGTAGGCGTGGAGGATGTAGTTGGTGATATCGACAATGTTGTTGATGGGACGCAGGCCGATAAGGCGCAACTTGTTTTGCAACCATTCGGGGCTTTCCTTCACGGTCACACCTTTCACGGTGACACCTGCGTAGCGGGGACAAGCCTCGGTATTCTCCACGCGGATAGCGATGGGCAATTCGTTGTTGTCGATAGAAAAAGCGTCGCACGAGGGACGTGTCAGAGATGTCTCCTTGCCCTGCTGGACGAGCCAGGCGTAGAGGTCGCGGGCCACACCGTAGTGTGAACAAGCGTCGGCACGGTTGGGAGTGATATCGACTTCGATAACGTAGTCACTCTTGATGCCATAGTAATCCTTGGCGGGTGTGCCAGGTACGGCGTCGGCGGGAAGTACGATGATGCCATCATGGCTGGTGCCGATACCGATTTCATCCTCGGCGCAAATCATACCGTTAGACTCCACACCGCGGAGTTTCGATTTCTTGATGGTGAAGCATTCGTCGCCATCGTACAACTTGGTACCCAATGTGGCTACCACCACTTTTTGCCCAGCTGCTACGTTGGGTGCACCGCACACAATCTGTACGGGTTCTCTGCTTCCGAGATTTACGGTGGTCACGTGCATGTGGTCACTATTGGGGTGCTCTTCGCAAGTGAGCACCTCGCCAATCACAATGCCTTCAAGACCGCCCTTGATGCTCTGCACCTCATCTACCGAACCTACTTCAAGGCCGATGGAGGTCAGTGCGGCCGACACCTCTTCGGGTGTCATGTCAAAGCTCACGTATTCTTTGAGCCAATTATAAGATATATTCATACGCGTATGTTATTATTATATATTTCCTTCTTAAAAAGACGCGCAAAGGTACGGAGTTTTGTGGAGATATACAAACGTTTTGCATCCTTTCTGTCAATAAAGGGATGGCTTCTTGGATGTATGGGGATATTTTTTTGCCTACAAGGGAGTTTCTCCTTGTGTGCGAGAAGAAAATATCACGTGTCCGAACCTGTGTTAATCAGCTGATAAACCGAAGGCGGACACGTGATAAAAAATGTCAGACGTGCGGGGGCTTAAAATGGTGGCGGTGCATCTACGGGGCCTGCACCGAAGGGCATGTCGGAAGCAGGAGGAGGTGGTGGAGGTGGCACATCGGAGCCTCCACGGTCGTTCATGCGCGACCCGACCATCTGTGCTTCACCAGGCATGGGGATGATGCTATCGTCATCGGGGTTCTGGAAACGGGCATATTCGCCACGGAAGCGGAGGAGTACATCACCTACGGCACCATTACGGTGTTTGGCAATGATGATTTCGGCCATGCCACGCAAGTCGCGTCCTTTGTCATCCTGATAGATTTTGTAGTATTCAGGACGATGGATGAAGCACACCATGTCGGCATCCTGCTCGATGGCTCCTGATTCGCGGAGGTCGCTCAACTGGGGGCGTTTGCCATCGTTTCCATCGCGTTGCTCCACTCCACGGTTGAGCTGTGAGAGAGCGATGATGGGGATGTTCAACTCCTTGGCCAATCCCTTGAGTGAACGCGAGATGGTTGACACCTCTTCTTGTCGGCTACCGTAGCTCATACCCGAGGCATTCATCAACTGGAGGTAGTCGATGATGATAATCTTCACATCATGTTCGCGCACGAGTCGGCGGGCTTTGGTGCGCAACTCGAAGACACTGAGCGAGGGGGTGTCATCGACGTAGAGAGGGGCACCCATGAGGTCCTTCAGACGATAGTCGAGCTGTCCCCACTCGTAGGGGGCAAGTTGTCCGCTCTTGATTTTTTCACCAGGAATTTCGCACACATTCACAATGAGACGGTTCACCAGTTGGACGTTGCTCATTTCAAGCGAGAACATGGCTACGGGCACACGGTTGGTGACGGCAATGTTTTTGGCCATAGATAGCACAAATGCCGTCTTACCCATGGCCGGACGGGCGGCAATGATGATGAGGTCGGAATTTTGCCATCCGCTGGTCATCTTGTCCAAGGCATGGAAGCCACTTTCCAATCCGCTGAGACCATCGGTGCGGGCGGCGGCTTTCTGCAACATTTCGTAGGCATCTTGAATGACGGGGTCAATCTGCGTGTAGTCCTTCTTCATGTTCTGTTGCGAGATTTCGAAGAGCTTTCCTTCGGCCTCTTGCATCAGATCGTCCACGTCTTGTGTCTCGTCAAACGCCTTTGTCTGTATGGTGCTTGTGTAGGTGATGAGTTCGCGTGCCAAATGCTTCTGGGCGATGATTCGTGCATGATATTCGATGTGGGCACTGGAGGCCACCTTACCGCTCAGTTGGGTGATGTAGAAGGGACCTCCTGCCTCTTCAAGATCACCAGTAGAACGCAATTGCTCGGTCACCGTCAGGATATCGATGGGTTTCTGTTGCAGGGCCAACGTCGTGATGGCGCGATAGAGCAATTGGTGACGGTGCTCGTAAAACGACTCGGGCTTCAATATGTCGCTCACTTGTGAATAGGCATCGCTTTCAATCATCAGTGCACCCAATACCACCTCCTCCAATTCGGGGGCTTGTGGTTGCAGGTGGCCATATTCGCCGGTGGCTGGTGCGGCGGGTGTCTTGCGCGTGTTGCGCGATGTTCTTTGAGGGGTTGCCATAATATGTTCGTTATTTATAAGTCGGAAAAAAAGGGTTGCAAAGATACAAATTATAATTGCCCCTCCCAAACAACTCTTGAATAAAATTATCCTTCAATTTCTCCCAATTCGAACCACCGCATGGTTTTCTCCTCCAATTCATCGGTGAGCAGGGGCAGACGCTTGGATTTTTCGGTCAGTTCGTCCACGCTGAGTGTGCCGCTACAAAGAGCGGTTTCTATCTCTTCCTTTTCTGCCTCCAAAGCTGCTATATCCTGCTCGAGTTGCTCGAATTCGCGCTTCTCTTTGAATGTCATTCGCTTGCGCTCGGTTTGCGGAGCCTTGTGGCGCATTTCTTCCTTTTCTTTGGGTTTGGTGGCTTCGCGTTCAAGTTGCTTACGCTCTTCCTTCCACTCGCGATAGCGGCTATAGTTGCCGGGGAAATCGCGGATGTCGCCTTGCCCTTGGAAGACAAGCAGATGGTCAACTACCTTGTCCATGAAGTAACGGTCGTGGCTGACCACAATGACGCACCCCTTGAAGTGGCTCAGATACTCTTCAAGAATTTGTAGGGTGACGATGTCGAGGTCGTTCGTCGGCTCGTCCAGCACCAGGAAATTGGGGTTGCGCATCAGTACCGTACAGAGGTATAGCCGGCGCCGTTCACCACCACTGAGTTTGTAAACATAACTATACTGTGTTTCGGGTGTGAACAGAAAGTGTTGGAGGAATTGTGAAGCGGTGAGGCGTTGGCCATTCCCTAACTCTACAATCTCTGCAATTTCGCGCACCACGTCGATGACCTTCATTTGTTCATCGAATTGAAGTCCTTCTTGAGAATAGTATCCGAAACGCACTGTTTCTCCGATATCTATCGTCCCGCTATCGGGATTGACCAATCCCATCAGCATCTTGATGAAGGTGGACTTTCCTGTACCATTGTTTCCTACAATGCCCATCTTTTCGTATCGGGCAAAGGTGTAGCTGAAATCGTTGAGAATAACGAGGTCTCCCCAACGTTTGCACAGATGGTCAGCTTCAAATATTTTTGAACCTATATACGAGGCTTTCATCTGTAGGTTCACGTTGCGATTTTCGATGCGTTGCTTGGCCACCTTCTCCAGTTCGTAGAAGGCTTCTTCGCGGTAGCGTGCCTTGTGTCCGCGTGCTTGTGGTTGGCGTCGCATCCAGTCGAGCTCGGTGCGATAGAGGTTATTGGCACGGGCTATTTCGAGATTGGTTGCGTCGATACGCTCTTGCCGTTTTTCGAGGTAATAACTGTAATTCCCTTTGTAACCATATACCTGACGATTGTCTATTTCGATGATTTCCGAGCACACACGGTCGAGGAAGTACCGGTCGTGTGTCACCATCAGCAGGGTGAGGTTTCCGCGTCGCAAGTATTCTTCGAGCCACTCGGTCATTTCCAAATCGAGGTGGTTGGTCGGTTCGTCCAGTATGAGGAAATCGGGTTCGGTGATGAGTGCGTTGGCCAGTGCCACACGCTTGAGTTGTCCGCCCGAAAGTTGTCCGACGGGTTGGTCGAAATCGCGGATTTTCAGTTGTGAGAGGATTTGCTTGATTCTCCGTTCGTAATCCCATGCCTTTTCATGCTCCATACGGGCAAGCAGTTCTTCAAGGCCCGGATTGCCGTCCGTCTCCATGCATCGTTCGTATTCTTTGATGAGTTGGGTGACGGGGCTTGCTTGCCAAAAACAGGCTTCCAATACGGTGAGTTCGGCGGGATAGACGGGCGATTGCTCGAGATAACCCACGCGCACGTCGCGCCGATAGGTGATTTTTCCCTCGTCGTATCCCTCTTTGCCCGAGAGTATATTTAATAAGGTCGTCTTTCCGCTACCATTCTTGGCGATAAGACCCACTCGTTGCCCCTCGGCCATGCCGAAGGAGATGTCGCTGAAGAGCACGAGGTCGCCGAAGGATTTCGTCAGATTTTCTACTTGTAGAATGGGGTTTGCCATTGTTCCTTAAAATAGGTTGTCAATCTTTTTTATTTCATCAGTTCTTCGTACACCTCACGCAAATCGCATTTCCCTTGTCGGGTAATGTAGGTGGCCAATCTTTCCGTCGGATTCACCACTTGTCCGTTCATGCTGAGGGCTGGATACTCGTTGCGTCCGTCGATGACACTCACCCACTCCACTCCGTCCAGTTCGTCGGTAAGGAAACATCCGAGCACAAGCGCCAGACGGTCAATCGTGTGTGGATTCAGTTTCATCTTTCCCTCGTCCACCAAACGTTGCAAGTTGGCTATGCCCGTGGCAACATCTACGGCCGAGAAATCCTTCTTCAATTCCTGCTTCACCTCCTTCTGAGTGCGCTCGTAGGCTTCGTTGATGAGGGATATCTCCATCAGCCTGACGGGGATAACCTCGTGACACTGAGGTTTGTTGGGGTTCATCAGATAGAGCGAAGCTATTGTCTGCTTGGCTTCTTCAATCGGCGAACCTTTGGCGCACGTGAAGGTGGCATAGACGGCCATCTGCTTGTATCCCGTCACCCAGAAATGCGAAGTGTACCATTCGTTGCCCTCTTGGAAAGTCTCGCGACTATAGGCAAATTCGTGGCGTCCGATGGTCACCAATTTGGCGTCGGAGTATTGTGCCAACTCGTCGCGCAAGGCATTGCGGGCAAAGTCGGGCGAGTTGTCCATAACCGCCGAAATGCGGAAATTGCCCGTCCATGAATTGGGGTTGTAAAAGAGGAAGCTGCCAGCTTCGTCTTCAAACTCGTGCCAAGTGTCGGGGTATTCAAAAGAAAACCACGATCCGGGAGATATGTATTTCTTCATAACCTTGATATTACCTTTATATTTTTTTCTCTCCTGCGGGGAAATAATTTTTTTCTGACCTGCTAAAAAATCCGCCACCCTTAGGCCAGGGTTAAGCTTACCTTAACTCAGGGCTAAGCCTGCCTTATCCCAAGGCTGAACCTCCCTCATCCTCAAACGAAGATTTCAGAATGATTTAGCAGCTGCGAAAATACAACACTTTTTTCAATTGGAAAAGTATTTGGCCGACTTTCCCGAAAATATGTTGAAGAACATAAAACAGATTGCGCCGTATATGAAAAATTATTTGTTACTTTGCGTCGTTTTATTCTAATATCATTATTAACATTAAGAAAAAGCTATGATTAATAGATTCGTATTGAACGAAGTTTCATACTTCGGCCCCGGAGCACGCGAAGTGTTGCCTCAGGAAATCAAGAGATTGGGTTTGAATAAAGCATTTGTTGCTACAGATAAGGATTTGTTGAAGTTTGGTGTGGCCGACAAGGTGTTGAAGGTGTTGGAAGCTGCCAATATCCCTTACGTGGTGTTCAGCGAAATCAAGCCTAACCCCACGGTGAGCAATGTGAACGCTGGTGTGAAGGCTTTTGCCGAGTCGGGTGCCGACTTCATTCTGGCTATCGGTGGTGGTTCTTCTATTGACACTTCAAAGGCCATCGGTATCATTACCAACAATCCCGAATTTGCCGATGTGGTTTCGCTTGAGGGTGTGGCTCCTACCAAGAAAAAATCTGTGCCCATCATTGCTCTGCCCACAACCGCAGGTACAGCTGCCGAGGTGACAATCAACTATGTGATTACCGACGAGGAGAACGAGAAGAAGATGGTGTGCGTTGACCCCAACGACATACCTGCCATCGCTATCGTTGACGCCGAATTGATGTACACTTTGCCCAAGAGTCTGACCGCTTCTACAGGTCTTGATGCTTTGACTCATGCCATCGAAGGTCTTATCACCAAGGGCGCTTGGGAGATGAGTGACATGTTCGAAATCAAAGCCATCGAAATGATTGCCCGCTATTTGGAAACAGCCGTAAACGAACCGAACAATGCCGAGGCACGCAACGGTATGGCCGTGGCTCAGTACATTGCCGGTATGGCTTTCTCTAACGTAGGTTTGGGCGTTGTTCATGGTATGGCTCATCCGTTGGGTGCTATTTTCGATATTCCTCATGGTGTGGCCAATGCCCTGTTGCTCCCCACTATCATGGAGTTCAACGCACCGGCAGCTCTCGACAAGTATGTGGACATTGCCAAGGCTATGAACGTCTATAAGGACGGTATAACTAAGGAAGAAGCCGCAGCTGCTGCATGCGATGCCGTACGTCAGCTCTCTATCCGTGTAGGCATTCCTCAGCACTTGACCGAAATTGGTATCAAGGAAGAAGACCTTCCCAAGTTGGCGAAGTCTGCTTTTGCCGATGTCTGCACACCGGGTAATCCGCGTGAAGTGACTGAGGAAATCATCCTTGATCTTTACAAGAAAGTTCTTTAATTGAATAATATGCCTAGATCGTAAAAGAATATGATTTCTTTTATAAAAGAAAAGCAGGGGGTGTCTTTGTGAAAAGCTGCCCCTTTTTTACTATTTTTTCTTTATTTGAAGTTAATTCACGTTAAGAGTTCGTATATTTGATTGATATTTCATAACTTTGTGCGTTGAATAAACGAATGGGTAAAATATAATAAAGAAATATATAATAGATATATGGCCGCATCAGATAGCATTGTCATTATCCCCACCTATAATGAAAAGGAAAACATCGAGAATATCATCCGTGCCGTCTTTGGCTTGGAGAAGTGTTTCCACATTCTGGTAATCGAAGACGGTTCGCCCGATGGGACGGCCGCTATTGTGAAGAAGTTGCAGGCGGAGTTTCCTGACCGTCTCTTTATGATTGAGCGCACGGGCAAGCTCGGCTTGGGTACGGCTTACATCACCGGCTTCAAATGGGCTATCGAACACAAGTATGACTATGTGTTCGAGATGGATGCTGACTTCTCTCATAACCCTAACGACCTTCCTCGCCTTTATTCGGCTTGTGCCGACGATGGATACGATTTGGCTATCGGCTCACGTTACGTCAGTGGAGTGAATGTGGTGAACTGGCCTATGGGGCGCGTGCTCATGAGCTACTATGCATCCAAGTATGTGCGCTTCATCACGGGTGTGAACATCCACGACACAACGGCAGGATTCAAGTGTTATCGTCGCCGGGTGTTGGAGACCATCAATCTTGATGAAATCCGCTTCAAGGGATACGCTTTCCAAATCGAGATGAAATATACCACTTACAAATGTGGTTTCAAGATAAAGGAAGTGCCCGTTATCTTCATCAACCGCGAGTTGGGTACTTCCAAAATGAGTGGAGGAATTTTCAGCGAAGCCATGTTTGGTGTGATGCGCCTGCGTTGGGACGGTTGGTTCAAGAAATATCCTAAACCGACAGACAACTGATGAGAACAATCATTCGTAATGCCACCCTCGTGAATGAGGGTGCTTGTTTCAAGGGGCATCTGATTATTGAAGACGAACGCATTGCCGAGGTCCTTTCTTCGGAGGGGATTTCTGATGTGCCGTGTGATGTCGAGATTGATGCTTCGGGCATGTATCTGTTGCCTGGTGTGATTGATGACCATGTACATTTCCGCGACCCGGGCCTTACCCACAAGGCCGATATGGAGAGCGAGAGTCGGGCGGCAGCCTCTGGTGGAGTCACTTCTTATATGGATATGCCCAACACTGTGCCACAAACGACCTCTTTGGAGACACTCGATGCCAAATTTGTTGATGCGGGCAAGAAGAGTCGGGTGAATTATTCTTTCTTCTTCGGCGTAACCAACGACAATGCACAACTTTTGCCTTCTTTGGACAAACGGCGTGTATGTGGTGTGAAACTCTTTATGGGGTCGAGTACCGGCAACATGTTGGTGGACAAGCAGGAAGCTTTGACGAAGATATTTTCCGAAGCCGGTATGCTCATCATGGCTCATTGTGAAGACCAATCAATCATACAGGCCAATACAGAAGCCCTGAAAGCTCAATATGGAGAAGACCCTGATGTGAAATATCATCCTGTACTCCGTAGCGAAGAGGCTTGTTTCCAATCTACGTCGCAAGCCGTGCGTTTGGCTAAAGAAACTGGCGCACGTCTGCACATTGCCCACGTGAGTACAGCTCGCGAACTTGACCTCTTCTCTCCCACTCCTTTGACGGGAGAAAAACTCATCACGGCCGAAGCTTGTGTGGCTCATCTCTATTTTACTGAAAACGATTATGCCCATTTGGGCACACGTATCAAATGTAATCCGGCCATCAAGGCAGAAACTGACCGTAAGGCTCTTCGCATGGCTTTGGCGGACGGACGGATAGATGTCGTAGGTACCGATCATGCTCCTCATCTCCTTACTGAAAAGCAAGGCGGTTGTCTGAAAGCCGTGTCGGGTATGCCGATGGTGCAATTTTCGCTCGTGACTATGCTGGAGTTGGTGGACGAGGGTGTGTTGGATCTTCCCATGTTAGTGGAAAAAATGTGTCATGCTCCCGCTCGTCTATTTCAGATAAAGGAGCGCGGATATTTGCGACCCGGATATAAAGCCGATTTGGTGCTTGTACGTCCGGATGTCCCTTGGACGGTGACGGCAGACACCATCTTGAGCAAATGTGGCTGGAGTCCCATGGAGGGACATTCCTATCGCTGGCGGGTGGAGCAGACGTTTGTCAATGGTCAGTCGGTATATGCCAATGGCGAAGTCAACGACCAAGTGCGTGGCCAATGGTTGGAGTTTGACAGGTAACCTTATTGTTTCCTCTTCTTCTGATAGCTTTGATGAGAAAGCAACTTTTTACCTATGCCATTCATGAAGTGGCAGGGTATATCAATTGGATTTATTTTTTTCATGCTTGGGGATTTCCTCCGCGCTTTGCTTCCATTGCCGATGTGCATGGATGCGATTCGTGCCGCGCTTTGTGGTTGGCTTCGTTTCCTGAAGAAGAGAGGTTGCAGGCATCTGAGGCCATGCAACTTTTCAAGGAAGCCAGCCGAATGTTGGCGCATCTTGATGGAGATTTTCGTACCAAAGCCTTGTGTCGCCTTTGTGAAGCCAATTCAGATGGAGATGATTTATTGCTCGATGGTTTTCGTCTTCCTTTGCTCAGACAACAAATGAGCGTCAATTTTGGAGGCCCTTTCCTTTGCTTGAGTGATTTTGTCCGTCCCTTTTCATTAGGAGTGAAGGATTGTGTGGGAGTGTTTGCCACCACGGTTGATGGTCGGATGGAAACACTTTTTCCCGATGATTCATACAGGCGATTGCTTGTGCAGACATTGGCCGATCGATTGGCCGAAGCTACGGCTGAAGTCTTGCACGAATATGTGCGCCGTTCAATGTGGGGATATGCACCCGATGAGCGATTGACCGTCGCCCAGTTGCATCGTGAGGAATTTCAAGGTATCCGTCCGGCCGTGGGTTATCCTTCATTGCCTGACCAGTCAGTGAATTTTTTGTTGGATGAAATGCTACAGATGACTGACATTGGCTTGCACCTTACCGAAAACGGAGCTATGCTACCTCATGCATCGGTGAGTGGTTTGATGATGGCTCATCCGGAAGCACATTATTTCTCCGTCGGAAAAATCTCGAACGAACAGTTGACCGATTATGCTGCCCGTAGAGGATTTTCTGAGGCCGACATGGGGAAATTTCTCAGACACTTACTTTAATTAAATTATCAACAAATTGAATTAAACTGTATGATACACAGGATTTTCTTTCTTCTGATATTTCTCCTTTGGCTTCCCGATGCCTATATTTATTTCCGCTTTGTAAAGCCTCGAACTCTCCGCCATCGTTGGCTTCGGTGGTTACATTGGTTTCCTTCAGTATTGCTTACCTTCTCGCTTGTTTGTCTTATGTTTGGCGACAATTTCACATCTCTGCGAGTGACCCTCACGGGTATCTATATGATGGCATTCTTGGCATTGGTTGTACCCAAATGTCTGTTTGTCATCTTTTCATTGTTGGGCAAGTCGATGGGCATGATTGGGCGTTTGCCTTTGGTGGGTGTCTTTCTGAGGTGGCCAGTGGAGACGGTGTGCAATTCATTGGGCTTGTTGCTTGCTTGCATAGGAGCCTACATTATTCTTTATGGATGCATTTGCGGATGGCGTCGTTTCGAAGTGAAGGAAGTGGCTTTCGCTCACTCCGATGTGCCCGAGGCTTTCGATGGTTACCGAATCGTACAGATTTCTGATTTTCATTTGGGTACTATTGCCCGCTATCCTAATGAAGTGAATCGGGCAGTGGAGATTATAAATGCCCTTAATCCCGATTTGATAGCTTTTACGGGTGATTTGGTAAACAATGAAGCTACGGAATTGGACGGTTTGGAGGAAATTCTTTCAAATTTGAGGGCGCGCGATGGAGTGTTTTCTGTCCTTGGTAATCACGATTATGGTTCCTATCGCCAATGGCCGAGCCGACGGGCGCAAGCCGAGAACTTGGCCGATTTGAAGCGTCGTAAGGCGGAAATGGGGTGGCGCTTGTTGCTGAATGATAATCAGATTGTCAGACGAGGGAATGATAGCATTGCTATTGTGGGTGTGGAAAATGATGGAAAGCCGCCTTTCCCAGCTTTGGGTGATTTGCCGCGTGCCACACGTGGCACGGAGGGGATGTTCAAACTCTTGCTCAGTCACGATCCCAGTCATTGGCGTCGTCGGGTGTTGCCCGAAACGGATATCCAGCTGATGCTCTCCGGTCACACTCATGCCATGCAATTCCGCTTGGGTAACTTTTCACCTTCAGCGTGGATATATCCCGAATGGGGTGGTCTTTACACTGAAGGGGCGCAAAGTTTGTATGTCAACACGGGACTTGGTTCAGTGATGATACCTTACCGATTTGGTGCATGGCCCGAAATATCGGTCATCACTTTGTCTCGAAAAAAGTAAAATGAATCTGAGATGTGGTAAAATAGGACATTGCTGATAAATAAAAAGAGAGTATCTGTTTGTTTTTCAATATCCAATTTGTATCTTTGCATCGTCTATAAACATAAACAAATCATAGCATGAAAATATTGTATTGCATCTACCAGTTGTTCATAGCCCTTCCCTTGTTGTTGGTAGTCACTATTCTGACGGCGCTTGTCACCAGTATAGGCTGTTTGTTGGGAGGTGGTCATTTTTGGGGATATTATCCTGCCAAAGTGTGGGGTATAGTGTTTTTGCGCGTCTTGTTATTGCCTGTAAAAGTGCGTGGACATGAGCATATCGACAAGAAAACCTCTTACGTCTTTGTTGCAAATCATCAGGGAGCTTTCGATATTTTCTTAGTGTTGGGCTTTTTGGGGCGCAACTTTAAGTGGATGCTGAAGCAATCTCTCCGCCATGCTCCTCTTATAGGGCGTGCCAGCTACGATGCCGGTTATATTTTTGTTGATAAGTCTGGCCCTAAGAAAATAAAGGCCACTATTGACCGTGCGCGCAGTATCCTACAAGGAGGAACTTCGTTAGTGGTTTTTCCCGAGGGAAGCCGTACTTATACAGGACAGATGAGTCCGTTCAAGAAAGGTGCTTTTCAGTTGGCTGACCAATTGCAATTGCCCGTTGTGCCCGTCACTATTACCGGTTCGTTCGAGGTCTATCCCCGCACTCACAAAGGATTTGTTCGTTTTCATCCGTTGACTCTCACCATCCACAAACCAATTCCTCCTAAGTGCGAGGGGCCGGAGAATATAAAGGCTACATTGGAAGAAGCGTACAATGTTATAGAAAAAGATTTGGTAAGCAAATAAAAGGTTCTTCCATATACGGAATTTTTTTATCGTGCGTTTGGGAAAAAGTTTGCAAGTGTCTGGCGAAAATCAATCAACTGATAAAATAAAATCTATCATGTGTCTCGTTCAACTTTGACACATGATAGATTTTCGCTTTTGAGTTAGATATGTTTTCTTTATTTTTTTTTCTCGTCGTTGGCTAACCGTAGGTATTCTTTTACGAACGGATTTTCTTTGAATGTATCTGGTGCTTTGTTTAAGATTTCCTGTATTGTAGGCGTTATTGTCGGTTGCGGGAAGCTTTGGCAATACATGGAGAATATCTGTATGGAGAGCAGATTGTCAAAATTCTCCATTACAAAGTCGCTTATTAGCCGGTTCATCTCTTGCGCTAGAGTCTCTCCTTCCCTTTGAGCCATTTTCTCGGCTTCGTCGGCCGAGGTCCCTTCCATTATCAGTTGTATCTGTTTGTGTTGGACGTCAGAAAGGCGTTGTTCAAGCAAATTCTTGTTCTTGATGAATCCGTAGAGGCGTTCATTTAATGGAGTACCACTCACTTGTAACCCTGAATTCTCAATGCTGATTTTAATCTTTCCTTTTTCTACCACTACGGGCATCAGACTTTCTCCGCCTATGTAGATAGCCCCGAAAGTGACGGAATCCACTTCACCGTCCATGCGGAAGATCCCGTGTATCACTTCGCACGAGTCGAGGTCAACGATGGCGTCTTGATGAGGTACCTTCAGATAAAGCCGTTGTCCGTCCAAAGTGGGCACATTGGTTGTTCCTTCCACGCGATACGAAGCGCACGCGGAGAACAAACAAGCGAAGCACACTGGCAATAACAGCTTTTTATTCATCTTTCTCTAATAGTATAGTACGTTTATGTCCGAAAGGTGACACAAAAATACAATCTATTCTCCGTAGTTGCAACGAAAAGTGTGTCCCGTTAGCGTTTTTTATGTTTTTATAGCAATGAATTTACATTAGGAAATACATTCTCTTCTTTCTGTATTGGTGGAAATATTGTACTTTTGCACCCAATGAAAATGCAATAATCAAAAAAGGAGAAAATAACTATGAAAAAAATGAAACTTTGTCTGACTCTTGTTTCGGCACTTGCCTTTTCTTCCGTGCAAGCCGACGAGGGTATGTGGTTGCTCCAGATGATGAAAGAGCAACATTTAACTGACCAGATGAAAAAGCAAGGGTTGCGGTTGGAAGCCGAAGATATTTACAGTGTAACCAATCCGGCCTTGAAGGATGCCGTAGGTATCTTTGGTCGTGGATGTACGGGTGAGATTGTTTCGGGTGAAGGACTAATCCTCACCAATCATCATTGTGGATACGGAGCCATCCAGCAACACAGCTCTGAAGAGCACGATTATCTGGCCGATGGCTTTTGGGCAATGAGCCGCAAGGAGGAGATTCCTACACCAGGATTGACTTTTACATTTGTGGAAAAAATTGTGGACGTGACCGATAGTATCAACGCATGCGTAGAGCGTGGTGAAGTGAGCGAACTGGAGGCACTTGGAAGTCCCTTCCTCCGCAAATTTGCCAATCGGCAATTGGCCATAAGCGAATACAAGGATAAGCCGGGCATCGAAGCGCAGGCACTCCCCTTCTATGCAGGAAACCGATTTTACCTTTTCTATAAGAAGGTCTATTCCGATGTGCGCATGGTGGCAGCTCCCCCTTCGTCGGTAGGTAAGTTTGGTGGCGAAACCGACAACTGGATGTGGCCGCGTCATACGGGCGATTTCAGTATGTTTCGCATCTATGCCGATGCCAATGGCGAGCCGGCTGTATATAGTGAAAAGAATGTCCCCCTGAAGACTCCCAAGCACCTGAGCGTCTCTATCCGTGGTTTGCAAGAGGGTGACTATGCCATGATTATGGGGTTCCCCGGAAGTACCTCACGTTTCCTCACCCGTAGCGAGGTACAACAACGCATGGATGGCATCAACACGCCCCGTATCCAAGTGCGCGAAGCCCGTCAAGCCGTGCTCAAGCAAGAGATGGCCGCTAACCATAAGGTGCGCATCCAATATGCCAGCAAATATGCCCAAAGCAGCAACTATTGGAAAAACTCTATTGGCATGAACAAGGCTATTATAGATAATAAGGTACGCGAGACGAAGAGTGAGCAGGAAGCACGCTTCACCGAATTTGCCGATGCCAGCGGACATGCCGAATACCAACATGTGGTGAGCGACATTGACGGATTGATGGCTAAGGGAAGCAAGGCGGTGTATCTGAATACGGCTTTCCGCGAAACGTTCATGCAAGGTATCGAGTTTGGTGCTCCTTATGCAATGATGGACAGTATGAAGGAAGCAATCGAATCAAAAGACAAGGCCGCCATTGAGATATGGGGAGAAGCTATTCGCGGAGCATTCTTCAGCATTCACAACAAAGATTATGACCACAACGTAGATCGTAAAGTGGCCAAGGCGCTTTTCCCTCTCTATGCCGAAATGGCCAAGGATGAATTGCCTGCCTTCTACGAAACCATCGAGAAGAAATACAAGGGCGATGTGGACAAGTATATCGATGACCTTTATGCCAATTCCATCACCAGTAGCGAGGAGAATCTGGAAAAGTTCTTGAAGAAACCTACGGTGAAAGCCATCGAGCGCGACCTGGCAACGGCTTACTCACGTGCCAAGTGGGCTTTCTACAACCAATTGCAGGATAAATTGATTCCGATTAACGATGAACTTGAGTTGTTGCACAAGACGTACGTGCGTGGCTTGTGCGAGATGTACGCTCCCACTCCCAAGTCTGCAGATGCCAACTTCACCATCCGCCTTACGTACGGAAATGTGAAGGCTTATAGTCCTAAGAATGGTGTGAACTACGACTATTTCACCACGCTCGAAGGCGTGATGGAAAAAGAAGACCCCACGAATCCCGAGTTCGTTGTGCCCGCCAAGTTGAAGGAACTTTATGAGAAGAAGGACTATGGCCGCTATGCCATGAAGGACGGACGCCTGCCCGTTTGCTTCATCACCACCAACGACATTACTGGTGGCAATAGCGGAAGCCCCGTGATGGATGCTGACGGTCATCTCATCGGTGCGGCCTTTGATGGCAATTGGGAATCACTGAGTGGCGACATCAACTTCGACAACGACAAGCAACGTTGTATCGTGGTAGATATCCGCTACGTTCTCTTTATCCTTGAAAAGTTAGGCAGTTGCAAACACTTGATTGACGAAATGACAATCGTTGAGTAAAGTTGTTAGCTTTAAAAAGGATATAAAAAAGGCTGTGTCAGAGTGTTGGCACAGCCTTTTTTTGATGCTTTATCAGATTCCTTTATGCAACTTTCTCCAAACGCTTCGTCATAGCAAACATGAAGAGGGCCGAAAAGTAATCTGCGAGCGATGAGCTACGGGATGGTCGCTTCTGGCACCCACCACCGGATTCCGGTCACAGCAGTTCGATGAACTCCACCTCGTCAATGAGAGGCCGTTGCGAATGCTGGTTCACCTTGCGCCACTCCGGGCGGAACTGCACGCGGACAGCCTGCACCTGTTCCGGACTGACTTCCTCGGGAGTGTCCGCCCCCTTGCCTGCACAACTCAACTTGTAGTGGAAACTCCCCAACCCGTCCATGTGTACGCTATGCCCGTTGGACATGAACCACTTCATCACATCGGGCAGTGCGCGTATCACGGCATGCACATCGGCCGGACTTGCCGTACAATACTTGGCTATCTCCTTGGCCAATGCCTGCGTATTCACCGGCTTGCCCACTACACAAGCGCGTGGAAACCACTTCTTCTTTCCGTTGATTACTGAGTAACTCTTCTTGTAAAACATACGTCTGTTATATTATTAAAACATCATCTTTTCTTCATCTTCAGCTCTTATACTTATGAAGTACAAGCCTTATACCTGAAAAGTGTAAGCCTTAAACTTATAATTTTCAAGGCTTAAACATATAGAGTTTAAGCCTTATACTTTTCATAAAGTCGGGACAAAGGTAGATAAAAGAAGTCAGATTTGCAAATCAATATTCAGGAAAATAAACTGTCTCCCCGATTTGAAGTTGCTGCTTTTGATTGTTGGAGGGGTGAAATGGGTCCAAAAAAAGAGGTCCGCCGGAGTTCCGACGAGACCTCTTTTCATACCCCTTTGCGGGGACAGGTGTTCTGTCTTGAATCTATTATGCCACCTTTTCAAGGCGCTTCATCATAGCAAACATGAAGATGGCCGAGAGGATACAGAGGACAATGAAGATGCCCCATACGGCAACAAGGGGAATATTGCCCCAAAATTCTGAACCCACTTTGGTAAGCAAATTACCCAAGGCGGTAGCTACGAACCAACCACCCATCATCATACCCTTCAACTTGGGAGGTGCCACCTTGCTCACAAATGAAATACCCATCGGTGAGAGAAGCAACTCGGCAAAGGTCAGAACCAGATAGGTGCTGATGAGCCAATTGGGAGAAACAAGTGAGGCTGCATCTCCTGCAAGTGCCTGTTCGTCGGGAGTGAGCAATCCCATAGAACCGATGGCCATCACACCAAAGCCGACAGCTGCAATCAACATACCGTAAGCAATCTTACGCGGAGCAGAAGGCTCTTTGCCCTTCGCCGCCAATGAACCGAAAATAGCCATACTTACGGGAGTAAGTGCTACGACATAGAAGGGGTTGAACTGTTGGAAAATAGGAGCATCAACAGCTACTTCGCTTGGCATACTTGCATATTGCCAACCGAGGAATGCCAAGCCTGCAAGGAAAATGCAACCAGCAATGCTCTTACCTTTGGTGGTCTTGCTTTGGAATACAGAAAAACCAGCATAAACCATCACGATGATAGCCACAAGATTCCATACATCGAACAACATGCTTTGCAGACCTGTAGAACTTTTAGCCGTAAACTCAGCAGCAAAGTATGTAAGTGTCAGACCATTCTGATGGAATGCCATCCAGAAGAAGATGACCACAGCAAACACCAGACACAACGCTACAACACGGGCCTTAGTCTCGGCCGGAGTAAGTTCTTCCACAGGAGCATTTGCTGCCTTGTTGTCAGCTTTCTTGGAAGTGTTGCCCTCCACATGCTTGAATGAGCTACGGAAGATGTAGTAAATGGCAATGGAAATCACCAGCGAAGCACAAGCTACGCCAAAAGCGAAGTGGTATGAGTCAGCCAAACTGTAACCCATGCTCTTTTGTGCATAATCCATGATTTTTACAGCTGCAGTCGGAGCAAAAAGGGCACCGATATTGATGGCCATATAGAAAAGAGAGAATGCAGCGTCGCGCTTGTTTGCATACTTGGGGTCGTCGTAAAGGTTACCCACCATCACTTGCAGATTACCCTTGAACAATCCTGTACCGATAGAAATAAGTGCAAGGGCGCCTACCACAGCATAATAGGCTACGTTTTCGGCTCCTAATGGCATAGCCAAAAGTAAATAACCAAGAAACATGACGATAATACCTACCGTAACCATTCGACCATAACCGAACTTATCAGCCAAGATTCCACCAATAAACGGCAAGAAGTAAACAAACATCAGAAATCCTGAATAGAAATCACCAGCCTCACTGGCTGTCATTCCAAAGTTCTCACGCATAAACAGCGTGAAGACTGCCAGCATCGTGTAGTAGCCGAAGCGTTCACCCGTGTTGGCGAGGGCCAAAGCAAATAGCCCTTTAGGTTGTCCTTCAAACATAGATAATAATTTTTAAAGTGTTTATAGATTAAAATTGTTTTTCATTGTTTTGCGGCGCGAAGATACGCAAATATCTTTGATTTTCCAATGATTTACAAAAGATAAAGTGGTTCGCGGCGCATTTGGAAGTTTTCTGACAGGGGTTTTGCAAAAGGAGAGAGGAATGTACGCACTCCTGAGGGGCATCCTTTCACACATGCGCAACAACGGATGCAACGCGTGGCATCGGTCACCTCCTCACTGCCTGCGGCAATGGCCTGTGTGGGGCAAAGCTCTACGCACACACCACAATGGCTACATGCTTCGGGTGATGCGGCTGGATAGGCTTTCACTGGGTTTGCCTGTTGTTGTCGGGTGTATTCTTGAACAAAAAGGCGGAAGGCTTGTAATGACGCTTCTGGTGTTTCCAAACAGGGCATATTGTTGGCAATGTCGATGTCCCAAGTCTCCTTGTCTCTATCCTTGAGTTTGTTGGCAATTTGTTTACCGAACTCTTCGGCCGAAGCTAAGTCGGTCGCATCGGGTCTTCCTACGGCTATAGGATATTGTGCATTGCTATAGGAATGTTCGCCCACTAAAGCCGCGGCGGCAATGGGACGGAATCCGCGTTCGCGCACAAAGTCGGCCAGTTGGACGAGCACTTGCTCAAAATTGCGGTTACCGTAAGTCACCAGTAGGATGGCCGGAGTCTCTTTTCCCCTCACCTGCGCTATGCGCTCCAGTGCTGTAGGAGCCACCTTCCCTCCATAAACGGGGACAGAAAACAGGGCCAAATCATCCGAAGAGAGCACTTCGTCCAATCTGGCTCCCTTCTCTATATTATAATAGGTATAGTCGTTATGCGTTGCCTCGTCGGGATTCAATCCTTTCACTACGGCCATCATGTTTTTCCGTGAAGTGCCCGTGGGCGAAAAGCAGTATGTGGTAAGTCTCATAAATTTTCCGTATTATTTAGGTCATTTAATGGTGCAAATACACAATAATTTACTCTAAAACAACTCGCATGGTGTGGCTTGTGCGGCGCGGATGAGGTCGGCAGGGGCAAGTTTCATCTGAAGGCCGCGCACACCAGCGGAGACATATATATAAGGAAAGTCGAGCGCCGTGCGGTGGATATAGGTGGGGAAATGCTTCTTCATGCCTATGGGCGAGCATCCGCCACGGATGTATCCGGTGAGGGGAAGCAGCTCCTTCATGGGGATGAGGTCGCACTTCTTGTTGCCACTCACCTTGGCGGCCATCTTGAGGTCAACCTCATCGCCACCAGGGATGACGCAGACGAAGTGCCCCGTCTTGTCGCCATGAAGCACCAAGGTCTTGAACACCTGTTCGATATTCTCGCCCAATTGTGCCACTATGTGGTGGGCACTGAGGTCGCTCTCGTCCACTTCGTAGGGGATAAGTTCGTAAGCAATCTTTGCCTTGTCCATCAGGCGGGCGACGTTTGTCTTTTGGATTTTATCTTTTTCTTTGGCCATTGGCTTCTTATTTTATTTTTTATAGGCCCAGTTCTTCTCGGAGGAACTTGGGCGTGTATCCTTTTTCAGAGCGGGCCACTTCTTCGGGAGTGCCACTGGAGAGGAGTACTCCCCCGCCCCGTCCGCCTTCGGGCCCCATGTCGATAATGTGGTCGGCCATTTTGATGACGTCGAGGTTGTGTTCGATGATAATGACTGTGTTTCCCTTATCCACCAAGCGGTTGAGCACGTTCAAGAGTACACGGATGTCCTCGAAGTGAAGCCCCGTGGTGGGTTCGTCGAGGATGTAGAGTGTCTTGCCTGTGTCGCGCTTGGATAGTTCGGTGGCCAGTTTGACGCGCTGGCTCTCTCCACCCGAAAGGGTTGTGGAGGGTTGCCCCAATTTGACGTATCCGAGGCCGACATCTTGAAGTACCTTTATCTTGGAGAGGATGGCCGGCACATTTTCGAAGAACTCTACTGCTTGGTTGATGGTCATGTCCAACACATCGGCAATGGATTTGCCTTTGTAGCGCACCTCCAGTGTCTCGCGATTGTATCGCTTGCCGTGGCACACTTCGCAAGGCACCATCACGTCGGGAAGGAAGTTCATTTCGATGGTCTTGTATCCGTTTCCACTACATGCTTCGCACCGTCCGCCACTGATGTTGAACGAGAAGCGTCCGGGCTTGTAGCCACGAATCTTTGCTTCGGGAAGTCCTACGAAGAGGTTACGGATGTCGGCAAACACATTGGTGTAGGTGGCTGGGTTTGAGCGCGGTGTGCGTCCGATGGGAGATTGGTCAACATCCACCACCTTATCTATATGCTCCAATCCTTCGATGGAGTCGTAAGGCAAGGGGTCTTTGAGTGAGCGGTAAAACTTTTGAGAGAGTATGGGGTGAAGGGTTTCGTTGATGAGGGTGGATTTTCCGCTACCCGACACACCCGTCACGCAGATGAGTTTGCCCAAGGGAAATTTTGCGTCCACCTGCTTTAAATTGTTTCCCCGTGCTCCGCGAATAATGAGGCTCTTTCCGTTACCTTTCCTCCGCTCGGCGGGCACTTCTATCTTCAGTTTTCCGTTGAGGTAGTTGGAGGTGAGTGTCTCCTGTCTGAGCATCTCTTCGGGAGTACCTTGGAAGACCACTTCACCACCCAATCGTCCGGCGCGAGGCCCCATGTCCACCACATAGTCGGCGGCGAGCATCATGTCCTTGTCATGCTCCACCACGATGACCGAGTTGCCCAAGTCGCGAAGGGCAGAGAGGGAGTTAATCAACCGTCGGTTGTCGCGTTGGTGGAGGCCGATGCTCGGCTCGTCGAGGATGTAGAGCACGTTCACCAGTTGCGAACCTATCTGGGTGGCCAGACGGATGCGTTGGCTTTCACCTCCTGAAAGTGTCATCGAGGCACGGTTGAGTGAAAGGTAATCGAGTCCTACATCGAGGAGAAACTTGAGGCGGGTGCGGATTTCCTTCAATATCTCTGTCGCAATGGTACGTTGCTTGTCCGAGAGGTGCTCTTCTACCCCATTGAGCCATTCGTAGAGTTCGCTGATGTCCATTTCGGCCAACTCCATGATGTTCTTGTCGTGGATGCGGTAGCTGAGTGCTTCGCGATTGAGACGCTGGCCACCACACTCGGGACAAGTGGCCGTGCGCGAGAATTGCTCTGCCCACTTCTGTTCGGTGGCGCTTGCATCCTGCTCCTGAAGCATCTGTATGTACTTCACCAATCCGTCGAAGGTGACGAAATAATCCGACGTGGTGTGGATGAGGCTTGCCTTGATGCGCAAGCGGTCGTCCGAGCCATTGAGGATTTCGTCGATGGCTTCGTCGGGCAATTGGTTGACGGGAGTCTTCAGGGTTGCTTCATACTTCTCGAGCAAAGCTTCTATCTGGAAGAAAATCATGGTTCCCTTGTATTTGCCCAAGGGGGCAATGGCTCCTTCGTGGATGGAGAGTGAACGGTCGGGGATGACTTTGTCCACGTCAATCAGGCTTACCACACCGAGGCCTTTACATCGGGGACAAGCGCCTTGTGGAGAGTTGAACGAGAAGTTGTGCGGTGCCGGCTCGCGATAAGCCAATCCCGTGACGGGACACATCAACCGCTTGCTATAGTGGCGCACTTCGCCCGTGTCGGCGTCAAGGATAAGTATCAGCCCTTCGCCTTGTTGCATGGCCGTGGCCACACTTTGGCGCAAGCGCTCTTCGTCGGTATTCGTTACCCGCATCTTGTCGATGACGATTTCGATGTCGTGGTTCTTGTATCTGTCCACCCTCATGCCGGGCAATACCTCTTTCACTTCGCCATCCACGCGGGCATAAAGGTAGCCCTTACGACGGATTTGCTCGAACAACTCCTTGTAGTGTCCCTTTCGGCTACGCACGGATGGGGCAAGAATCATGATGCGTTTGCCCATGTATTGCTCGCTGATGAGGGAGAGAATCTTCTCCTCGGTGTATTTCACCATCCGTTCGCCTGAGAGGTACGAGAAGGCTTCACCTGCCCGTGCGTAGAGAAGACGCAGGTAGTCAAACACTTCGGTAGTGGTACCTACGGTCGAGCGCGGATTCTTGTTGGTGGTTTTCTGTTCGATGGAAATCACAGGACTGAGCCCCGTAATCTTATCTACGTCGGGCCTTTCCATCCCGCCCAGAAAATTGCGGGCGTATGCCGAGAAGGTCTCTATATAACGGCGTTGGCCTTCGGCAAAGATGGTATCGAAAGCCAATGACGACTTGCCGCTACCACTCAATCCTGTGATGACGGCAAGTTTGTTGCGGGGGATTTCCACATCCACATTCTTCAGGTTGTGCACGCGGGCTCCCCAGACGTTTATCTTTTCTTCTTCGTTCATTTTCCAGTTACAAGCTAAGAGTTACGAGCTACAAGCTATGAGTTACGGGTGATTGGGGTGTAAACCTTACATGTTTACTGAGGCTACTTCATCTCAGGGATGATGTAGGCTTACCTCAGGGTTAAGGTAACCTTAAGCGTAGGGTAAGGTTTGTTAAGGTTTCAGATGGGTGCGACGGGTGTTTTCAGTATCCTCCGCTTCCCCCTCCGTTCAGGCCTCCTTGTCCACGCAGGATGTTGATGTCTCTCCTGATGTTATACTTTATTCCATCCGAGCCAACGGCTTCAACTACAATGAAATATACTCCGTCCTTCACGTCACGTCCTCCATGAGTGCCGTCCCATCCTTGGTCGATGTTGCTCAGGTTCATCTGACAGATGCGTTGTCCCCATCGGTTGAAGATGGAGGCCTCTAACTTTACTAACGATTGGAAGGTGATGTGATAGACATCGTTCACTCCGTCGCCATTGGGCGAAAAGGCATTGGGCACCTTCAGCGACGATTCACTGATGACGATGAGGATAGGCTCTGCCTCCTCCTCCATCGGCTCTGCTGAACCATCAGTGGGCGAATAGGTAATCTTCAATTGTACACCGACTGTGCCCGAGTCGTAGAATGTATATTCCGTCTCTGGCTCAAATCGGCGGAGAAGCGCCTCTTCGGGGTGGTCGGCCGGATAGATGACCCATTCGTAGGCATAGGTGTAACCCTCCTGTTCTTCCACATTGGCTCCGAAAGAGACTTTCAGTGGAGCCGATGCCGTGTAGCTTTCTCCGCCACTGATGAGAGTTTCTTCCTCCACGGGACCTCCGTTTTCCTCCAACACCCGTCCGACGGGATTTCCCACTTGTGCCTTGGCTCCAATGATGGAGAGAAGGACAAAAAGCAGGGTGGACAGTATCTGTTTTTTCTTCATGCTTCGATACAATTATTCTCTTTTAATTTGCAAAAATAGTGTTTCCTATCGAAATAACGGCCGAAAAAGGGTATTATTATTTGCTAAACAATCCTATTTCGTGTATAGAGTAGATATTTTTTTGTAATTTTGCGCCCAATAATAACAGTTTTCGGACAAAATACTCAGAAAGATTGATGGACTTTATCAAGCGTATATCCCTTGCTTTCCTGTTGCTGGGCACTTCAGTGACGGGCATGGCTCAAACTCCCCAGCCGGACAATTCGTTTTCGCACACCGTGATGCGTGGACAGACTCTTTACTCCATATCCAGCATGTATGGTGTCAGTGTGGATGACATTGTGGGGTTGAATCCTGGAAGTGACAAACAACTGAAGGCAGGCCAAACCCTGCGTATCCCCCAACAGACAAAGTCGGCTGATGGTGCGGTTCAGCGACGTCTTCACTTCCATACCATACAAGCGGGTGAAACGCTTTATCGCATTACTCAGAAGTATCAGGTAAGTGCTGACATCATCTGTAAGGCGAACCCCGGATTGAGTGCACAAAATTTCCGTACGGGGCAAGTCATCGTCATCCCTATTACCGAAGGTACTGTGCAACAACCCACAGAGCAGAAGCCTGTGGTTGAGCAGAAAAAGGAAGAGCAGACACCTGCCTCTCCCTGTCGCGAAATGCATAAGGTGAAGCGTAAAGAGACCATCTTCAGTATCAGTCGCCAATATGGCATCAGCGAAAAGGAGCTGATTGATGCCAATCCTGAATTGAAGAACGGGAAGTTGAAGAAAGGCAAGTTCCTCTGTATCCCACATAAAAAGGTGGTGAAACACAAGCCCCAGCTTGAATTGAGAATACCCTCTAATGAAGAGCTGATAGCCAAGAGCCAACCGACAACCAAGAAGTTGGAAAGCATTGATGCAGCCCTTCTCCTACCCTTCCAGCTGGAAACAGGCGGTGGTATTCAGGCACAGATGGTGGAGTACTACGAAGGCTTCCTCTTGGCCGTGGACAGCTTGAAGCGCGAAGGGGTGGACATCAACCTCCACGTCTTCGACACGGGCGAGCGCACTGCTTCTATTGATGCACTATTGGCCAAGCCCGAATTGAAGCAAATGGACATTATCTTTGGCCCTGGACATGCAGGACACGTCAAACCTGTTTCTGATTTTTGTCAAGAGAATGGTATCCGACTCGTCATCCCTTTCACTTCCAAGGAGAGCGAAGTGTTCACCAATCCGCATATATATCAGATATATACTCCCCAATCTTACCTCTACGCACAGGTGTACAAACTCTTTGCCGAGCAATTTGCCTCTTATAACATCATCTTCATAGAAGTAAACGATGGAAAAGACAAGACCGACTACATCAACGGATTGAAGTTGGAGCTTGATACGCGTGGCATTGGCCACCACACCATCCCTGTGCCTGAAGTGGTGGAGACAAAGAAGGATGATGTGGAAGTCATTGCTGTGCCGGCTCTTACCGCCGTGATGGATTCGACCAAGCACAACATCATCGTCCCCACGTCAGGCACCAATACGGCACTTATCAGACTTTTGCCTACCCTTCAATTGGTCGTGCGTGCTGAGGATAATCCTTATCAAATGCATCTCTTCGGTTATCCCGAATGGCAAAAGTATTACAACGACCACCTGCAGGCTTTCTATGAATTGGACACCTATTTCTACTCATCCTTCTACACCAACAATTTGTTGCCCAGTTCGAAAGCCTTTCATAACAAGTTCCGTAATATGTTCAACAAGGAGATGCTCCGCACTTATCCCAAGTATGGCATGTTGGGCTTCGACACTGGATATTACTTCTTACGTGGCTTGAGCCGTTATGGTACAAAATTGGAGGATAATTTATCTGCGTACAATATTGTACCCGTGCAGACAGGCTTCCATTTCGAGCGTGTGAACAATTGGGGCGGATTCATCAACAAGAAGGTGTTCTTCGTACACATGACCCGCAACCATGAACTGATAAAGATGGATTTTGAGCAATAATTCCTAAACCAAAGAATAAATGAAATATCTTCATATCTTTCGCAAAACCGCAATGATGGCTCTGTTTGCCGGAAGTTTCCTTTTAGCCGAAGCGCAGATTACCCAGATTACGGATTATCGCAACAATTTGGCCATCGGTGTCAATGCTGGTGCGACATTTAACAATGTAACCTTCTCGCCCAGCATCAAGCAAGCCACTCATCAGGGGCTCGTCGGTGGATTTATTGCCCGTTACATCAGTGAAAAGTACTTTGCCATGATTTGTGGTCTTCAAGTGGAAGCCAACTTCAGCCAGCGCGGATGGAAGGAGAAGATTGAAGATGGCACAGGAAATACTTATCAACGTACACTTAACTACGTGGAAATTCCTTTCTTGGCTCATTTGGCCTTTGGTGCCGACAATCGTGGTGTGCGTTTCTTTATCAATGCCGGTCCTCAATTCAGCTTTTTTCTGGATGATAAGGAAGAGTATGGTGGTGATCCTTGGAATCCCAATTATCGTCCCAACAACGTCAACTACCAATATGGGAAGGCCGTAGAAAACAAGTTTGAATATGGTATTACCGGTGGTCTTGGTTTGGAGGTGCGTACAGGAGTGGGCAATTTCCTTGTCGAAGGACGTTACTATTATGGCCTTTCAGATATTTATGGAAACAGTAAAAAGGACGACTTTTCCCGCTCGGGGCTTTCTACCATCTATGGAAAGATTACATACTTGTTCGACCTGACGAAGTAAGTTGTCTTGTCCGGCCAAACGATGTAAATTTCTGTTTGAAAATCATTGGTGTGTCATATTTGAATTTTTCAGACGCAGATGACGCGGATGACGCGGATTTGTTTTAATTATTATACCCGATAGGTTATAAATTTATCTGCGTCATCCGCGTCATCCGCGTCTGAAAAATGAATGGTTGCATTTTTGACACAACCTCTCCTCGCTATTTTATGCTATTCCTTTTTTTCTCAGATAGCATCAATATGCCCTTGCAAAGAGTACACGGCGTGCACTGGGTTTGCCTGTGACCATACATTTGCCGGGTGTGAGACTCTCTTCGTCTGCTTCGAAGGGGATGCATCGGATGGTTGCTTTAGTGTCTTCCTTGATGCGCTCTTCTGTTTCGGGAGTACCATCCCAGTGGGCAAGGATGAATCCGCCCTTTTCGATTTGCTCTTTGAACTCATCGTAAGTATCTACCTTGGTAGTATTCTCCTGACGGTATTTCAACGCCTTTTGGAAGATGTTCTCCTGAATTTCGTCCAACAGATTCTTTACATATTCTTCAATGCCGTCGCAAGTAACGGTTTGTTTTTCTAATGTATCGCGACGCATCACTTCCATGGTGTTGTTTTCCAAATCGCGTCCACCCATCACGAGACGAACGGGTACTCCCTTCAGTTCGTATTCGGCAAATTTGAATCCGGGGCGTTTGTTATCTGCATTGTCGTACTTCACACTGATACCCATTGCTTTCAGATTGGCTACAATACCACCAATCTTTTCGTTCAGGGCATTGAGTTGCTCTTCATTCTTATAAATAGGTACGATGACCACCTGTATGGGCGCAAGCTTCGGAGGAAGTACGAGGCCATTGTCGTCAGAGTGAGTCATGATGAGTGCACCCATCAAGCGGGTTGATACTCCCCATGATGTCGCCCACACGTATTGGAGTTGGTTTTCCTTATCTACGAATTGTACGTCGAATGCCTTGGCGAAGTTCTGTCCGAGGAAGTGTGATGTACCGCTCTGCAATGCCTTTCCATCTTGCATCAGAGCTTCGATGGTGTAAGTGTCAAGCGCACCGGCAAAACGTTCGTTTGCACTCTTCACACCCTTTACTACGGGTACGGCCATGTACTTTTCGGCAAAGTCGCCATAGACGTGAAGCATCTTCTGTGCCTCCTCTTCAGCCTCTTCACGGGTTGCGTGAGCGGTGTGTCCTTCTTGCCAAAGGAATTCTGCTGTACGCAAGAACAGGCGTGTACGCATTTCCCAACGCATTACGTTAGCCCACTGGTTACACATGATAGGCAGGTCGCGATAGGATTGAATCCAGTTCTTATAAGTACTCCAGATGATGGTTTCTGATGTGGGACGGATAATCAATTCCTCTTCCAGACGGGCGGCAGGGTCAACCACAACACCACTTCCGTCAGGTGCATTCTTCAATCGGTAATGTGTCACTACGGCACACTCTTTGGCAAAGCCTTCTACATGATCGGCTTCGCGGCTCAGGTATGATTTCGGAATCAACAGAGGGAAATAGGCATTTACGTGTCCTGTCTCTTTGAACATGTCGTCCAACTGACGTTGCATCTTTTCCCAAATAGCGTATCCGTAGGGCTTGATCACCATACATCCGCGCACGGCACTCTGCTCGGCCAAGTCGGCTTTCACCACCAGGTCGTTGTACCATTGGCTGTAATTCTCACTCCGTTTGGTGAGTTCTTTCAATTCTTTTGCCATAAAATTGTTATTCTATATTTCTTTCTTATTATTTATTCCTTAATTAAATCGTAGCTCATCACTCATAGCTAATGATGCTAACGAGGTGCAAAATTACTAAAAAAACTGATTATTTATGTAATCTTGGGATTAAAATAGGTCAGTTGGTGGACAAAATGATATTTTCTGTCAAAAATGTTAGCAAACTTTTGAAACCTTTTCTTATATTTGCACCCGAAAAGAAAACATTCACGTAAAACAAACAACAAAAATGAAAAAGATGAAATTCATGGCCCTGGTTTTGAGCGGTGCTCTTATGTTGGGCAGCTGTGGTATGAACAACACGGCAAAAGGTGGTTTGATTGGTGGTGGTGGCGGTGCTGCCCTCGGTGGTCTTATCGGTAACATGGTAAGCGGTAAGAGTGACAAAGGTAAAGGTACAGCCATTGGTGCTGCTATCGGTACAGCTGTAGGTGCTGGTGTTGGTGTTCTCATCGGCAAGAAGATGGATAAGGCCAAGGCTCAGGCAGAAGCTATCAAGGCTGCTCAGGTTGAAAGTGTAGAAGATGCTAATGGCTTGCAGGCCGTGAAGGTTACATTTGATAGTGGTATTCTCTTCGACCTCAATTCAAGCACACTCAAGAGTGCTGCCCGCACTTCTTTGACAGAGTTCTCTAACGTGTTGAAGAACAATACCGACATGGATGTTGCTATCTTCGGACACACAGACAAGACTGGTACTCTCGAAGTTAACCAGCGTGTGTCTCTCCAGCGTGCTCAGTCTGTTCAGTCTTATCTGAAGGGACAGGGTGTGGCTGACGACCAGATGGTGACCGTCGAAGGTAAGGACTATCAGGAATATGACGACACCAAGAGTGCTGCTGAAAACCGTCGCGTGGAAATCTATCTCTATGCGTCTAAGGAGATGATTGAAGCTGCCAACAACGGTACTCTCCAATAAGAGTCGTAATAAGGAAGACAATTTTTTTGGTGAAACAATTGGGAGGCGGACGAAGACAGGTGGCTCATCTGTGTCGTCCGCTTTTCTTTTGGATGGTCGGAATCCGATTTCTCCATTGTTCATAAAAAACGATATCGATATAAAAAAAGAGGCCTCACATCACTGTGAAACCTCTTCTTAAAGTATTTCTACTTGGTACTAATTTTTTTAAGGTAAAAAGATTGTTTTAGGATAACGGCTGCAAAGGTAAGGCTTTTATCCATGTCTGCCAAAATAAAAAACATGTTATAAAACATATAAGTGAAAATATTCGGACAAAATGCATTCCTTTTATTCTCTTGTCATGTTGCCTTTTCTTCGCGTGTGCAAACCTTATTTATAAATTATTGTGCATGAACATTGCATGACTTTGCGAAAAAATGATTATTTTTGCGCCTTAAAAAATGAAATGAAATAAACATCATAACAATATGGCAGAAAATATTGCAACAGAAATTACTGAGAAAAAGAGCCTGAACTTCATTGAACAGGCAATAGAGAAAGATTTGAAAGAGGGTAAAAACGGTGGACGTGTACAGACACGCTTTCCGCCCGAACCCAATGGTTATTTGCACATCGGACACGCCAAAGCCATCTGTATGGATTTCGGTGCTGCTGCCCGTTACGGTGGTGTGTGCAACCTTCGCTTCGACGATACTAACCCGACAAAGGAAGATACTGAATACGTAGAGGCGATCAAAGAGGATATCCAGTGGTTGGGCTTCCAGTGGGGAAATGAATATTACGCCAGCGACTATTTCCAACAGTTGTGGGACTTTGCCGTGCAGCTCATCAAGGAGGGAAAAGCTTATATCGACGAGCAGACGGCTGAAGAAATTGCTCAGCAGAAGGGAACCCCTACCCTGCCCGGTACTGAAAGTCCTTATCGCAATCGTCCTGTAGAGGAGAGCCTCGCTCTGTTTGAGAAAATGAATACTGGCGAGATTGAGGAAGGTCGCATGGTGCTTCGTGCCAAGATTGATATGGCAAGCCCTAATATGCATTTCCGCGACCCTATCATCTATCGTGTGGTGAACCATCCCCATCATCGTACAGGCACCGCTTGGAAGGCTTATCCTATGTACGACTTCGCCCATGGTCAGAGTGACTATTTTGAGGGAGTGACCCACTCACTCTGTACGCTGGAGTTTGTGCCTCACCGTCCTCTTTATGACCTTTTTGTCGATTGGGTGAAGAATGGCGAGGATCTCGATGACAACCGTCCCCATCAGTATGAATTCAACAAATTGAATCTCAACTATACCCTTATGAGCAAGCGCAATCTGCTCATCCTCGTGAAGGAGGGATTGGTCAACGGATGGGACGACCCCCGTATGCCGACTCTTTGTGGATTCCGTCGTCGTGGTTATTCGCCTGAAAGTATCCGCAATTTTGTGGATAAAATCGGCTATACCACCTACGATGCTTTGAACGACTTTGCCCTGCTCGAAAGTGCCGTGCGCGAAGACCTCAACCAACGTGCTACCCGTGTCAGTGCTGTGCTTGATCCTGTGAAGCTGGTCATCACCAACTATCCCGAGGACAAAGTGGAGATGCTTACCGCCATCAACAATCCCGAAAATGAAGCTGATGGTACTCACGAAATAGCCTTTGGTCGCGAACTTTGGATTGAGCGCGACGACTTCATGGAGGTTGCCGAAAAGAAATTCATGCGTCTGGCTCCCGGCAAGGAGGTGCGCTTGAAGAATGCTTATATCATCAAGTGTGACGAGAATCACCCATGCGACAAGGATGCTGATGGTCGCGTGACTACTGTGTATTGTACCTACGACCCCGAGACTCGTAGCGGAATGCCCGGAGCTGACCGTAAGATTAAGGGTAAGACCCTCCATTGGGTAAGTTGCGCCCATAGCTTGAAGGCCGAAGTCCGCCTCTATGACCGCTTGTGGAAGGCCGAGAATCCCCGCGATGAATTGGCCTCTATCCGCGAAGCCAAGAATTGCGATGCTTTGGAAGCTATGAAGGAGATGATAAACCCCGATTCTCTGAAAGTGCTCACCGAGTGTTATGTCGAAGAGTTCCTGGCTACGGCCAAACCGCTCGATTATTTGCAATTCCAGCGCATCGGATACTTCAATGTCGATAAGGAATCAACCCCCTCACATCTTGTCTTCAACCGTACTGTCGGCCTGAAGGACACGTGGAGCAAGAAATAATTATGTCAGTTGGCAAAATACAAGTTGACGAGTTGGACAAGGCTATACGCGGCTTTGGGACTCCTCGTCAACTTGTCAACATGTCAACTCGTCAACTTTTAAGAAATCAATGACCGAAAAAGATTATAGTTCCTATTTTGAGCAACCCGAGTTCAAGGATGTGCTTGCGCGTTACGAAGCAATGACAAACAGTGGCGAGAAGTTTTACTTCGACCCCGAACAGCTGACCGACATTGCCGAGTACTACGCTACGCGCAATCGTGAGAATGACGCCGAGAAAGTCATTGAATACGCCTTGGCCATGCATCCTGGAAGTACTGACCCGCTCATCTTCCGGGCGCGTACCTATATGTTGCGTGGCGATTTGGACACAGCCTATCTGGTGGCTGAGTCCATTCCTGACCAGGCCGACCGTGAAGTGACCTTCCTCTATGCCGAATTGATGCTCAACGAAGAACGCTTCGACGATGCCAGACAGTTGTTGGTGCAAACCCTGTTGGCCGATGAAACATCTCCCCGCGAATATGCTCTTACGGTGCAGGACATTGTAGAGTTGTATCTCGACTACAACTATACACACGAAGCCGCTTTACTGGCCGAAGCCACCCTTAACCGGGCACAACGCGAAGGGTGGAAGCCGCGCATCCGGCTGATGGTTCAAAGCCTGGCTGCAGAATGCCTGCGCAACGACGGACAATTTATGGCTGCTTCTGTCGAACTCAACATGATGCTGGACGAGGAACCCTACAATCTGAATCATTGGCTGAATCTGGGTAATGTCTATAATCAGATGGAGCGGTTCAACGATGCCATCGACGCTTTTGACTATGCTCTGGCCATCAATCCTGAATGTTTGGATGCCCTGTTTGCCAAAGGTCACTCCTATGCATTGCTGGAAAACGAAGAAAAAGCCCTGCAACTTTATCGCACCTGTTTGGAGCGTGGCTACGACAAGGCATTGGCATGTTACACTTGCGGTGTGATGGAGACAGCTTTGGAACTTTATGCCGAAGCAATCCCCCATCTGACCTATGCCCACAATGTCTATGGCGACCAGTCAATCTATTCCTTCTCCATCTGTTTCAACCTTGCCCTTGCCTACATCGAAACGGGAGACATGAAGCGTGCCGCCGAATGTTATTTCCGTGCTACCCAAATTGACCCCAACGACGATGGCCTTGCCGACCTGTTAGGACGAATGGATAAATAACACCTTCCCCCCCTCAACGTCTCAACGCCTCAACGTCTCAACGAATCAACCCCTCAACGCATCAACGAATCAACGCATCAACGTCTCAACGAATCAACGAATAACATGGAATCAGTCGCATTCATCCAATGGTGTCTCGAACACCTCAACTATTGGACCATCACCCTGCTGATGGCCATCGAGAGTTCATTCATTCCCTTCCCCTCAGAAGTGGTAGTCCCCCCCGCAGCATGGAAAGCCGCAGCCGGTGACGGAGGCTTGAATGTATATCTTGTTGTCCTCTGTGCCACTCTCGGAGCCAACATCGGTGCTCTCATCAACTATTATCTCGCCAAGTGGCTCGGTCGTCCCATTGTCTATAAATTTGCCAACAGCCGCTTCGGACACATGTGCCTTATCGACGAAGCCAAAGTGCAACACGCCGAAGATTTCTTCGACAAGCACGGAGCCATTGCCACCTTCATCGGCCGATTGATACCCGCCGTGCGCCAACTCATCTCCATCCCAGCCGGATTGGCCCGCATGAAGCTCGGCACCTTCCTCCTGTTCACCACATTGGGAGCCGGCATCTGGAATGCCATCCTGGCAGCTATCGGACACTATCTCTCCAAAGTGCCCGGCATCGAGACCGAAGAACAACTCCTCGAGAAAGTCAACGAGTACAGCCATGAGATTGGCCTCGTCTGCATCCTCCTTGCCGTCTTCGTCATCGGTTTCCTTATATATAAAGGTACGGTCGGACACAAGAAAGCCGCAAAGAAATAAAGTCTTTCGCCGATACTTTTGAAAGACAATTTAAACTTTTTCCATCACGTATAGTCTTACTGTTAACATTGTTTTCTTTATTGTTAAATCTAAAAAGACTGAAAGATGAAAAAGATTGGATTGATTTTGTTTGCCTCTTTGGCAATGAGCGTAGGTGCTATGGCACAAATGCCGAACTTTGACCGTGGAGAAATGTTGAAGAACATGACCAAGCAGCAGGTTGAACGTCTGAAGCTGAACGAAGAACAAGCTGCCAAGATGTTGGTGTTGAACGACAGTTTGATGTCATCTATGATGAGCGGATTCCGTCCGGGTGCCGACATGGGTCAGGTTGATTTCGAAGCCATGCGCGCTAAGATGGAAAAGGCTCGCGAGAAATACACCAAGGGCGTGAAGGCACTCCTTACCGAAGAGCAATACAAGGAATTTGAAAAGATGCAGAAAGAGCGTATGCAAAGATTCGGTGGCCAGGGTGGTCCCGGTGCTCCCAACAGATAAGAATCGATTCTTCAAATATATAATAAAAAGAGGGTCTTGTGCCCTCTTTTTTGTTTTGGATATGTCAAACAAACAAGGCTCAAGGTCAAAAGTCAAAGGTAAAGGGGAGATTCGTTGAGAGGTTGATGCGTTGATGTGTTGAGACGATGGCTATAGTATTACCACGTTGGTTGTTTGCGTCAGTGGGGATGTGTCAAGATGCGGTCTCTGTCATTCTGAACGTAGTGAAGAATCTGTGAGCGTTTTACCAAATTGCTAATATGCTTACGTTTACAGATTCTTCGCGCTGCTCAGAATGACAAAGAAATGACTTGGACTCTATGGAGAATCCTATTTTGACTTTACCTTTGCACCATCAGATTTAATAATTAAATATTTCAGTCTGATATGGCCTGAAAAAATGAGGTTATTCTTACCTTTGTTGTATGAAGGAAGTCAACCTCCCCACGAAGCAATCCATTGTTTTGACCAGG
>JAFXDG010000086.1 GCA_017521285.1 Bacteroidaceae bacterium | reverse complement strand
TGAAAAATCAAGTTTCTCTCTCGGTATAGCGTTTATTTTGGCCAATATCTTCTTTAGTTTAGCATTTGTGTATTTCCCATTCGTGTTCTATTTAGCTCCTTATTATGAGTATGTAGCAAGTTACTTATCAAATTCAGCCTTGAGGTAGTAGATTACTGAAAATGTACTCTTCATTGTCCTTAATTTTTGGGTTTCAAAATTAGTTGGTGAAGAGTCCGGTGTTGGTACGCAAAACGGGGAGGAACGGCGCAATCTTTTTCCGTAACCTGATTTTTCGCATGAGTTATGGATAACTCACTATTCCTTAGAGCCTTGTTTCGCTATTCGTACCCGTTTGTCGCATTTTCGGGCATGGTTACGAACAAGTAACGTAGCGGCGTCAGGATTTGGCTTCGGCAGGGATTGTAATGGCTTCACGGATTATCGCCACTTCAACCAAAACCCTTGTAACTCAATTCTATCACTATATCTTTCCGCATTTCACTTTTTTGTAGTAACTTTGCTGAATAAAAATTACATTGTATATTGAGTATGGGCATTTTAAGCAAGTTATTTGGCAACAAGAAAACAAACGAAGCTGATGAGCAGCACAAGGAACAGGGGGAAAGAATAGTTCCTCCTGTTCTGCCTACGCTCATGCACGACGAGTCAGCCAGTCTTGCCAAATACGTGGATAAGAAGATTCCTGTGCTTATTATCGGAGGCAAGTACCATCAGACGCAAGTTGTTCTCACTTCCAATCCAAATGAAAAGAAGTTTACAGCCAGTAATGGAAAGGCATACCCTGGTGTTACCATAGGAATGGTGATGGGAACAGGAGGTGCAAAGGAACAGCAAAATCCGAAAGAGCCAAAGATTTGTCCACCAAACCCGAAAACAGCGGATTCGCCCAAAGGCGAGAAAAAGGAACAGCAAAAGAAACCTTTCGTTCTCACTTTTCCAACGAATATCAAGCACCCGACCCTCGGAGAACGCTATGACGAGTATTGTGCCAGTCTTCCTCCATTTGACTTTTATGAGGGTGATAACGAAGACAAAATTCCTGCTGATGCGGACATGGAAATCAGTGACTACCTGAACAGGCTGGCAGACACACTCGCATATTGTAGGGATGTTGAGAAGAAGCAAGGATTTGTGGCAGCGGAACAATACTATCTGTTCCTTATAGGGCATCATCCTTGGGAACCTGATGCCTACGATGAGTTGTTGGAACTGTATCGTAACAATGGCAAGAACGATGCGTTTGAAGCATTACGCCTTTATTCCATAGACCATTTCTCTAAGAGACGTGAACGGATGGAACGGCAACTGACCGCACTTGCAGAACAGCAGAGAGTGAAAGAGGTGGCAACGGAAGCCATAAGAAAAGGGGAAAAGGTCTCGTACTTCCGAGGGCTGTTCACCCTGTACGACCCTTTCCCCTGCATAGAGCATTGGAAGCGGTTGATGCCTATCTTCTCGGGCTCCGAGTAGCTGACTTGGAAAGTTTGTTCCTGCTGGCATATCGTGCTGCACGATGGGCATACCTCCACCAGTCCTCATCATCATCTTTCTTTGGTTTGTCATCCGAAGACGAACCGCCACCACCTGAATACATCGGAGTGGTAGCATCACCGATGGCAGCTGCCACCATCCCTGCTGCTCTGGAAATGACATCACTCAGAGATCCGTCAAACAGGTCTTCAACGATTGTTCCCTGCACGCTCTCCAAAGCATAGGCAGTTGGCTTCGGCATGTTATCCAGGAATGTTCGCAAGCCAGAAAGCAATTCATCGAAGATAGCTCCTTTGACCATCATGACCGAATTGCCCAGTTGTGCCTCCTTCATCCTTTCCACATTATTTGTCGCTTGCCTCACCACAACCTCAGCATTAGCCTGCCGTTGTCGAAGCGATGCAATCTGGTTCTCACATTGCATGAGTCGGCTCTTACGGTCACGGATTTTGTCACCCAGGGCAATCTTCTGCTTCATCAGTTCTGATGTTCGTTCCTCATATTCAGACAGGGTGATTTTCTTGTTCTCCAAATCCTGTTTCAAGGATTCAATCTGATGGCTAAGCCCATTGTATTGCAGTTCCAATTTGCTGATAAAGATTCTAAGCTCTATGGCACGGTTTTCCAACTCCGGTAACTCACGCTTCAACTGATAGTACATCTGTACCTTGTCCTTATGCTGTGCGCCCGAAATCTCCACAGGGTCGCCACGCATCAGCCCATATTTGCTGTTCACCTGTTCGTAGAGTTCCGTGTGCAACTCTTTCATGATCTCCTGACCTGTTGCCTTGTCTTTACCGAACAGCCCTTTGTATGAAACCACAGGTCGCTCCCTGCCAGTCTTCTTTTCTGTTCTCATCACAACAGGAATGATGGTCGCATGGCAATGTGCCGTAGTCTCGTCAAGATGCACATCAAATCCGATGATGTTCTCTTCACCATACTTCTTTGCCATCCAGCCATAGAGGTCGGTAGCCCATTGCTCGATTTCATTCATTCGCTGGATGTGTCTGTTGTCCGCTGTTCCGTCGCGCTCGAAATCGACAGCCTGATTGCCGAATGCCATCATGTTCATTACTTCGTGGTCACCGCTGAAAACGAACTCTACAATCTGGTTGGACATCTTCGAAGCCGCCGGGTCGTTCTTCTTTACCTCTGGGTTAGGCTTCACACCCAGTTCTTCCAACCTCTCTTTGAAACGTTCCTCGACAGGTTTTGATGTTCCTATCTTTTGGATAATACCACCCTTGGCAACCTCAAAATTGAGATGCGCCCGGGTGATGTCGTACCAATGTAGCGGTTTCTTGTTCACTGTCTGATAGTGCTTCTCGTCCCACCTGCGCTGGTTCTCGGCAGCCTCCATCGCTCCGATGGACTTTCTGCCCTCAAAGTGCATCGCACCTTTTGGTTCATTACTCATATTTCTGTTCTGTTACGTTATCGTTCTACATTGGGGATGTCCTCACGTTCCATGCCTATGGATCATGAGACATCCCTTTTCTTGTATTGCTTTGGGGTTGTGGGGGCATTCATCCTTGTCCTTGACGATAGGCTGGCATGGCTGGCACGGGAACATGTGGGGCATGAGACTGTTGCTGTGCCGCCCTGAACCTCGCAGAGGTGAATGGGCATATTGTGTTATGCCCCCACTTAATCAGTTGGGCCGTGGAGCAAGCTCTGCGTGCCCGACCATCCTACTCATGCCGCCCATAAGGAACAACAGTTCCGTCTTCGTCATTGAAATCAAAGAGGCTCTGGGGCATCTTTGTAGCCTTGGAGGGTATAGTTGCCTCGGAAGAGGTTACAATAGCCGTCTGAGGCTTTTCTGATGTCTCCATGATGACAGTAGACGTATCTGCGCCTTGTGCAGATTGGACTGGTGGTGATAAAACTGGTGAGGTCTGACTTCCCTCAGCAAGGAGAAGACGGTTGGGATTGGTAAACACCTGTCCCATAGCATGACCATCCTGCACACTCACGACATCAACGATGGAGGTGACGAAATCAGACGAGCGGCTGATAAGTCCCAGCTGTTCCATCTTGTCGAGCAGGTTACGCCCTTGCTTGCGCTTGATACCCCACACTTCTTCAAGGGAAGAGACCGAGAGCGAACATTGGCAGGTGCCCGTATCGACACGGATGCCTCGCACCATTTGCGATTTGTCACCGATGGTCATAGTGTGGAGGATGTACAGATAGTACATGAGGTTAAGCCGTCCTTTTGTTGTCCCCATAAGGAATGTAATCGCATCCGCTGAAAGATGAAGCGTGATGTCAGTAAAGGGAAATGACTTCTCCAGAAAGGAGTCAATAGGCAGAATTGCTGCCTCGTTGTTGTTACTTTGCATATTCAGTAAAGAGAAAAAGGAACGGCAGACAGATGTGCCTTGCTTCTTGCGCATGGTGTTCCTGCCATGCCGTCCCGGGTTTGACATTTGGTTAATTGATAAATTCCGTGGGCTTTCCACATTTACAAGACAGATATAATGTCTTCGTGCAAAGGTCTGTACGATTGCTGTGCCGTTGGCTTGGACTGGTCGGGAGAGATAGGAAGATGTAACGTGTAATTCTGTTGTCCTTCCGTAGTTATACGGTTCCATTCCTGATAAGGTTATTAACCTTGCAGCAGTAGGATTATTAATCTTACGGCATTAAGGTTATTAACCTTCTAAGCACAGAAGTCAATAGACGTTGTTGTTCCAAAACAGAGGGAAGAAAGGGAAATATCATCTATGCCAGCCCAATTGTTGCTTGGGCGCATCGTCCTCTGCTATCCGCTTCAATTCCTGTTCCACCCTCTGCAATTCATCCTTGCTTAGGAAAGCAATACTCTTGATGGTGAGTTGCTGCGCACAGATTCTTCTCCTGCCGATGATGCTCTCATCCGTCAAGGCTTTGTTCGCACCTACCTCCTCCATATAGTCATTGACTGCATCACGCATGGAGAATTGCCTTAGCCCTGTCTTTGCCCAGTGGACAGCCAGCTCTACTGCCAGTTTCTGCTTGTCCTCGTATTCTGCCATACTCCAGCCTATTTGGTAGCGAGACGCTGAATGATCCGTTCAGCCTCCTCGGAAATCTCCGCCTCAGAGGACACACGGTTCTTTCGTACCCATGCCAAGAGGTCTGACTTCTCGAAGAAGATCATCTTGCCATTCGGCTTGTAGAATGGGATGGTCTGCTCGTGGGTCATCTTGTAGAGTGAACTGCGGGCAATGCCCATGAACTTGGCTGCCTCTTCCAAGGTCAGCACATCCTTCCCCTGATGGAGAAGCTGCTCCAAGGACTTGACTCGCCCCTGAAGTTCGGCAACCAGCTTGCTGAGGTTTGCCTCCTTGTTACTTTGTACTTGTTGTGTCATACGCAATTATTATTAGAGTGAATATATATATATGTCTATGTGCCTTGATGATGTCTGGAGGTGTATATGCCACTTCGATAAGGAACGACTGTCCACATCTTCCCAAGAACATCAGTCCGGCAAGAACAAAGTTACTATGGGTATATCAGCGTAATGCAATCCTGTATCGAATAGAAGGCTGAATTTAATTGTAATTATCATTTGAGTATGATTTTGAGCCAATAATCATACTTAAAAGTGTCAGAGAATGATTTTATCTTCGATTTGAAAATATATCAAACATCGCAGCTTCGTGCCAGATGATGAGACCAAAACATAATGAAATCCGAAGACAAAAATTAGAGAGAAAGTAACTCCAAAAAAGAGAAAGATGAGAGGACAAACGAAAAAGGAAAACATTCATTTTTTCAATTCGGACCTGCCAATATGCCCTCGCACCACCTTCATTTGATTTTTTTATTGTAATTTTGGTGCAGGTTTGTTGCACATGGCTTATGTATAGATATAATCTGTCTGATATAGAACGAGTTAAGTTGTAAAAATAACCTAC
>JAFXDG010000085.1 GCA_017521285.1 Bacteroidaceae bacterium | reverse complement strand
GATAGGATGCAGGTGTACGTGTGGAGACACATTCAGCCGAGCATTACTAATTGCCCGAACGGTTTTTTCAGCCAGGGTGTATTCTTTGAGTTGTACAGATTGTGAGATGGGTTTGTTTCTTTGGCTTGTGCGATAGTCATGAAGATAAAGAATGAAGATAAAGAGATTCAGGTGGCTATAGCGTCGGGGTTCCACCTCTTCCCATTCCGAACAGAGAAGTTAAGCCCGACCGCGCCGATGGTACTGCCAAGGTGGGAGAGTAGGTCGCTGCCGTTTTGATAGGGGGATCCGTTTCAGGAATGAGACGGGTCCCCTTTTTTGTGGACGGACCAGACAACAGATACCTGCAACACAACAACAATAACAATAACCATCCGGCAATCCAAGAATGCAGACATCCTATTCTTTGGGACAGTCCTATATAATTCCCCATTTTTACACAGCAAGCTGCGTTGGCCAAGATAGATAGCTGTGTGGGGCATCGGAGTTAACTGTATCGGGCAACGCAACTTGCTGTATTTTTTTAAGACAGGTCTCTTATTGTTATTGTCTTTTCCTTCCGTTTCTTTTCCTTCTTTTGAGTGGATATGAGAAATGCTCAGTGTTCTGTGCTTTTAGCGGGTTTAAATTCTATTTTTGCTTGTGTAAATAAAAAAAAGCATATTACATAAATCTTTTTTATGTTTTTCTTCTCTTTATATCAGAAAGACCATAGATTTGTTGTAAAAATCCAACTTTTTAAGCAAAATGAAACAAACTGAAATTCAGAAGATAGCTAAGGTTATGGAACAGGAAAAGAGAAAACTGTTTTGCTATGCTTGTTGTTATTTAGGTGATGTTGAAGAAGCGAAAGATGTACTACAGGATATTTTTCTTAATTTATGCAAATCACCTGAAGTGATAGTAAATATAAGAGACTTGAAGTGCTATATTTTTCGTTGTCTTTTTAATCATTGTAATACATTGGTGCAGCGTAAAAATAGGTTAAGGATTTTGAATATTGATTCAAAAGAAGTTGCCGAGATTGAAGATCCAAAATCTAATGATTTTGAACAAGAATATATTTTTATAAACGGCTTACTCAACACTATCCCACAAGAACAAAGTGAAGTGATAAGGTTACATATACATGGTGAAAAAACTTTTCGGGAAATATCTGAAATCATAGGTGTTCCAGAAGCCAGTGTAAAATCACGTTATCGCTATGGAATTGAGAAACTTCGTAAGATGATACGTATTAACTATTAAATAATGAATATTATGGATGAAATGAACAACAAACAGCAAGACATGGATATAAGGGATATCCTTACCCCAAAACATTTACCTGAGTGTGACATGACATTTGATAAGCCTAAATCGAAGAAATTAGCCTATTTGTTGAAATGTGCACGCATTGCAATATCGGCTGCAGCTTTTACAGCTTTTATTGCAATTGTTACAAAGAATTATTTTGTAGAAGAAGCATGTGCAGCGGTATCACCCATGGAAATTGCAAATAAGGCTATTGAAAAATTCGCTAAACAAGAAAGTTTATTGATGGAATGTAAAACACGTAGTAGAATAAAAATTGGATTGCCAGTGACAGATGAAGATAAATTTGTTTCTTGCAAACTCTATTTTTTGAAAAAAGGTTCTATAATGTATATGCGTGAAGAGTGGGATGATGAGAATAAATCGATTGTTGTATATGACAAGGATTCCATGAGGCTTTGGCAGAATGGAGAATTACAGATAACGTTAAAGATTCCTTTTCGTCCGGCGAGATATGAAGCTATTTTTGATTTAATTTCAACTGTTCTTAAAAAGGATGGTGGTATAATGAATGGTTTAAAGCAAAATATGGATGGCATTTTTGAAAATAATGCTATTTCTAAAAAACAAATTGGAGATATAGGATTCGTTAAACTTTCAGAAGATGGAAAGACTGTCAGACTTGAAACAAAACCAAAGAAGAAGTATGACTCTTTTTTTTCTTATATGTTTGTTTTCTCGGTTGCTAACGAGGAATTGGTGAATTGTAAAGCAATGCGGCAAAAGAATAAAACATCTGAAAGGATAATATGGGAAGAATATATGAATTTTGTGTATAATTATCCCATAACGATTACAGAAATGATGAAGGCACCTCTTGGGATGTAAATGCTTATTTGTTTAATGATACTCTATTTGTAATAAGCTTGTAAAAGGAGGATTTTTGTGGGTATGTACATCTACCATATATAATTATAGACCGTTGGAAGGCTTGGATCGCAGAATTTGGCTCAGCCAAATTAAGTTAGGATTTGAGAGATTTGCCAATTTTGAAAAGAACGTTTTTATTCCTCAAACCAACAAGAAAGGCGCATCCGTATGGACGGATGCGCCTTTCTGTTTTTCAACCAGTTCGTATGATTAGGCGTTAACGCGCTTCTCTGCAATTCTGGCCTTCTTACCGGTAAGTTTGCGCAGGTAATACAACTTAGCGCGACGAACTTTACCAATCTTGTTGACAGTGATGCTGTCGATAGCCGGAGACTCGATGGGGAAGATACGCTCTACACCTACAGTTCCTGACATTTTGCGCACGGTGAAACGTTTCTTGTTGCCGTGGCCTGAAATTTTGATAACAACACCGCGGTACAACTGTACACGCTCCTTGTTACCCTCAACGATACGGTATGCTACGGTCACAGTGTCACCTGCTTTGAATGAAGGGTGCTCCTTACCAGTAGCAAATGCTTCTTCAGCAATTTTAATTAAATCCATTGTTACTGTTATTAAATTGTTTATCGTTACTACGCAACATATCAAATCACTCTATTTTTGACAGCGATTGCGCGAAAGCGGGTGCAAAGTAACTAATTATTTGGCACATAGCCAAGAATTAGGATGGGATTTTTTGTTCTTGAGATGTATTTTCTTCTTTCTTCGGATATAAATTGGCCATAAAACGTGATACATCGTCGCGCAAACGTTGATATAAGGGGGCTTCCTTATAGCCGATGTTCTTACGCAGGATAAAACTGATGCCGGCTTGGCTGTGCTGGTAGCAGGTCAATTCATTCTGCATCTGTTGATTGTGCTCGGCCAAGATTTTTATTTCAAGTTCGCGCTCACGCCGCAATTGGGCACAGATTGGTTGGAGCAGTTTCAGTACTACGTTCTCGAACAGGTTGTGCCCTTGAATGAAGAGGTAGGTAGTTTCAGGGGTGACCCCCAACTGTTGTAATTCGTCCTGTAAGGCTTTCACTCCAGCCCGGTCGCGCGGGTTGCGGTTCTCCAACCAGTTGAGTTTACGGCGTACACGCGAAGCTACATTGTTCAATGCCTCTTCGGGTTGACGCAAATTGACTGCATTTAAGGATACTGTGTTATTGAAGTCGGTGATGGAGAATTTGTTCAGTATGCCTTTGCGGTAGAACCAAATAGACCAAGCAAACAGCGGGAAGATGGTTTGGGAGTAGAGACGCATGAAAGCGGGGATATCGATGATGGAACGATCGTTCAAAGTGGCCATCACGCATGCTTCGTGCAGGCTTTCGGCATAACATTGAAAGTTCTCAATAGCATAGGCATAAGTGTGTAATACATAACGACTACGGATTATTTTCCGTGAAGTATTGGTCGTCCCTTGCATCAGATAGTCGTAGTCTGCGTCTACACAGGCTATCATATTCTGTCCCAATCCACTGCCCAAACGGTTCATCAGAGCTGCTTTCTTGCCTTTTTGCAATGAGTCCGATGAAGGAAGCATCACTTCAAAGTAGTATTCTTCATTCTCAAATTCGCTCAACAGCGTGCGCCAGAAAAATATATCGTCATAGCTTTCTACATAGGCTACGATTTTTTTTCGAGCTTTTTTGGGGCGCAGCAGGTTGGCGGCGGCGATGTATTGTGAATTGATGTTGTCGGCAAGTCTCTTTCCCATGGTGAAGGTTTGGGGGTTACTCCGTGATGTCACTCACTTCGGTGACGGCATCTTGCCATCCATTCATGACAACGGCTGGTGAGTGGGTGGTGAGGATAATTTGTATATTGTGATTCAGACGGCGTATCAGTTCAATAAGGCATTGTTGCCATTCTATATGAAGGCTCACTTCTGGTTCATCCATGAAAAGCACGGCAGGTTGTCCGTCCTGCACGAGTACGGTCAGCAGGATAACAAGTAACTGCTTTTCGCCCGACGAAAGTTGGTAGGGGTAGAGGGTGTCGCCGTCTTGGTTGAACATGATTTCATTACTTTGTCGTACGATACATTTACCCGTTTCGCTGAACAGTTCGTCCACCATGTCTTGGAACATCTTTTTAGGCATCGAGAGCATGGCAGCTTCTGTTTGTCCGCTTGGAGTTCCGTTAGTCAGTTTTTCAATAATGCGGTTGCCTATGTTCACTTGATAATCCAGATACCGGCGTTGTAATTGGTAAAGTTGCCAATCCAACTCTGTTTTCACGTTCTTGTCAGCCATCTTTTCTAACAAATCTCCGTGCAGCAAGGGACGGTCAAAACTGCGAATGACGTCGAATCGTATGGCTGTCGCATCTTCGGGGTAAAACACCATCTTTACTGAGGCTGTACCAGTGTTGATGGGAAGATTTTCTAATACGTTCAACGATCGTACAGACTCATTTAGTATAGTACTTTTGCCTATTCCGTTGACTCCGCTCAGAATATTTACGTCGGGACGTAGATTCCATACGATGTTCTTTCGTCCCCATAAGGCTTTGATTTCTATTCGTTGGATGTATTCGGCAAACTTTTTCATGTCAGTAGATTCTTTTCTTATCTTGTCTGCAAATGTAGGAAAGTTCTATGAATACTCCAACTATTCTTGGGGAAAAGTGACAGAGTTCAGTTCAAATACTTGTCGCAGAACCGTTCTTTTGGGGACTATACCTAAAAAAAGAAGGAGCTGTATGTGCAGCTCCTTCGTGTCATCAATTTTAGATTTGTGATTATTTTGCGCATTTTTCGCAAGAAAGTACTTTCCATACGATAGCCGAGAGGGCTGCACCGATGAAAGGACCTACGATGAATACCCATAATTGTGACAGGGCTTCACCGCCTTGGAATACGGCGGGAGCGATGCTGCGGGCGGGGTTTACTGATGTTCCTGTGTAGTGAATACCTACCAAGTGGATAAGAATCAGTGACAAACCAATAGCCAAACCTGCAAAATTGCCAGCGCCAACTTTGCTGTCTGTAGTTCCTAATACAACCAAGACAAAAATGAAAGTCAATACAATTTCAGCAATCAGTCCGTTCATTACACCACCTGCACATGTGTTGGCACCTGTTGTAGTTCCCTCAGGAGCCAGGCCTGAAACCAACAAGGCCAACAGGGCAGAACCGATGAATGCACCGATAACTTGGAACACCATGTACATGGCTGCATCCTTTCCGCTGATACGGCCAGTCAAGAGGCATCCGAGCGTGATGGCGGGATTGATGTGACAACCGCTGATACCACCAATTGTATAAGCCATGGCAACTACGGCCAAACCGAAGGCTACGGCTGTGCCGACAACAGAGGCCGGATCAACACCACAGTTAAGACTTACGGCTGTGCCGCAACCCATCAGTACGAGTACCATCGTACCAATCATTTCTGCTAAATACTTCTTCATAACGTTGAATTTTGAGTTAGAATAATGTTAGTAATTGTTATTTATCGGTGCAAATGTAGTTCTTTTTGACAGAGCAAGAAAGAAAAAAACTGAAAAAACGACGATCGGAATGCTTTTTTCTGCTTTTTTAGGCGATTTTCTTGAAAAATGTAAGCGAGAAGACGTGTATTTCTGTATCTTTGCAACCGTTTAATCAGAAAGTGACATCGAATGAAAGTAACAATCATTGGCGCTGGGAATATGGGTGGAGCTATTGCCCGTGGACTGGCCAAAGGTACAATAGTGGGGGCGGCCGATATCACCGTGTCTGACCCTTCGGAAAAGATATTACAACAGTTGCATCAAGAATTTCCTGATATGACGATACTGACGGACAACCGTGTTGCAGTGTCCGAAGCCGATTTTGTGGTAGTGGCTGTGAAGCCGTGGCTGATGAAGTCTGTGTTGGCAGAATTGCCCTTGCAACCTCATCAAGTGCTCGTGTCGGTGGCGGCAGGCATAACCTTCGATCAGTTGGTGGAATATACGGCGGCACCCGAGCAGACCATGTTCCGACTGGTTCCCAACACCGCCATGTCGCAATTGGAGAGCATGACGTTGATAGCCAGCCGTCTGGCTACACCTGAACATGAGCGTCTGATGGTGGAGATATTCAATGAGATGGGCTTGGCCATGTTGGTTCCCGAAAGTCAGATTGCTGCTACCACGGCTCTTACTTCGTGTGGTATTGCCTATGTGCTTAAGTATATCCAAGCTGCTATGCAAGCAGGAGTTGAAATGGGGCTTTATCCCAAAGATGCCCAACGTATGGTGGCACAGAGCGTGAAGGGGGCTGCTGCATTGATTTTGAATAACGATACTCATCCTTCGGTTGAGATAGACAAGGTGACTACTCCGGGTGGTATCACAATTAAAGGTATCAATGAGTTGGAACACAATGGATTCTCCTCGGCTATTATCCGAGCTATGAAGGCCAGTTGTTGAATGACGATTATCCAATAATAATATAAGATAGGACATGAACGACCAAATCAAACAGATAGCTGCACGCTTGCGCGGATTACGTGACGTGCTGGAATTGACAGAGCAGGAAGTGGCCGAAAGCTGTAACCTGACAGTAGAAGAATATATGGCCATGGAGAGTGGTACACAGGACATTTCTGTGAGCGCCTTGCAGATGATTGCTCGTCGCTACGACATAACACTTGACGTGTTGATGTTCGGTGAAGAACCTAAAATGAGTTCCTATTTCCTGACCCGTGCAGGTAAAGGGGTATCAGTGGAGCGTAGCAAGGCTTATAAGTACGAAGCATTGGCCTCAGGTTTTCGTGACCGCAAGATTGACCCTTTTATCGTGACCGTAGAACCGAAGGGTGATGACGCTCCGTTGCACCTTAATAGCCATTCTGGACAAGAAATCTGCTATATTCTCGAAGGTAGTCTTTTGGTGAATCTGGGAGGTAAGGAGATTGTCCTTAATCCTGGTGACAGCCTTTATTTCGACTCCCTCCAACCTCACGGTATGAAGGCACTCGACGGTAAACCCGCTCGTTTTCTTGCTGCCATTATGTAACAATAAACACGAATCTGACAGATATGAATATGATAAAGAGATTCTTGAAGCAAACAGTCTTTACCTCGCAGGAGGACTATATACAGAATCTGCACATCAATGTGCCGGAAAACTTCAATTTTGCTTACGATGTGGTGGATGCTTATGCCGCTGAACAGCCTGACAAGAAGGCTCTGTTGTGGACTAACGATCACGGTAAAGAACGCCAGTTCACCTTTGCAGACATGAAGTACGAAACCGACCGTACCGCTTCTTACTTTCAGACATTGGGTATTGGCAAAGGCGACCCCGTGATGCTCATTCTCAAGCGTCGTTACGAATTTTGGTTCTCCATCATGGCTTTGCATAAATTAGGTGCAGTGGTGATTCCCGCTACCCATTTGCTGACCAAGAAGGATATTGTCTATCGTTGCAATGCGGCAGGCATCAAAGCGATTGTAGCTGCTGGCGAGCCGGTGATAACCGACCACATTACAGCGGCCATGCCTGACTGTCCGACGGTGAAAGCTCTGGTAAGTGTAGGTCCCGAGGTACCCGAAGGCTTCGACGATTTTCAGCGAGGCATCGAGGAGGCTCCGTCTTTTGTCCGTCCCGTTCAGGTTAATGCCAATGACGATGTGATGCTGATGTACTTCACTTCGGGAACGACGGGAGAACCCAAGATGGTGGCTCACGATTTTACCTATCCGCTTGGTCATATCACGACAGGCTACTTATGGCACCATTTGCACGATGGAAGCTTGCACCTGACTATTGCAGATACGGGTTGGGGAAAGGCTGTATGGGGAAAACTCTATGGCCAATGGTTTGCTGGTGCCAACATCTTTGTTTATGACCACGAGAAGTTTACTCCGGCTGACATTTTGCACAAGATAGAGCAGTACCGTATCACTTCACTTTGTGCACCTCCTACCATTTACCGTTTCCTTATCCGTGAGGATTTGCGCAAGTTCGACCTCTCTTCATTGGAGTATTGTACCACTGCTGGTGAGGCTCTGAACGGTGCTGTCTATGACACGTTCAAGGAATTGACTGGTATCCGTTTGATGGAGGGATTCGGACAAACTGAGACAACCTTGACTTTGGCAACCTTCCCATGGATGGACCCGAAACCGGGCAGTATGGGTGTTCCTAATCCGCAGTACGATATCGATTTGTTGACCCCCGATGGTCGTTCGGCTGAGGATGGTGAACAGGGACAAATTGTTATTCGCACGGATAAGGGCAAGCCATTGGGACTTTTTAAGGAATATTATCGAAACCCCGAACTGACAAAAGATGTCTGGAACGACAATATCTATTACACCGGTGATGTGGCCTGGCGTGATCAGGACGGCTACTATTGGTTTGTAGGCCGTGCTGACGATGTTATCAAGAGTTCGGGTTACCGCATTGGCCCCTTCGAAGTGGAGAGTGCGCTAATGACTCATCCCGCTGTTGTAGAGTGTGCCATTACAGGTGTGCCCGATGAAATTCGTGGGCAGGTAGTGAAGGCTACCATCGTATTGTCCAAGGATTATAAGGATAGGGCAGGAGAGGAGCTTATAAAGGAACTGCAGAACCACGTGAAACGTGTGACAGCTCCTTACAAGTATCCGCGTGTCATCGAGTTTGTGGACGAACTTCCCAAGACTATCAGTGGCAAGATTCGTCGCGTGGAGATTCGTCAGAACGATAAGAAATAATATAGCTGGAACACCGAAACCCGGAAATACAAAGACCCAATTGTTTGGGGAGAAGAAACTCTGTATTTTTGTGTTTCGGTGTTTTTTTATGAAACTGCTCGAACATAACAGTTATTGCTGTTGTTGTGTAGATTGGAATTGTTGAACTCTTATATATAATAAGGTATGAAAGAGGTATTCGAAGGCTCTCTGTGGGAAGCCGAATTGGTAAAGGGACTGTTACAGGCCGAGAAGGTGGAGTGTATGTTGCGCGATGAAACATTGGGTGTCGTGACTTCACCTTACCTTACGTTGGGTGGCAATGTGAAAATTCTCGTTAATGATAAGGATTTCCTGCGTGCAATTTCTATAGTGAATGCTCGTTGAGATTCATGTCCTTGATTTGGATTCAACGAATCACTAAAAACTTCTGGGAGGGAAGTTGTGTCATAATATACTTTTCAGACGCAGATGACGCGGATAACACAGATTTGTCTTAATCATTATACCCGATGGGTTATAATTTATCTGCGTTATCCGCGTCTAAAAAATGAAATGATGGCATTTTGCACACCCTCATTTTTTGCTCTCACGGAGGCTTCCCCTATTTTTGAGCGAGGTTATTGTCCCAACAAATATTGCTTGAAGTCGGCAAATTCTTTGGTCATGGGGACACTTTGCTTGGTGCCTTTCATGAACTCTTGCAACTTGGCAGGAATCTCAACCTTGTCACCAATGATGCCTTCTACGGTTTCGAGGAACTTGGCAGGATGAGCCGTTTCGAGGAACACACCCACTTCACCGGGCTGCAATCCTTCGGCCAAGGCACGATAGCCGCATGCGCCATGCGGGTCGAGCAGATAACCAGTCTCCGTATATGTTTGTTTTACCGTCTCACGAATCTGTTCGTCTGTGTAGGTCGTACCACTAATCTCGGCCTTGATGGCAGCATGACTGTTTCCGTACAATTCTATCACACGGGCAAAGTTGCTGGGGTCGCCCACATCCATAGCATTGGCAATCGTGGCCACAGAAGGTTTGGGTGAATAGACTCCCGTCTGCAAATAGTTATAGAAAATGTCGTTGCGGTTGTTGGCAGCAATGAAGCGCTTCACGGGCAATCCCATGTGCTTGCCAAAGAGGCCGGCAGTGATGTTTCCGAAGTTTCCACTGGGCACACAGATGACCAATTCATCAGCCTTATCCAACTTCTTCAACTGGGCATACGCATAGAAGTAGTAAAAAGCCTGCGGCAAGAAACGGGCCACGTTGATAGAGTTGGCCGAAGTGAGCTTCATGTGGGCATTCAGTTCCTTATCCATAAAAGCATTCTTCACCAATGCCTGACAATCATCAAACACACCATCCACCTCGATGGCTGTAATGTTCTGACCAAGGGTAGTAAACTGTTTTTCCTGAATTTCGCTGACCTTTCCTTTGGGATAGAGCACATACACGTGGATGCCCTCTACGCCCAAGAAACCGTTGGCCACGGCACTACCCGTGTCGCCCGATGTGGCTACGAGGACATTCACCTGTTCCTGTCCCTCCTGACGGATGAAGTAACCCAATAGACGGGCCATGAAACGGGCACCCACATCCTTGAATGCTAATGTGGGGCCATGGAACAGTTCAAGTGAATAGATGGTGTCGGTCACACGCACGGCCGGCACATCGAAACTGAGTGTGTCATACACAATGTGCTTCAACACATCGGCCGGAACATCTTCGCCAAAGAAAGCGTCGGCCACACGGTAAGCAATCTCTTGGAACGAAAGGTTCTCAATCTCATCAAAGAACTCCTTGGGGAGTGGTTTGATGGTCTCAGGCATATAGAGACCCTTGTCTGAAGCCAGTCCCTTCACCACTGCCTCATGCAGGGTTGCCATAGGAGCCTGGCGGTTGGTGCTGTAGTATTTCATAATTTTATTATTATTCTTTCATAAATTCTTTCATAAACTCTTCACTCTCCATCACGCCACAAGCGCCTTGCTTGCAGGCTACTTCGTCGAAAGTCTCTACCTTATCGGCTTCAATGCCGGGATAATAGATAAGGAAGGGTACGGGGTCCGCCGTATGGGTACGATGCTCACAGGGTGTAGGATGGTCAGGCAAGACGGCAATGGCCACAGGCTCGTCCCAACCGCTCACCTCTTCAACAATAGGACCTACCACGCGGCTGTCGAGATACTCAATGGTGCGCACCTTCAAAGGAACATCTCCTTCATGTCCGGCCTCATCGCTGGCTTCGATATGAAGATAGACAAAGTCATCGGTGCGCAAAGCCTCCAATGTGGCAGCTGTCTTTCCTTCATAATTGGTGTTGTAAAGTCCCGTAGCACCTTCCACCTCAATGTTGCGTAGGCCGGCATAGTGGCCAATGCCCTTGATGAGGTCAACTGCCGAAATGACAGCACCACTCTTGATGGCGGGATAAGTTTCTGTCAGCGGCACCATACTAGGACGGTAGCCGGGTGACCAGGGCCACAAGCTGTTGGCAGGGTCTTTCCCTTCAGCCACGCGCTTGAGATTCAATGGATGGGTGGCCAACAACTCTTGTGAACGGAGTATCATGCGGTTGATAAGGTCTGCCGTCGGTTGTGCTTCCATCAGTTTGGGTTTCACTAACAAGGGCATGAACTCTTGTCCCGGCACATCGTGCGGAGCCGTGCAACGCAAGCGCTTGTCGCCGCCTTTGATGACGAGCAAGTGACGATACTGGATACCGGTGGTCAGTGTCACATTGGCAAACTGTTCGTCCTTAGCCAACTCTTCTTGCAAAAAACGGACGAGGACATCTGCCTCTTCAGTCGTAATGTGTCCGGCAGAATGGTTCTTGATGCGGCCGTCAGCCACACAGATGAGATTACAACGCATGGCCATGTCGCCGGGCTGCAACTCATATCCGATGCTGGCTGCTTCCAACGATCCACGTCCTTCATAAACTTCTTTCAGGTTGTATCCAAGGATTGCCGTATTGGCCACCTCACTGCCGGGATGGAATCCCACAGGCACCGTCTTCAGCATACCTGTCCGTCCCAAGCGGGCCAGTTTGTCCATGTTAGGTGTCTGGGCATATTGCAACAGTGTCTTCCCGCCCAAGGAAGCCACCGGCCAATCGGCCATTCCGTCACCTAAGATTATCAGATGTTTCATTATATATTCGCAATACTCATAATATCTGCAAACACACCGGCAGCTGTTACCCCTGCACCGGCTCCGTAGCCTTGGATAAGCATGGGGTATTCCTTGTAGCGCTCGGTGGTGAGCAGAATGATGTTGTTACTACCTTCCAACATATAGAATGGATGGTCTTTATCTACTTCACAGAGTGATACCGTGGTCTTGCCGTTTTCCATCTTGGCCACAAAGCGCCAACGCTTGCCCTCGCTTTCCAGACGACGGCGGCGTTCTTCGAAATCGGCATCCAGTGTCGGCAGGTTCTTCCAGAAGTCGTCCAACGAACCGTCAAAGAACTCTTGCGGGATGAAGAGGTGCTTCTCCACATCTTCCTGCTCTACACGATACCCGGCTTCACGGGCCAAGATTACCAATTTGCGGATAACATCCTTTCCACTGAGGTCGATGCGCGGGTCTGGTTCAGAGTAACCTTGCTCCTTGGCGCGACGCACCGTTTCGCTGAAGGGTACCTCTGCACTGATTTCGTTGAAAATGAAGTTCAGCGTACCACTGAGCACAGCCTCAATCTTCAGGATCTTGTCACCACTGGTAATGAGGTTGTTGATAGTATTGATAATGGGCAATCCGGCACCCACATTGGTTTCGAAGAGGTACTTCACACCACGTGCACGGGCTGTCTGCTTCAAGAAAGAGTAATTTTCGTATTCTGATGAAGCCGCCACCTTATTGGCTGCTACGACAGAGATGTTCTTCTGAAGGAAGTCGCCGTATAGCGAAGCCACTTCGGCACTGGCTGTACAATCGACAAACACAGAATTGAATATGTTCATGCCTATCACCTCGTCATGCAGGCGCTGTATGTTGCTTGGTTCACTTTGTGCCAACTGTTCACGATAATTGTCAAGACTGATTCCTTCACGGCAGAAGAGGGCATTGTGTCCACTGGCGATACCCACCACATTCAGTTTCAATCCGCGTTCGTCCATCAGTTTCTGACGCTGCTGGCGAATCTGCTCCAACAGGCTGCCGCCTACCGTACCCACACCGCAGATAAATAGGTTGAGCACTTGGTATTCAGAGAGGAAAAAACTGTCGTGGATGACATTCAATGTCTTGCGCAATGATTCGCGGGCCACCACGAATGAGATGTTCGTCTCACTGGCTCCCTGTGCACAGGCAATCACGTTGATGCCGTTGCGGCCCAGCGTACCGAACAGTTTACCGGCAATACCGGGCGTATGCTTCATGTTCTCACCCACAATGGCCACAGTAGCCAAGTTGCATTCGGCTGTCACGGTTCCCAACTCGCCCATCTCTATCTCCTTGGCAAACTCGGCATTCAGCACCTCGCAAGCCAAGGCCGCATCTTCGTTACGCACGCCGATAGAAGTGCTGTTCTCCGAAGAGGCCTGAGACACGAGGAACACACTGATCCCATTCTGAGCCAATGTCTTGAATATGCGGAAATTGATACCGATAACACCCACCATACCAAGACCCTGTACGGTAATCAAGCTTGTGTCGTTGATGGAAGATATACCCTTGATGGCTTTCTGTCCGTCCTTCGTCTCACTGCTGATAATAGTACCAGCTCCTTCTGGATTGAAAGTATTCTTGATGAGAATGGGGATATTCTTATGGCAAACGGGATAGATGGTAGGCGGATACACCACCTTCGCACCAAAGTTACAAAGCTCAGTAGCCTCCACATAGCTCAGTTCGTTGATGGTGTAAGCACTGCTGATGACACGCGGATCGGCCGTCATGAAGCCATCCACATCGGTCCATATCTCCAGGCAGTCGGCCTCCAGTGCGGCAGCAATAATTGCAGCCGTGTAGTCAGACCCACCCCGTCCGAGATTGGTCACTTCGCCTGTATTTTTGTCGGTAGAGATGAAGCCAGGCACCAAAGCAACTTTAGAAGTCAATTTCCCAAATGTATCACATACCAATTTATTGGTCAGTTCCGAATCCAGGATATGCTTGCCCTGCTTCTGTTCGGTCTTGATGAAGTTACGCGAGTCGAACCATTCAGCCCCATTCGATAAGGGTAGTGACGATGCGCGACGAAATGCGTTCGCCATAGCTGACGATGGTAGCCAATGTCTTGGCCGACAAGTCGCGGATAAGGTAGAGTCCCTGATAGATGCCGCCCAGTTCGGTCAGCAGCTGGTTGGCAATGAGCAAGAGATTCTCTTTCTGCCCTCCAGCAGGAATCAGTGTCTCAATCATGTCAATGTGGCGCTTCTTGATTTCTGCTAATGCCACCTCATAGCCGCTGTCACCACTGGCAGCCATCTGCGAGGTTGCTATCAGTTTGTCAGTGATGCCGCCCAAGGCCGACACAACCACAATGACCGGCTCTTGCTCGGCCTCCACTATCTTCTTTACATTCAGAATACTGTTCACGGAACCTACGGATGTTCCGCCGAATTTCATTACTTTCATATTGTTAATATGCTAATGTGCAAATGTGCTAATATGCAAATGTGCTAATAACTCGAGCCGCATGGGGCATTGGCAAATTAGCACATTGGCATATTGACACATTATTTATTGTTTTCTTTCATTTTTCTCTCCACAAAGGCAATCTTGCGTAGTGCCTCTTCGCGCTCCTTCTTGGTCTGTTCCAAAGCAGTGAGTGCTTGCGACAACTTATAGAGTTTTACAATGGCTTCGCTATCCTCGGGGCGTACGTTGATGACGTAGCTGCGTTCGCCAATGTAGTGTGCCTTCATCGTCTGCACCCCATGGTTCATGGCAATGAATGCTATCACTCCCCCATCCTTTCCCAACGGATAGTCAGCCTTTTCAGTCTTCCAACCTACATTCTCGCTTTCATAGACATCTTCCGAGGCCGGTGTCTCGGCAAAGGTTGCATCCTTGGCCACCACCTTTACGGCATGATGATGGGCATGACGTTCACCCCAATAGATGGAAGTCAGGGTCATGTTACCCTTCTCGTCCACCTGTCCGCGCAAGAACGAGCGGTACAACGTGCGCTCCACCGTCTGTCCGGGGTGGAAGTAGTTGCCCACCTCCTGATAAGCGGTGTCTTTTTCCAGCACCAGCCCCTCTTTGGCCTCAGCCACCAATTGCTGTTGCACAGCCAGTGTACTGTCCAGGTAGGACAACGAGCGTTGCTGCTCGGCCAAGTCAATCTGTTGCATCAGTCCGATGCCCTTTTTGCGAGCCTCAAATGCCTTGGGATATTGTGTGCGAATGCTGTCAATCTGCAGTTTCGCCTCGTTATATTTTCCCTCAGTCAAAGCCTGTTCAGCCTTTTGCAAATGTTGTTGTGCTTGGCTCTCTCCGTTGTCACCGCAGGCTGCCACAAGGCACGCCCCCAGCAAGAGCAAACCAGCCCATACTGTCTTTTTTCTCATAAGTTTCGCCATTAAACGGACAAAAATACTATTTTTTGCTCTTTCTGCTTACACATGATTACTATATTTAAGGAAGATTAACCTTAAGGAAGAAAGGGAAGCCCTCGCAAGGACCTCCCTTTTCCGTGCATATTGCACCCAACAGTCATTGTTAAAGCGGATTGCTGCCTGTGCCCGAACCTGACGAGTCACCTCCGCCGGCCGAACCGCTGTCATCCTTTTCTGCTTCGGCGGCAAATTCGTTTACAGTGCTGTACTTCACCTCATCGAGTCTGTCTTTCAACTGCTTGCTGGCATAGAATGTCACCCACATTCGTTTTACCCCGACCTCTTCAGGTACTTCGCTACTTGCACTTTTTGCCGTCGGCATGAACGACCCGAAGTTTCCCAACTTCACGCCATGTCCTTCCTCAATCCAGTCCATCATGGACTCCACGAGTGTATCCAATATCATCTTTACTTGTGCCTGAGGGGCACCGGTGTCTTTAGCCACATATTTCGCAATCTTGTCGGGCATGATGACATCACCCCGTTGCGCCTTGGCTACATACACGGTCTTCTCGTTTTCCGTAAATTTCAACACTCGTTTCTGGACAGTTACTGATACTCCCATAGTTTAAAAATCTGTTTTAAATTGTTCATAAATACTTTTGTTTGTGTCTGACAAATGCGCATTGCTTTTCACACTGCAAATATACAAAATCCAGAAGGCGATGTCAAGAGTTTGACCCAATTATTTTTTCAAAAAGATGAAAACTCCTTTCGGAGTGTTATATAAATTCAAGTTTCGCAAGTAGAGAAGTAGCAGGAGTGTAGGAGGTAGGAGTGTAGACAATAGTTTCGACTATGCAAGCAGCACTATCGTCTACACTCCTAAGCGAAGCGTCACTCCTACACTCCTGTACTCCTGAAAGTTGAGCTTGCGAAATTTGAATTATATAATAAGGTGAGGGTGACGGAGGCTATCCGATAAGGATGGATTTCTTTCATGCGTTTATCGCTGACTATCTGAGGGCACACGTTACTTTACGACAAACTTCTCGCCCCCTTGAATATAGATACCAGCGGGCAGATGTTCTCTGTGCTCTTTCATCTGCTGACCTTGAAGGCCGTAGATAGGAACGGCCACACGAGCATTATTCACTTGTGCAGATTCGATACTTCTTGCATCATATTCTTCCACATGTAGGAATTTACTCCAACTGATAGCGGTTTGGTAAGCTCTCAACGAGCCTTTGGGTACATAAAGGGTCACATCTTGATAGCTTTCATTGCTGAAAGTGTCATTATATGCGATTGTAGGGGGTACAGAATTAGCAACAATTATGTTCGTAAGGCCATAGCAACCAAAGAACGCATGGTTTCCAATACTTGTCACAGAATTGGGAATGGTGATGCTCGTAAGGCCAGAACAGTATTCGAACGCGCCTTCTCCAATATTCGTTACAGAATTTGGGATGGTGATACTCGTAATGTTTGAACAGTCCCAAAACGCTTCACCTCCAATGATTTTAGTACCGTCCTTAATTGTTATATCATCGGCAGGTTTATCTCCTTTATACCCCAAGAGATAACTATCCATATAAATCAATCCATCAGGATGATTATTCCACCAGTTGGTTTCATGAAAAGCCCAACCACCAATGCTTATTACTGAATCAGGAAGGGTGATGTCTGTAAGGTTAGAACAACCAAAGCACATACCATTTTCAATGCTTGTCACATAATCTGGGATGGTGATATTCGTAATGTTTGAGCAATGTTGGAACGCACCTTCTCCAATGCTCGTTACAGAATTTGGGATGGTGATGTCCGTAAGGCTTGAGCAATGAGCAAACGCTTCCTTTCCAATATTCGTTACACAATTTGGAAGGATGATGTTTGTAAGGCTTGAGCAATAAGCGAACGTATAACTTTCAATGTTCGTCACAGAATTTGGCAGAGTGATGCTCGTAAGACTGGTACAATCACTGAACGCGCCTTCCCCAATGCTCGTTACAGAACTTGGGATGGTGATGTTTGTAAGGTTTGAGCAATAAGAAAATGCATTCTTCCCAACATTTGTCACAGAATCCGGGATGTTGATGTTCGTAAGGCTTGAGCAATGAGCGAACGCTCCACCTCCAATACTCGTTACAGAATTCGGTAGGGTGATGCTTGTAAGACTGGAACAATCACTGAACGCGCCCCATCCAATGCTCTTTACAGTACTTGGAATGTCTATGTTTGTAAGGCGTGAGCAATTACGGAACATATAGTTTCCAATACTCGTTACAGAATTTGGAAGGATGATGTTTGTAAGGTTTTTGCAGTCTTGAAATACACCATCTCCAATGCTTGTTACAGAATTCGGGATGGTGATGTTCGTAAGACAGGTACAATAACTGAACGCACCTTCTCCAATACTCGTTACAGAATTCGGTATGTTGATGTTCATTAGGCTGGAGCAGCCATAGAATGCACCCTCTCCAATTCTTATCACGGAATACGTGTTACCATTGTAAGCAATATTTTCAGGGATTGAAACTTCTCCTGTATATTCGTTGGAATATGAGTTGTATGAGTCGTCTCCTCTATACGTCACCTCCACTGTCAAATCCTCACTTGACGTAATGTTGTAATAGATACCGTCTGCCTCAAAATCATGAGCAATTGTGGTAATACTACACAATAATGCTACTATTGTTGATAGTGTGGTTTTTAGTTCCTTCATCACTTCTTTATCACCTCTTCCATCTCCCGTGGATTCGTTTTTTTTCTTTGACTTTAAAACAGACGTAAACAATGTTACATGGGAGTCTGTATCATTGTTCGTATCAAGGACCAAAGCATCGACTGGACGCATTCGGAATGAAGATGGGGCAAAGATAGAGATTTTTTATGATTTTATTGTAAGATAGTAACCACTATTTTCGTTTTTTGTTACTTCATTGACATTTTGTCAAACTGTATATTCCGCATGCAAGAATCGCGTATTTCCGTGCGAGAGAGACAATGCTTGGAAATACGCGAATTTTGACGCACTCGTGCGATGTAAGTCGTTGAGTAATAAAAGAAAACGGGAAATGAGACTCTTGAAAAGAGGAAAAACTACACGCCGATATGCGCCACGAACGAAGGCTTGCCGAATGGGGACATGGAAGAGGAGCGTCCCTCCCCCCGTCCGATGGCCATCGGGCATGAGATGAATGGCTATCGGACACGAGACGGATGGCCATTGGGGTGTGACACGGATGGCCATCCGACAAAAGTCCGATGGCCATCGGACCCCAGGGCATTCGGGCAAGTTTATGCCTCGGATAGCCAATTTGGATGCGTAGATGGTGCGATTTTTACGAATATGAAGGGAGAAAATCAGTATATTTTCAACCTTTTTATGCAAAAATAGGGCCGGATTCTGCATAAATATGCATTATTGTAGTCACTTTATGCAATTTCGGAATTGACAAAATGTAAGTTGAAGTTTGGATAAAGAGCAACGTCACGACAACACCAATAGCAACAGAGGTAGAAAGGAGCAGTTTGCGAGCATGCTAATCCTCCTTAACCGAGGCAAGGTATGCTCACGGCATACAACGCTGCTGCCAATACGGCATGAAAGATTGCTTTATGAAATCTGCAGGACATAAGCGTTGAATTATGCGTGCAAAGGTAAGAAAATAATTCAACTTTCGCAAGTAAAGGAGTTGCTGAAGCGTATTTTTAGGAGTGTAGGAGTGTAGGAGGCAGGAGTGTAGACAATAGCTTTGACGATGACAGACAAAGCACACCATGCAAGCAGCACTATCGTCTACACTCCTAAGCGAAGCGTCACTCCTACACTCCTGTACTCCTGAAAGTTGAGCTTGCGAAACTTTAAAAATAACTCCAAGTAGCAAACCTATTCTGCCTGTCACCTAAAATAAATAGTTTTTAATTTGGTCATTCAATCGAATATACATACCTTTGCGCATCACTATAAAAAACGTCCAAGTTATGAAGAAAAGTTTATTGGCTTTATCACTGATTGCGCTCTGTGCCTGCGGTGAAAAGAGAGAGAATGCAAGTGCGGAACAAACCCTGCCAACAGCTAAAGTAAAGATTGCCAGTATTGCTCCTCCCATATTCAAGTATTGGGATAGGGATAGCGAAGAATTTGCTGTAGAATCCGAATGTACCGAAGAGGAACTGTTGGCAGATACGGTAAACCTGTATCCAGTTGAGAAATCTTTGAAAAGTGTGTCCTCACAGACGGGCAATGTCTTTTTGGAATTTTCAGACGACCTCTATAGCCGTTCACTTGCGGATAGTTCCAAAACATACTACATGCAAACTCACAAGGCACGTCTGAACGATGACACAGATTTGTCTGTCAGGCTGTATGCGAGTTACAGCACCCACAGCTTCAACGAAACAGGGAAAGTCAAGTTTTATGTGAAAGGAGATACCATCTATACCCTCAACTTTCCTATGGAGAGTGGTGGATTTACTCCGGAAGGGCTGACATTCAAGGTTACTGGTGACGGTGTGGCGGACGTGACTGCTTCATACCGTTTACTTTATAATGCGACCGTGTTCAATCCCCGCAAGTATAGAGACATTGCCATGAACCGGGTTTGCGTATGTGATTTGACAACAGAAGAACTCCCGTTAGCCGTAGAGGATGGCTGCTATACCCTTCCTGTTGTGAAAACCCTGGAACTTACAGCTTCCGACTGGCAGAAGATGGAAGAACTTCGTCCTGAAGCCGTCAAGAGATGGGAAAACTGGGCGGGCGAAAAGATGGACACAACCCACCTGGTGCATATCTTTGATTTGGACCATTTCTTGATAAACCTCAGTGTGACCTATAAAGACGGTTCTGTGCGTAACTACCGGCACGTGGCACAGGGGGTTGATGTTGAGCCGTAGTAATCAGATATTATGAAAATAGTTTTCCGTCCTTCCTCTTTTTGGGGATTTGTTGAGCAGAGCAAGATGTGGAAGGACGGTTTTTTATTGAATGACAGGAATATGCTTGGCTTACTTCAAGTTTCTTATCTTTTACTTTATTTGTTGATAATCCATAATCCATTCTTGTCGCTTCCTTGTCGGTAAATAGTTCCTATCTCTTTCAACTTTTTCAGTTGTTTCTCTACACCACGCTTACTTATCCCTATGTTTTCTGCAATATCTTGAGCTGTTATTCCGGGACGCTCATCCAAAAGGAGCAATAGTTGCATTTCATTTACACCGAACTTTACACCGAACTTTACACCGAACTTCGCTCCAAACTTTAAGTCAAATTCCTGTTCTATAGAATTAAGGCTGTCAACAGACAATGCTTCTCCTTGATGCATTTTCAACGTTTTATATATCTCATTCAGCATAAAGTCTATGAATGGTCCAGATTCTCCTGCTTTAGTGCTGGCAGTTATTGCATCATAATACGCCTGTTGATTAGCAAACACCATATTTTCGACAGGCAGATGCTCAAACAAAGGATGCAACTTGCCCAATATTAACGATTGCCATAAGCGTCCCATTCTACCATTACCATCAATGAAGGGGTGAATAAATTCAAATTCATAATGGAATACACAGGAACGTATCAACAGATGATCTTTTGATGTTTTAAGCCAAGCAAACAAATCATCCATCAAATAAGGGACCCTTTCGGCTGGTGGAGCTAAATGTACCAAACCCTGTTCACCGAAAACGCCAACCCCTCCACGTCGAAAACGTCCGGCATTATCAACCAATGCTTGCATCATTACACCATGAGCTTTCAATAAATCGTTGACACTGAATGGATTTAATGAGGGATATAGGTTGTAAGTTGCAATAGCATTTTTCACCTCTTGAATTTGTTCAATAGGAGCTACCACGTTTTTACCATCTATAATATCACGTACTTGATTTTCACTCAGCATATTACCTTCTATCGCCAAACTACTGTGAATGGTTTTTATGCGGTTCGCTTTGCGTAATCTCAAACCGTCCTCTTGCTCCAAACGGATGGCATAGCGTTCAATTTGACCTGCAATTTCCGCTACCAAATTAATGGCTTCGGCACTTATCTTAAACGGTGGCACATACATAACTTTATGGATGCATTTGTTTCATAATTCCTGTTCATGTGCAAAGTTAATAAATAGAATGCAAACAAAAGAAAGAATCAGCAAGATTTTGCTATACCAAAGAGTTTATTTGTCAACCAAATAATATACGAATATGATTTCCTCTATTTTTACAACCATTGGTAACATTTTCTGCATTACCGGTTCTTCCCTATTTCATCAGGGGGTAACACTTCCTGACGGGTGCTTTTTTGTATATATATACAATGCACAAAGGCTGAAAGATAGAAAATGGGAAGGGCGTGTGCACAAGTGTAGTTAACTGTGTGCACACGGTCGGTGGAGTTTCTTCAGACACTCTACTACAGGTTGTGCTGACAGTCAATAGAGGATGTGACACACGGGTAGAAAAGGATGTGCAGCAAACGGGCGAAATGTATAATTATACATCCCGACTGCATAAATATGCAAAACTGACCGCGCGAGAATCGCGTATTTGTACGCGACTTTTCTTTCGAACGGGAATATGAAACTTTTAATCCGATAAAGTAAATGACTGACAATCAAATTAAAGGAAAGAGATGACAACCTCCGTACAAGGATAACCTATGCGAATATTGCAATAGAGGGATATGAGGCTGATTTCTTGTTTATTTACATAGCGTATTGCAAAATATTTACAATGAAGTTGAAATGAACTGAGGGGAAAGCGTAGAATCTCCAATTTGATGTACCCACTTTGGAATTCTTCCTCATGCTGTCTCTGTCATCCTGAGCGTAGTCGAAGGATCTACAAGCGAGAGTATTATTAAAATGTTTCGCCTGCTAGATTCTTCGACTACGCTCAGGATGACAGAGACGGCATGAAAACCATAATCATTAATACTTAATTACCCAATAAATTCAATATGAAGAATCTTAAAAACCGGGTACAACAAATTGGACACCTTAGAAAAAGCGTTTATTGAAAATCAGTAAATCCCATACTGGCTTCGGTTCGGAATTCAAAATAACCCCACGTTTGTTTTGTCCTTCGTTTGATTTGCGTCATCACCAAATTAACACATTTTACACTTCTACAAAAGTGTGTTTTCTTTAAAAATCCACCTCTACAGAAGTGTTTTTTATTCAAAAAGTCGCTTTTATAAAAGTGTTTTTCGTATCTTTGAGACCAACATCTCACAGCCTCGCAAAGTGGAAAGATAAGGAGGAGATTCAACGAAAGTATCTCGTCTTCAGCCAATAGGCATAAATAGGATCTTGGAAAGACACTTCACCTGCCTTGTTGTCCAGTATATCATTCTTCACCAAAGCGGCACGCGAACGGGTGATGGAAGTGGGCGATGAGATACGGTAGCGGTGCATAGTTTCGGTGGAGCTGATAGACTTCTCGCCTGCAATCAACGCCTTGAGGTAACAGAGTTGTTGGGTAGTCAACGTCTCGGTGACGGTGACAAAGAGCAGGCTCAACTGCTCCACCAATGCCTCGTGAGCCTCATGAACGACTTCAGCGGTGCACTCTCCCTGCGTCCTGAGCCACGAGAGTTGCGCCAACTGCTGGGCATAATAGGGATGATTGTCGGCCAGAAGGGCTATCAGGTGGGCGGCCTCGTCCGTGATGCTTTTGCCCGTGTCGGCAAAACGCGCATGGAAGAATGCCACCAAATGGGGTGTCGCAATCTTTTCGAGAAACATCAGGTTGCCGAACTTGTAGAAGGGCATGGACGAGTCGGTGAACACCTCCAACATCATGTGCCGCTTGCTTCCGTAGAGACAATAGGCCACATGCTGGTGTTGCTGCCAGTGCGAACGCAGTTTTTTCTGGAAATAACCAGGATTCGTGAACTCCGAGATATTCTGGAACTCATCCACACAGACCACAATCTTCAACCCCTTTTCGCAGGCAATCTTCTCGGCGAGGTCAAGCACTTCATCGGGATTTTGCTTCACATCGTCCCAGTCAAAGTCTATAGAGACTTCGTTCATCGGGTCAGCCGAAATGGAGATTTTGGGCACCAGCCGTGTAAAGAACCGTTTGGCATTCTCCACAGCCTCCTCCCAACGGGTGGATGTGGCCGCTATCACCCTCTGTGCCAAAAGGGAATAGAAGTGCTCTTCGCTGCGCACATTGAAGAGGTCGATGTGGCAGACACGCAACCTCTCGTCCTGCTCCATAGCCAGACGGGCTGCCTTGTTCACCAGCGAGCTCTTCCCCCATCGGCGGGGCGAAATGATGATGGTGTTGATGAGCGACTGGAAATGAGCCACCAACGTAGCCGTTTCCTCTATGCGGTCTGTAAAGTTCTTCTCCGTGGCAATCTTGCCAAATACAAAAGGTGTCTCCATACGGTCTGTTTTTTTTAGCAGAAAACGGCAACATCCGCTTCCTGCTTGCAAAGGTATTACAAAAAATGTAATTACACAAATTGTAAATACAAAAAGTGTAAACCTTGTCCGTTTTATACATTCTTCCCACTATGTGCGCGTCCCATTTAGCAATGAACTCTTCGCGATTGTGGGTGTGGCAATGCGCCTCAACACCCACCGAAGGACCAAATAACCCCGTGTTTGTTTTGTCCTTCGCTTGATTTGCACTATCTTCGCAACCGATTTATGTGGCACATGAAAATGACTGGTAAGCTGACAATCTTCCTTTTTGCCTGCCTCCTTTCGCTCGTATGCTTGGCAGCTGATGAGAAGAGGGGGGACTTTTCCATCGTGGGTGTGTGGATGCTGAAGAGCGAAATTGCCCCCGACGGAAAGGCAAATCCATCTGTATATACACACTACACGCGTTGTAAAATTTACGATGCGGACAGCACCTACTATACGGTGCAGCTCCATGCCGTGGGCGATGAGATGATGATTCTCGCACACGAGATGGGAAGATACCGTCTGAACGATTCCATCTATATGGAGCGTGATCGCGTAATGCCTTTCCACATCATCAACGACTCCACCGTCGTACTGGAATTTAAGGGATACAAGGAGACCATTGTACGGACAACCACCATGACCGAGGAGCGCAAAGAGGAAATCCGGAACTTCGTCAGACGATATCCCAACGATGCTGATGCTCCGGTGAAACATTTCGTGCTTTCCACCACCGAACGAGAGTTGAAAGCCGAGAACCGCGTATTTTCCTATATCCTTATTACAATGTGTGTGCTTGCTGTTATTGGCATCGGCTACGTCATGCGTCTGCGTAGGCACAAACGCGAAATGGAACGGAAACTGGCGGAGATAGAGGAAACCAACCAGCTTCGCCCCGAGCCGGTGGCCAAAGCCATGAAGGAGGTGGAGGCGGACTTCTTCCAATCCGATTATTATAGCGTGCTTCGTGGCCGCATTGATGCCGGAGAAAATCTCAAACCAGATGATTGGAGGGAGTTGGAACGCCAGTTGAAAATTGTCTATCCCAACTTTGCAAGCAGTCTGTTCGGTCTGCATGACCTGTCTTCCACCGAGTGGCAGGTATGTATGTTGCTGAAGCTCCGCATCAAGCCTGCCGATATTGCATCGGTGCTCAAAAAGGACAAGAGCAGTATCAGCAACATCCGGACAAGACTGTACAAAAAGGTCTTTGACAAGAGTGGAACCGGAAAAGATTGGGACGAGTTCATACTTTCGTTATAAAATATTCGACTTTTGCAAGCAAAGGAGTTGCAGAAGTTCAGGAGTTACAGGAGTTCAGACGATAGTTCTGACTGCTGTATTGCATGGTGTTTATGCTACTATTCGCTAAAAAATCATCGATAATCTCTTTTGATTCATTCATTAAGGTATGGTGTCTGAGTTTTAGAAAATCGACCTTGCGACCGTGAAACTGATGAGGACTTACGTCCGAACTAAACTTAAATAAAAAACCGTATATCAGCATTCTACCGGTTACGTGCAAACCGTTTGCAAACTTTCTTATTTGTCTCAAAAACCATTTGTAAACTGTTTGTAAACTCATTTATTTGGTGGAAACATCAGAATTGGATAGTTTTGCAAGCATAACCCAAACATTATTATTGTAATGAGAAGAATTGTATTCCTTTTATTCACGCTTCTGGCAAGCATGACCATGCAAGCAAAAACAAGAGTAAGCGACAAGCCTGCGTTTGCTTCGATAAACACATCTGATCTGTTACCTGTTAAGGTGGAGCATCTGAAGAAAAAGACAGTGGTACACTTTCGGATGAATTGTGCTCACCGACGTAACTGGAGTATGGAAGGTGCACGACTGGAATGTGAAGGCAGAGTCTATAAGTATATCAGTGGCCGATTGATTACGCACGATGGGCCTATGGTGTTGTCAGACGAAGCGTTTGAAATAGGCAAGGAGTATGATAAGAATCCTATGCAGGATTCGCTCATCCTCACTTTTGAACCGTTGCCCAAGAAAGTTGTGATGTTTGACTATATTGAAGGTGATAGCGCAAGTTCTTGGAAAATATTCGGCATACGCCTTGACGGTAAACTGCATCCATTCCGATTGCCGGCATACAAGAAACCCGAGAATACCGGCGAACCGCTCAAACCATTGACCCTGACGTATGGTAAGGCCAAGGCTACAATAAGGGTACATGGTGGAAGTGAGGTCAGCTACTTTGGAGATACTGCACGCAATCCATTAACGGGTGACTATGAAGACGAAACTATTTATGGAGATTCTGTCACGCAGTTTTGCCATCCGGCATTCATGCCGATGTGCCCCCAATTCATCGGATATCCTGTTGATCCCAGTATGGGAGACATTGACCAATTTTGGCTTTACATCATACCGGGAGAAACACTGACATTGGACATCGACGCGGCGGCATGTGTGGCACGTGTGCATGATTTTGCCGCAGGCAAGCCTGCTCCGAGTGATTGCTATCGGGTGGGCGGCAGTATTGGCGACCTCAATCAGGTGGTACTTGAGAACATGCACTTCATCCGGGGATTTATAAAGGAGATGCCTGTCTTTGTTAAAGGAGAGACGTATGCCCTGTGGTGCGACAAGGTGTGGACGTGTTATGATTCCCTCCGGCAGGATGTGTTGAAGAAAAGGGACTATACGCAGCGACAGAAAGATATGCTCCAATTACTTGTGGACAACATTTATTTGGCGACACGCAGGAATTACGAACCTTTGTTGCAATGGCGCATAGGGTATGGAAACGACATCAGCGACGTGATTGCCGAAATGAAGAAGACCCAGACCCTTGTGGACCCCCATGCAAAGGACTTGATGTTCTATCGCGACGGACGTTCATTCTATCTGCCCCTTAACCTTAGCAATTTACCTTATTTGGAAGCTAACGGAATGGACAAGGGCGAGGTTTACGATATGATGAAAGCCTACGCAAGTGCTAAAGTGGTGGGCGACAAACTCAGGGCTGGCGAAGTGCAGCCTGACAGTATCATCCAGTCTGTTCATCCTTATTTCCAACAGGTGTTAAAGGTGAAAAACGACAGCGTGAAGATACAGTTGGAAAGATTGAAGAAGGAGGCGGCCGACCGCATGAAACCGACTCCCGACGCTGCTCCTGAAGAGATGCTCAACGCCATAGCTGCACAATATCCGGGCAAAGCGGTGTTCATGGATTGCTGGGCAACTTGGTGTGTTCCCTGCATGAAGGGTATTGAAGCTATGGAGCCGATGAAGGAACAGATGAAGGGTCTTGATGTCGTGTTCGTCTATCTCACCAATGAGACGAGCCAGATGGATGCATGGAGCGAACAGGTAATAAAGATTCCGGGGCAACACTATCGTATCAAGAGTGATGTTTGGAACAAAATTCCCGGATTGGGAGCCATTCCCCAATATTATCTCTACGACCGCCAAGGCAAACGTGTGTGGGAAACCACGGGATTTGGCAAAGAGACTTTGAAGGAGATTGAAACGGAAATTAACAGAGTACTTGAACAATAAAAATCGGACATGAAAAAGACTTTGTTATCCATTTGCTCCCTTTTCGGAAAATAATTGAAAATGCAAGTTGTTGTAGAATGTCATTTATTAGTTATAATTATGAAGAAACTATTTCTGTTGATTGCTTTATTTGTTGTAGCAATCATGCCTGTAGAAGCTAAGAAAGAAAAAGTTAAGCCTGAGCAGAAGGGGCTTGCAACAATCAATATCGCAAAGGCAAAGGCTCATGTAGAATTTCTTGCTTCCGATGTGTTGAAAGGACGTGAGGCCGGCACCGAATGGGGACATATTGCAGGAGAATATCTTGTGGCGGTTCTCAAGCAGATGGGGGCAACACCACTCTTCGGTAATAGTTTTGTGCAGCCTTTTAAGGGATATTCGTTGTATTATAGTAAAGCATCAGGATATACTGTTGTCCCCGAAGGAATAGAACAGATAAAGAAGGGGCCTTATCGTGTGGCTAATATGCGTAATATTCTTGCCAAGATTGAAGGCAAAAATCCTGAAGAGATAGTTGTTGTAGGTGCGCATTATGACCATTTAGGATATGACCCGATGCTTGCTGATGATTCCATCTACAATGGTGCTGATGACAATGCATCAGGTGTGCAGGCGGTACTTCAGATATTGCAAGCGTTTCTTGCCACAGGTCAGCAACCTGAAAAAACTGTGATATTTGCTTTGTGGGATGGAGAAGAGAAAGGACTGTGTGGTTCTAAATATTTCGTAAACAACTTTGCTGATATCAAGAAGGTAAAGGGATATATGAACTTCGACATGATTGGTCGTGATTGCGTTGAAGACCGCAAGAATCATTTTAATTTTATGTATACTGCCAAAGACTCCGTTTATGCAGAATGGCTAAAGAATGACATCAAGCAATACTCGCTTGCACTCGATCCAAGTTATAATTCTTCTGACGATTTTAGCCGTGGCAGCGACCAAGTTTCATTTTTCAATGCTGGCGCTTCAATCGTGTGGTATCAGACTGGCTCGCATTCCGACTATCATAAACCTTCTGATGAGAGCCATCGTATAAATTGGGATAAAATGGTGGAGATTACCAAATCTGCATTCCTTTGTCTTTGGAAAATGGCAAATTTATAAATGAATGTAATTTTAATGTAAGATAATTAATTATGAAAGTGAACATGAAAAAGACCTTATTATCCATTTGCGCCCTTGCACTGATGGCATCGGTGCTGAGTTGTCAACCGACGAATGAGACCACCAGCTATACACAATGGGAACGCAAGAGTGCCCCTGCCGTTATTCTTGGACGGTATGTTGACTGGAAGCCTGGTGACAATCCTTTTCCTCCTGGCTTTTGGGGAAATCACGAATCTTTGAAAGGTAATGGTTGCGAGGTTACCAAAGATTCCATCAACGGAACATTCTCCATCACATACGACATCTGTTACCCACTGCAACACCAATGCATGAACGGATTGAAAATCATGCTCTTCCCCGGCGATACCGTCAGACTCGACTACAGTAGAAGCGCTTTTGCAGCATACGAAGCTTATCTGAAAGAGACACCACGCGACAGCATCACCACAGAGAAGTTGCAGGAACTTTGGAAGAAAGCCGTCCACATGGAAGGTGCAAGTTTTGAAATGCCTCTGCCCATTCACATGAAAGGTATGCAACTGGGCGTTAGTCGTGATTGTGCTGTCGCTCATGCTCGCAGCACCTTTGACGAATGGCGCGAGGTGTGCTGGAACGAGTTTCAGGATGTGGTGAAACAATTGGACTCTCTCAACCTCTCATCCAGAGAACGTGAATACCGCAGAATGCTGATAGAACAAGATTACTTAAACAAACTACATAACTTCATGTTTGTGAAGACGAGTTGGAAGATTCTGACGGACGAAGACTCGCTGGCCATGTTCGAGGCACAATTTACCTTCAAAGACCCTCATGCGCCCGAACTGACTTACTACCGTAGCACGCTCGGCTTCTTCGCCTGCATGAATAATTTGTTTGGTGAGGGAAGAGAGTATATACAAGCTAACGGACTGGAAGATTCTCCTTTAGGACGCTGGTTCAAGGAATTGGACGAAGCCAAGGCAGTGATGACCCGTGTGAAGGCCAATCTGCCAGTGAGCGAAAGTAAGTTGGATAGCCTGTCACCGGAATTCCAAATACAAATACGAGAGATGCAGGCACTCATGAAAAAAGAGTCCGCCGACAGCAAAGGGACATGCAAAGACTTGCCGGAAGGCAAACCTGAGGAGTGGTTACCAAAAATCGTGGCAGAACACAAAGGCCGCATTGTCTTCATTGATTTTTGGGCTACATGGTGTGGCCCATGCCGAATGGGAATGAAAGAGATGGAGAGCGTGAAGGAGAGCCTGAAAGAGAAAGGGGTCGATTTCATCTATATCACCGACACCAGCAGCGACTCCAATGACTGGTTGGTGTACGTTGCCCGACATGAAGGAATCCACTACATTGTCCCCGAAGACAAGAAGCAGGCCATGCAAATTCCCGAATACGAAAATGCCATTCCCCATTACCTCATCTATGACCGCGAAGGTAAGTTCGTTAAAGCCATCAGTGGTTGGCCCGGGGTGGAAAAGATGATGCAGGCACTTTCAGCAGTGCAATAACCACAAAACGCCAAACGCCAAATGTAAGGCAAGTATAACTGGTTTTACATATCTTACACTTCTACAAAAGTGCTTTTTCTTTAAAAATCCACTTCTGTAGAAGTGTTTTTGTATCTTTGCAGCCAAAATAACAAATTAAAGTTTTGCATGTACAACTTTCAGGAGTACATGCGAAACTTTAGTCAAGATTGTAAAGCTCTATTGCGTCTGCGCAACCGCAAACGCAATCTTATGTCGCTGCGAATAAACTTATGAATGGCTTGATAAGTAGGCTCAATCACTCTCGTCGGGCGGATGCCGCTATATCGTAACATAAGTCCGATTAGGCACACAATCGCTACGAATAGCAACCAACCGTATATCTCCTTCATAGATTCAAGCAACGACTGTATCTGTACCATACCATACAACTCGCCAAAAGGAGTGTGCGAAGTAGATAGCTCGATACTATCCATTCTCTCGCCCAACAGCATCGTATTGCGCTTCATTGCCACGTTTAGCCATCTGCCGACAATCGCTGTTCCGATGTTTGCCGCCAAGACCGAACTGAAAAGGTTGTGCATACACACACCCTGTGTAAAGTGCAACGGGAAAGGCAAGCGTGTGATTGATGTCAGCAGCACGGTACTTATGAGTACCTGCGCCACGCTACGCACAAAAACAGGTAGCATAAGAGCCTCCTTTGGTATGTTGTAGTCGATACAGAAGAAGAAGTAAGCCAAGTATATAGCCAATAATGAGAAGCCTATGACCAACATTCGCTGATAGGTCCATTTTTGTATCGCAAAGCACCTCCAGGTAAAGATTGCACCCACTATAATACCAGCCAGAGCCACATAATTCAACGATGCAACATTTAGTCCATCATACCCCAGCACACCACCCATCAATGCGAGTTCGAATATGTGCGACGGAGCCAAAAGAAGGTTGGCGAGAATTACCGCAATGATCGACATAGACACGATAGGCATCATCAATGTTTTGAGCGAGATATAAGGGTGGCGAATGAATGAAGCGCGTAGAAGATTTAATCCGAGTGTCGCCGCACCAAACACCGTAGCAAAGCATATATGCTCCGACTGCCACCAGTCATAATGCTCGCCATATATTAACACAAAGAGTGCCGACATAGCCGTTGTGCCCCACATCAACATACCTATCCAATCGATGCCGAGTAGCGGCAAGCGGGGCATAATGGGTATGTCCCGGTATATGATAAGCACTGCAAGCCACATCACCATCAGCAGCGCAATCATTACCCAATGCATATAATGCCACGAAGCCCAAGTCGAAAAGAATGCCAATCCCAGACCCGCAATCTGCATTGCGGCATTTACCGTAAGGAAGATGTAGGTGAAAAATACCGACATATCTCGTTTAGGAGTGAGCCAAAGTTGTATTGTGGAGTTTAGTTCAAATATAGCCCACAGACGAAAAAATCCCGTTATGCAGCAGACCGTAACCAAGACGAGTACACTCTCGGTGTGCATACATATCAGATTGGCCAATATAAGCACACAAAGCGTAATGGATAGTGTTGTTTTGGGGCGTACGGCACTCTTTAGGCGGAACATCAGCACGAAATAGAGTGCCATACCGATGAGCGATGAAAAACCCGCCATCATAACATCTTCCTTGAGGAGTTGCGTCGAGCCGACAATCTCATTAACGGCAGCCATATAGATTCCGCCCGTACATTGCAACACCATCATAAAGAGGATTACAATCCACGGTTTCATCTTTTCCGGGACGAAACGTATCTGCGGAATCGAAAAGGGCTTATTTTGTTCCCAAGACATAAACCCTGACTTTTAGTACAAGACCGTACATTCTACATTCATACCAGCACTCACTCGCTCCATCGCCTCTGCATCGTTATCCTCTACAAAGTCGATACGAATAGGAATACGCTGCTCGATTTTTACGAAATTGCCCGATGAGTTATCCTGAGGCATAAGCGAGAAACTTGCTCCCGTAGCACGAGAAATCGAGCGTACAACGCCTTTGAATCTATGGTTAGGGACTGCATCAACTTCAATCTCCACCTCGCAGCCCTCGGTTATGTTTGCAGTCTGCGTCTCCTTATAGTTGGCAACAATCCACTTCTCCTCCGAATCGACAATATCGACAAGCGTTTGCCCGGGTTGAATGAGCTGTCCCTGCTGAATCTCCTTGCGACCCGTGTAGCCATCGCAGGGTGCGAGCACAACGGT
>JAFXDG010000084.1 GCA_017521285.1 Bacteroidaceae bacterium | reverse complement strand
GAATACTGTTACATGTTTCTTTATCAAATTTCATATCTCGTTTTTTTAAATTAGTCAATTTGTTTTCCTTCACACTCCCCTTTGCAATGGAATTTTGAACAATGCTATAGAGTCAGTAGTTATACAAAATCTATCAACAAAAAGGAGAGGATGCGTCCATCCCCTCCGTCCTCCATCTTCTAACCACTGCGAGGAGGTCTTGTCATTTCCCGACAAGGCAGCCAACTTACGACTAACCTATTTGGCAAAGAGCAGGGAACATCGTTGTTCACGACCAACAAGTGTTATACTCCTTCTGGCTACGATTCCATTCTACGCCTCGTGACAGCGCGGGACCAAGTTTTACAATCCTTTTCTTCTTTTGCCCTCGTGCGGGTCATATACTATTGAGCATATATACCACAAAGTTCTATCACTTTGTCAATAAAAGTTTCAACGCCTGTTGTCGCATTCTCCTTGATGTGTTCATAGCCCTTGGGGAAATGATCATCATACGGGTCATAAGCTTCGCCGGGGTTGATGATAAATCTTGGTATCTCTGGGTGTGCATATCTCACCAAACTTGCGGCTGGTTGGACAGTCAATGAAGTGCCAATAACCAAGAATATATCAGCATCTCTAACAACCTCTACAGCCTTATCAAATCCTGAAACATACTCGCCAAACCAAACGATATAGGGGCGAAGTTGCGAACCATCTACCGCCTTATCTCCGATGCGAATAGGCACATCCAACTGCAACTCCTTAATGCAGTCGGGGTTGTTTCTACCATCTGATGAAGTAACCTTTGCCAACTCTCCGTGCAAGTGTATAACATTACTACTTCCTGCTCGCTCGTGAAGGTTATCGACATTCTGAGTGATGATTGTTACATCGTGCCACTTTTCAAGTTCGGCAATCAACTTATGGGCGTGGTTAGGCTCGACCTCTAAAAGTCGTTTGCGGCGCATATTATAGAACTCTAACACGGCCTCAGGGTCTTCGTTGAATCCAGCGGCGCTTGCAAGTCGTTTCCAATCATATTGCTTCCACAAACCATCCTTGTCGCGAAAAGTAGACAATCCACTCTCTGCGCTCATACCTGCGCCACTCAAAACAACTATATGTTGTCGCAGTGGCAACTTTCCCAATTCAGGTAAACGCTCGTATCTGTATTCTATTTCCATTGCTGATATGTATTTGCAAACTCCTTAATAAAATTTACTTGTGCTTCCGTTTCAGGTGCAGACATCCAGGCAGAGCGCCCGTGCGTGGCAAACCTCCGACGCATTTCGGCAAGAGCGTCGTCCGCAGACATACCCATAAAGTAGATGTAATAACACGCTACAATAGTTCCCGTGCGACCAACACCCCCGACACAATGGATATACAATTTAGTTTCAGGTTTATTGAGAACTCCAGTAATGACACGAAACAAATCCACAACCCACCTGACACTATGGGGAACACAACCATTGGGTATAGAGAAAGTATGGCGACATATACTATGGGCAAGGAGAGGTGCATATGGAGGCATTTCACCATCTTCTGTCAAATCCAGGAAATAGTTGATGCCGAAATCTGTAAAGAGTTTCAACTGTCGCATTCTTGCACCTTGTTCCCACTCCCATATAGGATATTCTCCCGCCCAGACATTCATGTCTACGCGGTAAGAATACCCCGTTGGCTTATATCTCAGTTCGTCGCTATTCATTTTCCAATTTCTCTAAATCTTCTTCATTCAGCCAATATTCTATTGGTGCGGAAGCAATCATTGTCGCAAAAAAGAAAGTGTTGTGAATCTCAACAATTTCATCAAGCATCTGCAAGAGCTGATATCGTCTCAATTTACGAATATGGCTAGGACGAACATAGACTTGTCCCACATACGACAATGCCTCCTTGACATATTCAACAATGTAGTCTTTTAACTCTTCGCGAGTCATAGACTCAGCGATTTCGTAAATTTCCTTATTACGTTCGTCGGTATCTCCCGTAAGATAGACAGGAGCACTCAGGAATAGCTCGTTGTCGTTTGTGTCTATAGTGATGAACATTAAGATATCCTTGTACTCAAACTCGTACATTTCGCCCGTTTCAATAGCCGGCTTTACCTCAATGCCCATTTTACCGAGCCACTCAAAGGCTTGCTGCGCAGTCTTTGATATTCGAACAGTCTCCATAGTTACACCATTGTTAATGCCACATTGACCGAGTTCTCCTCGAATGTTATATTAGACAATGCCACATACTCCAAAGCCTTTTCAAGCTGCTTGAAACGCTGCGGGTAGATATTCACACGCTTATCTGTTGTATTCACCTCGATACCACTTGGAATCTTCTCCTCAAGGTAGGCCACAACACCGGCAATCATCAGTGATGCAGGAGTACCACACTCATAGGATAAGCATACAATATCCTTGCGCATCGCCTCGATATGGAACTTTACGCTGATGGTTGGCATAAACACTCCGGGCTTATAGCTTACCTCAAAAGTCTTCTCATCAACGGTGGTGAACTTAGGGCGTATCTTGAACTCCTTCTCAATGAGGTCTGAGATCTCTTTGTAGGTTATTACTGCGTTCATATTATTCAAGTATGTTGCGATTGCTATTAATACTTCTGTGGTTTGTGAAACGACATCGTGTAGCCACACTTGATACACCTTGTACTTGAAAGCGGTCTTGCACCAGGGTAAGCCTCCTCATACAAGAAATGGTAGTTGTCTCTCACATAATCATGGTTGGGGCATTTCAATCCGCGAATCTCTTTTACCTTCTTCATAGCTTTATTATTGTTAAGTTAACTGCATAAATTTAATGATAATTTTGATACTCGTATGCGCTATCACCAACAAAGCGTTACTTTTCTCTACTCATTAAGTTTCTTATACATTACTTTTGCTGCTACAAGATGCTTTAGGGCATTCAGCATTTGAAACTTGAAGTCATCCTCGGCAAGGTAATAAACCTCTGCAGCTGCCAAAATCACATCATTCAAAACATAGAGCTTTATGAGTTTAGCCTCTTTGTTTATCTGATGACAATTCTCCTTCACTTGTGCTATATTCTCCTCGGTTACATCCGTGAAGTTAGGCAGTGTCATAAAGAAGAAATGCTCATCTTCGGAGTTTCCCCAAAAGTGGATTGTATTCATCTGGAAACGGAAGGCGATGTGGCCATCCGAACTATCCTCGTACAACATCTGGTATCGCTGGCTTGCGATAAACTCTTTCGCCAATTCAAATGTACTCATATCTGCAATTATTTAGTTAGCTACTTCGTCTTCCTCAATGCTATCGAGCATCTTCTGCAACTCTGCCTCAAGTTCTTCATCGGAACGATCCTCCGACTCTTCTGAACGCCCCATAACATCTTCTCCGTTTATTTTTTTATAGAACACGTGAGCGGCAGCCTCGAGAACACGGATAATATGCTCCAATAGCTCAGCTAAATTGTCGGTGGATGTAAGACGATGCTCATAAATCGCCCAAGCAGCATTCTCATGCATAATACAGACCTTCGCATATTTCAGCATCAAGCCCGTCTCGTGCATCGCATCCAATACTGCAACACGATTCTCGGCTGTTACCTCAAACAAGTGAGGAAGAACAATGCGCAAGAACTGCTCGTCATCATCATCAGGCATGTATAGGTAATTCATATCTTCGTACTTGAATACAAATCCTACATCTCCAAGTTCGATAGGCT
>JAFXDG010000083.1 GCA_017521285.1 Bacteroidaceae bacterium | reverse complement strand
GTATCGGTGCTCAATTGATACTTTTTTGCACAAGCATACATACTCATGCCAGAAGAATAATAGTCACGAAGAATCGACAAACGTTCTTCTTCACTGTAACGATGATGTTTCGTACTCATAGATATTACACATTTATTTATTTATTGTTTGTAAATGTGTCTACCTATATCAGTATAAGACAGCTACGCTACTATGGCATTTTGTTCATAACACAACACGGGAGATTCCACATTCGCTTGAATTCCGACAGGAAGTACTGAAACCAATATGAGTGGTATTGCTTGTGAAGCACTATCAAAGGACGGCCATCGGTGGAGGCGGACTTCCAACCGGCTATGTGAACATAGAGTTCGGCATTGTCCTGCCCGGGATTGAAGATGAACAAATTATAGGGAGGGAGATAGTCTATCTTCTTGAAATGTATCTTCCCGGGAAATTTTTCTGCCAGTGCCTGGATCTTGCTCCAATTCTTGCGGTATTGTTTTCTTACGTCTTTAACGGGGTTTCCTTCCCTGTATGCGGCAATCTTTACGGCACATCCCTCAGAATCCATAAAGAGGAAACTGATATGCTGGTCTATCGACTGGAGATTGATGTACTTGTCGTACATGAGATTGATGGTGACCGTGCATCCCAATCCGAAAATCAGGACCTCCTCGGACGCTGCAATCTTACGATGGATCTCGTCGAAATTAAAGTCCTTTCTCAGTAGTATGACCTCGGCCGCCTGACCCGACGGCTCTTCACTATTCGCGCAAAGAGCATTGATATCCTTGGGGGGCAGTGGAAGGTTATAATTGTTATGGTTCACCACATGAGTGGCTGCGGGACAAAAGGTCCCCACATTGTCCATCTTGGTCTCGTGATAGGTGTTGTGATGACCATGATTACCCTCTGAATGGTTGTCCATAAGGCTATTTACAGTTCAAGCTGTTGCTTGATTTTTCTGGCAATTCCAGCATCGTCGGGCAACTTGCCCAACTGGGCACGAACGGAATGTTCCTTGTTACCTTCCAAGGCTTCGGTGAGTCTGGTGGCATTCTGCTCGGAGATAACGCCTGACTTACACATTATATATATAATATTGGCTACCAGATTCCGATTGAAAGTGGTGTCCTTCTGTTTGCCAACCTTATAAATGGCAGCTGCAACTTCGGGAATGTCGAGAATGGAACGCCAGAGGGTTTCGTAACGGTTCTTCCACGCCGGAGCCACATAATCCTTTTCCTTGAGGTTGCAGACATATTGCATAATCTCTCCGCGACACTGAATCTTATCAGTATCCTGACTGACGGTATCAGCCGGAGTATGGGGTGGCTTGCGGTCACTATAATGATTGTTGATCACTGTGGTGGCTGCAGGGGCATAGGTCTCCACATGGCCGATATGTATCTCCTGAAAGGTGTTGCCCGTACCCGGATTACCTTCTATTCTGATATCCATAACAACTTCCTTTTTATCTGTATAAACAACTGTTATTCAAGGTGAAAGAAAGAAGAAAATCTGGCAGAGGTTTCTTCCTTGCTTTCTGTGTCCTGACGATGTAACTTTGCATCAGAATCACATGAGAAATGGTTCTGAAAGTTCTTTGAAATGATGATACAACGGAGCAACGGAGTTGCGTTGAGGTGTCCTGCGGACATTGAAGAGTCCAAAGGACGGTTGAAGGTTGCGGGGCAACGGTTGATAGACCGATGGCCGGTTGAAAGCAGCTGTGCTGCGTTAAGGGGTCCTGCAGACATTGAAATAAATGTACGCGTACCTTATATTAATTATCTTATTTATTAACTTCGGTCGGGCACAGGCAACTGACGCTTGTGTAAATACCAAGTCCCATACCGACAATGGGCAATCAAATGATCAGTTATTCAACTTTCATGTGGAAAAGCCATCTGGAGGAAAATGCTACCGAAAAGGCTTATGCCAAAAATCAAGTGACAAAGGTGCTGACCTTTGAAGAGTTTGTGAAACACATTGCCGATCACAACGGAGTGTTTACCCGTGGTACGGTGAAGGGTGTTGTGAGCGACACTTGCACCTGTCTGGTGGAGCAGTTGCTGAACGGTTGCAAGGTCCAGTTCGGCGAGTTGGGAACCTTTGGCATATCGATTACCTGCGAACCTGCTGAAACGCTGGCACAATTCACATCGAAGAACATCAAGGCGGTGAACATCTTGTTCGATCCGGGTGAAGATTTCGAAAACCTGATAAGCCGGGCTGAGTTCAAACAGGTTGCCAGCCGTGCTGCCCAGGTTGCTACGCTGAAAGCAGAGAAAGCTGGTGAAACAATCGTTGACTTGGCTGCCATCAAAGGCAATAACTCTTCTGCTGGTGACAATGGCTCCACTGACGAAGGCAACTCGGATAACACCGGAGGTTCTGACAGTGGAACAGGAAGCAATCCGCTGTAAGGGAGTGTGCCTTCGGGCACACTTTCGTTGAGATGCAGCGTTGAGTTTCGTTGAAGCCGCAAAGCTATCGTTGAGACATTGAACGAAGGCTATGGCTGTCAATGATTAAAGTATAAACGTAAGCTTATGAAACTATTATTAATTATTTATTTAAAGACTAAAGGTATGAAACAGATTGACTGGAAGAGCGTTGCGCTCTACATTATCCGAATTATTGAAATGCTTCTAACTGGTGCGGCCGGAGGCGCACTTGTCAACAGTTTATGAGAAGCATCACGCTAATCATTGTGCACTGATCGGCCAACAAGGCGGGCAGTGCCTTGCGAATGGCAGACATTGACCGTGACCATCGCTCACGGGGTTGGAAATGTTGTGGCTACCATTATGTGATTCCTACGGACGGCACTATAGAAGTGGGACAGCCGGAGGAGATGGTGGGGGCACACTGTGTGAACCATAACAAATACTCTATCGGAGTGTGCTACATTGGCGGACTGGATGCTGATGGAAAGACACCAGCCGACACGCGTACCGAAGCTCAGAAGAAGGCTCTGCAAAAGCTGTTGGCCGACCTGCAACGACGCTATCCGAAAGCACTCGTATTAGGACATTGCGAACTTGACTATAAGAAACCGCATTGTCCGGGGTTTAAGGTAGCGGAGTTTCGTTGAGGCGTTGAGGGGGTGAGAGGTCAAAGGTCAAAAGTCGAAGGTCGAAGGTCGAAGGACGATTTACCTTTTACAATGTAGGCGATGGCTGTTAGCGATGGCGATGGCGTATTTCGTTGAGACGTTGAGGGGTGAGAGGTCAAAGGTCAAAGGTCGAAGGACGAAGGACGATTTACCAATTACAATGTAAGCGATGGCTGTTAGCGATGGCGATGGCGTATTTCGTTGAAACGTTGAGACGTTGATGCGTTGAGGGGTGAAAGATCAAAAGTCGAAGGTCGAAAGTCAAAGGTCAATTTACCAATTACAAGACACTATGACTAAGAGACTTAGCTACGATGGAAATGAAGTCAAGAATTCTCTCGGTGACAATATATCAATTACACTGAAACTGATGAAATCTTTTTTATTACGTGTGATTATTACATCACACTCAAAGGTCTTGGAGCATACGTATTGAAGAACATCTTCAAAATCTGTAGATACAATAGATAAAGCCTCTTGAAACTGAATTTCATCCATTGCCAAAACTTCAATCATTTCGGAAAGTCCTTTCATTAATTCATACAATTCAGCTTGAGTTCGTCCCTTACGAGCAACATAAGCCACATTTGCCATTGTCAGGAACGAAGTTGTCAACCAAACTTTTCCCTCCTCACCCAACTGCAAAATAGCAGAAGCATCTTCTACACCTTCACGTTTGTGACAAAGTCCAACAGAATATTTGTATCAAGAAAGACTTTTTTCATTTTTGCAAAAGATAAGCTAACCGCTCGTCGTTATCAATATCTGCTTGAGATATACCCTTTCCTGACAAACTACGCAATCTGTTGATACGGTCTGAATACTTCCGTTCAATTTGTTTGGTTTGCACACTAAAATCTTGATTCCAGATACGGACATCAGATACGCCTTTCAACATCTTGATAGCATTCACAATTTTGTCTATTGTCGAATAATTATCTATTGAAACGATAATCTGTGTCATAACGAATATTCTTTTTAATGATTAATATTGCAAAAGTATATTTTTCTTGCCACATAAACAAGTTATTACGACTTTTTAATCTTTTCTTGACTTTAAAAGAGGCGTTCAAACAAAATTTAGGAAGGTCCAAAGTTCAAGGTTGAACGATGGTGTATTTCGTTGAGACGTTGAGTTTCGTTGAGGCGTTGAGACGTTGAGGCGTTGAGAGGTTGAGAGGTTGAAAATTCAACGAATAAACGAATAAACGTATCAACGCATCAACGGTTGCGCAGCAACATCCAACCTTCGGGGCTATCCGAACTTCTCGCAGGCTTCGTAGTAGGTATCGAGACTGCCGATGTCGAAACGACCGGCGGACATGGGCCAAGCATGCATAGTGGTCTTCTCTACCATATAATGGGCCAAATTGCCAGGGGCATCTTTGCCACATCCGTTCTCAACACTATGGCGCACGAGGTCGAGGTCTTCCTTCCTATATATATAAAAAGGTGGAACGGCCCAGTGGCTCTTGGGCTGCTGGGGTTTCTCCTCCATATTGAGGACACGGTTATTCTCGTCCATCACAATGACACCGGTGCGCTGGAGTTTCTCTATCGAAGGTTGCTCGTGACACATGATGCAACTGGTTCCCTTCTGCTTGGCAAAATCGACAAATTCCTGGAAAGAGAAGAAGAGGAGGTTGTCGGCGGCAAGGACGAGGAGGTCATGACTTGGTTGAGACGTTGAGACGTTGAGACGTTGAGACATTGAATCTTGCACCTTATCTATATGTTCAATGGCCAACAGCAGGTCGCAGACGGCACCGAGGCGGGTGTCGTTGGTCTCGGTTCCATCATCAATGATAGTCAAGGGCTTGGTATAGTGCTGTTCCTTGGCCCATGCCTCGAAGATGGGAGCAAACTTATGGTTCGTAACAATGATATGTTCGTCCACCTCAGGGATGGTATCGATGTCGTCCAACATACGGCCGAGAATGGTGTTGTCACCAATCTTCAGCAATGGTTTGGGAAAATTCTTGGTCAGCTCACCCAATCGGGTGGCGTAACCGGCGGCGATGATTATGGATTTCATAAATTATGGCTATGGCTAATGGCTATGGCTGATGGCGCTTTTTTTAGCGATAGCTGATGGCGATGGCTAATGGCGTTTTTTCAACCTGTTTACATTTTAGCGATGGCTGATGGCGTTTTCCAGCAATGGCTAATGGCTATGGCTGATGACTTTTTTAGCAATAGCTGATGGCGATGGCTAATGGCGTTTTCTCAACCTATTTATTAAACTTGTTAACCTTTTTTCTATACTTTGCAATTTTTGTAAGAGATTCTCCAATTGTAATTGAGTGATATATGCAAGATTATAAGCAATCCGTATTTGAGTTTCCACTTCGTAAGTTGAACCTAAAGCAATCTCCAAGAAACGAGCAAAATCAGATTCTGACTCCCGAGAAGCCCCTTCGGCAATATTAGATGGTATAGAAACTACAGCTCGCTGCAATTGATTAGCCAATGCATAGGTTTCTTGCTTAGGAAAAGACTCTGTAAGACGATATATTTCTGTTGACAAATTTACACCATCCAACCATACCTCATATTTCCTAAAATCACGCATAATTATTTATTTTTTGGCGATGGTGTTTTTTTAGCTATGGCGATTTTTGGCGATGGCAAATGGCGATGGCGATAGCGATTTTTAGCTATAGCGATTTTAGCGATGGCAAATGGCGATGGCGATAGCGATTTTTAGCTATAGCGATTTTAGCGATGGCAAATGGCGATGGCGATAGCAAATAGCCATTAGCCATAGCCAACAGCCATAGCCAACAGCCATCGTCAACCATAAAACTTAGCATACCACTCTGCAAAAGCACGGAGACCGTCTCTCAAACTGGTACTGGGCTTGAAGCCGAAGTCGTGCTCAAGGGCTGTGGTGTCGGCATAGGTGACAGGGACATCACCGGGTTGCATGGGGACGAGTTCCTTGTGGGCATCGAAATCGTAGTCTTCGGGAAGGACACCGGCACGGACAAGCTCCTCTTGCAGGATTGTGACGAAATCCAAGAGGTTCTCGGGGCTGTTATTACCTATATTATATACAGCATACGGGGGGATGGGGAGGCCGTCCTCACCGACTTGCTTTTCGGGGGCTTTCTGCATGACACGGATAACACCTTCGACAATATCGTCAACATAGGTGAAGTCGCGTTTGCAATGGCCGTAGTTGAATATCTGTATTTTCTCGCCCTTGACCAACTTGTTGGTGAAGCCGAAATAGGCCATGTCGGGACGGCCGCAGGGACCATACACAGTGAAGAAGCGGAGACCGGTGCTGGGGATGTTATACAGTTTGCTGTAGGCATGGGCCATCAGTTCGTTGCTCTTCTTGGTGGCGGCATAGAGACTGACGGGATTATCGACCTTATCATCGGTGCTGTAGGGCACCTTCTTGTTACTGCCATAGACACTGGATGAAGAGGCATAGACAAGATGCTCCACCCCACCCTCGTACTGCTCGTAGGAATGGCGACAGGCTTCCAAGATGTTGTAGAAACCAATGAGGTTGGACTCGATATAGGCACCCGGGTTGGTGATGCTATAGCGCACACCGGCCTGGGCTGCCAGATTGACAACAATCTGAGGCTTATGCTCGGCAAAGAGGGCATCAATCAGAGCTTTGTCTGCGATATTGCCTTTCACAAAGGTGAAGTTGGGATACTGTGACAACTCAGCGAGGCGCTCTTCCTTGAGACGCACGTCGTAGTAGTCGTTCATATTATCGATACCTACGACAACGGGATTGTCGTAGCGTTTGTACACGGCTTTAACCAAGTTGGAGCCGATGAATCCGGCGGCGCCGGTGATAAGGATACAGGGCATTTGAGTTTGAAGTTTAAAGTTTAAGGTAGGGTGTCCAATTTATTGTATTCACTTTTTGGTTCTTTCTCATACTGTCTCTGTCATCCTGAGCGTAGTCGAAGGATCTATCCACAAGACTATTATTAAAATGTTTCGCCTGCCAGATTCTTCGACTACGCTCAGAATGACAGAGACATCATGCAATTTCTCTATTTGCGAAACTTGAAAAGTTTAAATTCAAGATTGAACCAATAAACGTATAAACGGCTGCGACAGCAGCAATCAACGTATCAACGACCCCTCAACAAACCTCGCTCCATTATCCGTCTTGCAGAAATGGATTTCAAAGGTATCGGTATATTCGGGGAACATACGGAGGTATTCTTCGGTGATGCGTTGGCGAATCTCTTCTTTCTTCGTAGGATCGACCAAAGCGATGCAGGCTCCCTTGAAACCGGCACCACTGAAACGGCCACCGTAGATACCATCGGTCTGACGCATGATGTTGTAGATGGCAATCAATTCTTCGCTGCCGCATTCGTAGTTCTTGATACTACTCTGGCAACTCTCGAAACTAAGCTGACCAAAGAGAGCAAGATTACCTGTTTCCCAAGCGGTAACGCCCTTACGCACACGTTTGTACTCGCTATAGAAATGTTCGGCACGGCGAGCAAACCGGGGAGGCATCTTATCCTTTGTCAGATCGTAGGTCTCCTTAGGAATATCACGCAAGTAGGTCTTGTCGAGACTCTTGAGCGGCATACCGGTATAAGCCATCATGTTCCAAGCGGCGGTCTTACACTCGGCCACACGCAGGTTGTAGTCGCTATTGACCAAACTGCGGGTGAGTCCACTGAAAATGATAGCCAATTCAAACTCGGGCATACGGGGATTCCGACGGATAATGCGATACTGCTCGGTGTCAGTATCGAGGAAAAGCAGGGCATCTTTCTCACTGAGAGCGATACAGGCCTGGTCCAGAATGCCATTGGTAAGCCCGATGTATTCACGCTCGGCCTGACTGGCAATCTTGATGACCTCCATTGGGGTCAGGGTAATACTGTTGGCTTTGGCAAAGGCCATAACGTATGCAATGAGCACAGCTGCACTGGAAGAGAGACCTCCGATGGGGAGGCTGCCCTTGATAAGTCCCTGCACACCACGAGTAAGCTGGAAACGCTTTTTCAAAGCAAACTTGGCACCACGAGCATAATCGCCCCAGTTGCCCTCTTTCATGCGGGTAGGCTCTTGAATGTTGAAATCAACTTCGCCTTCGAAGGTAAGGCTTCTCAGATGAACTTGTCCATCATCGGTGGGAGTGAACAGCAAATCGACTCCCATATCGAAAGCAAAACCTGTGACCAGGCCATGCTGATGATCGACATGTGCTCCCAATGGACATACCCGATAGGGCGAAAATATATGGTATTCCGGAGTTGCACCGAAAAGGGTTTGGAATGTTTGAGTCATGTTGGTTGATTCGTTGATTCGTTGATTCGTTGAGGGGTTGAGGCGTTGAGGGGTTGAGATGGGGTGGTGAGTTCCAGGTCAAAGGTCAAAGGTCAAAGGTCTAAGGTCAAAGGTCTAAGGTCTAAGCCATCAGCCATCGCCATTAGCCATCGCCATCAGCCATCGCCATCGCCATCAGCCATCGCCATCAGCCATCGCCTTCAACCATAGCCGCTATCAAAGATATTGTTCTACCAGTCCTTCGAGTCGTTCCTTGTCCTTGAAATAGCGATAGGTGCCGACCTTGATTTCAGCACAGGCAGGTTCATCGCACACGATGATTCCATGAGGATGGGTCTGAAGAGCACTGACTGTCCACATGTGGTTGATACTCTCTTCGATGGCATGTTTGAGGGCACGAGCCTTGACATGGCCGTTGCAGATAATCAATACTTCCTTAGCAGCCATCACAGTGCCGACACCGACAGTGAGCGCCTGCTTGGGAACCTGAGTAATGTCGTTATCAAAGAAACGACTGTTGGCAATAATTGTGTCAGTAGTAAGAGTCTTGATGCGAGTCTTTGACGAAAGGGATGAACCCGGTTCGTTAAAAGCAATATGCCCGTCGGGACCAATACCGCCCAAAAACAGATCGATGCCACCAGCTGCTTCAATCTGACGTTCGTACTTGGCACACTCAGCCAAAAGATCGGGTGCATTACCATTAAGGATATGCACATTTTCAGGATCAATGTCTATGTGATTGAAAAAGTTGTTCCACATGAAAGAATGGTAACTTTCGGGATGGTCTTCGGGCAGGCCGACATACTCATCCATATTGAAAGTGATGACATGTTTGAAAGAGACTTTACCCTCCTGATTGAGGCGGATAAGTTCCCTGTACATGCCCAACGGAGAAGAACCGGTGGGACACCCCAATACAAATGGATTGGCGGCAGTAGGGTTCTTCTGATTAATTTTCTCTGCAACATAATTGGCTGCCCAACGTGATACGAGGGCGTAGTCATCCAAAATAATTACTCGCATTTTATATAAAATTAAAATTAGAATTAGAATTTACTTTAAAAAGCCATAGCGATCATCGCTCTCAAGCATGCCCCAACCAACAATCGTAATCACGAAGTTGTCCGATAAGCTGACGCTTGCTCTTCTTGGGGTCGGATTCTGACATCCAAGGGGAAACAAGGGCATGGGCTTCCATGTAGTCAAGATGGTCGTTGGTGCAACCATAAAGAGTGACATACAACAAGGCACGGGACTGCTCAGCCTTGACAATCGGAAGAAACGAACGGATGAGATGTATCAATTCAGCGCGTTCGGCATCGTTTCCCAACAACGTATGTATAATCAACAGATAAGCATAATGCTTGCACCGCATGACATCGGTGTGGACCTGCACATTACGAAATGAAAGAAGAGCTTCGGTAACCAACTTGCGGTCGGCATCAGTAAGGCCATCACCCAAAAGATGGTGCTTCATGGCCAGATGAAGACCTTGACGGAATTTCTCGTTATCGAAATGGAAATATTCATGCTTGCCACTGTTGCTGAGGGCTATCACTTCGTACTGTCCCGGAGACACATGCAATAAAGGAACCCACAGCCAATCATCGACACGCACCACAATCTCTTTGTCGCTGCTGCCAACATTGCTAACCAATGTAGCCTCCACACCGGCGAAATCACCTTCAAGTATGCGGATACGATCGCCTTTGACAAGTCGGGTGACATCAGGAACATAAGCCGGCAAACGATCTTCATAGGCACGAGCCACCCAACGGAAATTCTGCATGGCAACATCAGTCAGATAAGGAAACCACTCACTACCTTCACACCGCACCCGAGGCAAGAAGTTATAGGCCGGCAGCCGTTTCTTCATCCGTTTGATTTCAGCTTCGGATGCATGGATAAAGACATAATTGAAAAGCAACGGACGCCTGACATTCTTTTCGTGGCCACGGACCGTACGAATCTTGGTATATGTGGGGGCAAAAAACTCAAATACGGGTTCACCTTCAGCAGCCCGACGATCAACTTCTGCCTGCAATTCAGCAGCACGTCCCCGATGAGAGCCAGGAAGTGTGAGCACATACCAACGGACAATATGACTGTTTTTCCAATTGGAAACACGCTGTTCTACAACCGTATCTGCAACGTTCTGTATAGGAGAAGATTTTACCATCGGAGTGTTCCTCTGCCTCGTCAATATTTACATAAAACACTGACTAATAAACGATTCCATCCCACAAAAGAGAATATATCTGAAAAAAGCATATTTCTCTTCACTAATCATTCTTACCGTTTCCGAACCATTCATTCATCCTTTTCAGGCATACGTTTTGGCATTCGTCATTACAAACGGTAGAGATTTTACAGCGCAAAGGTAAGAAGAATTTGCATTATAAGAAAACATTTGGACGAAAAAATACATAAAAGAGATAAAGGACTTATCCAATGAACAGACGAAGAAGAGCGCCAAAATACAGATTAACTTATGCTATCTTTGTCATTCTAACGCAGTGAAGAATCTGTGAACGCAAACATCAACAGATATCAAGCACACGTACTCAGATGGGTGTGTGTCAAAATGCCTTCTTTTTATTTTTTAGACGCGGATGACGCGGATAACGCAGATAAATTATAACCTATCGGGTATAATAACCAAGAAAATCCGCGTCATCTGCGTCTAAAAAGTAAATTATGACACCCCCTCATGAGAAAGAGTCCCCAATAGGGTACAACAAATTGGGTTCCCTACTTCAAACGTTCCCGACTGTGAAATTCTCGGGATGAAGCCCCTTGAAATCTTTCATATAGAGTTTTATTTCACGCATATCCTTCTCGATATCTCCAGAAGGGAACAGTTCCTTTTCGCAAATAATAAGTTTCCTGCTATAGTCTATACCAATAACCACAATGGGGACACCAGCCTTGAGGGCAATGTGATAAAAGCCCTTTTTCCAATTCGGATTGGCCTTACGGGTGCCCTCGGGTGTAATAGCCAAATGAAAGATTTCACTCTGATTGCAGGCTTCCACCATCTGGTCAACCAACGAATTACGCTTCCCCCGGTTGACAGGAATACCACCTATGGCACGAAACATGGGTCCCAAGGGCCAAAAGAACCACTCCTTCTTCATCATAAACTGGGTCTTACGACCAATGGCAGCATAGAAGAGTTTACCGAAGAAGAGATCCCAATTGCTTGTATGGGGTCCACAACAAATGACATACTTGGGATAATCGGGAATTGTCACCCGAGTTTTCCATCCCAACACCTTATAATATATAAAGCGACAGATTGCCTGTTTCATACCCATCAATGCAGGTTGCCTATCTCGTCAATAATAGCATCCACCTGAGCTTGAAAATCAGCTTTGAATGCCTTGTAGAACCCTTTGACATTACCCGGTTGGGTATGGCTGATGCGGCTGATGAAATCATCCTGCATATAGAGAATGCGGGTCATCAGATCATCCACCTTCTTTTCATCAATGCCCGGTACCACCTGAGTAAGTACCACACACTCGGCAAAAAGCTCACCGGCAATATAATTCACTTGTTTCTTTAACAGTCTTCTTTTCATAGTTACTTAATTTTTAATTTATAAATGGGGCAATGAGACGAATGATGAACAATGCATAGCAATCAAAACATATCCATATTAACACATCGGCACATTAACTTCGGGGACAAAGATAGGAGTTTTTTTCGAGTTATGAATCAAGAATCACAAATTATAGCACAAAAAATATCATTTTTCTATTGTATTTCAAAATTTAGTTGTATTTTTGCAGCGGTTTAAAACAAAACAATGAAATAATGAAAGCATTGCATACATTCTTTTATGACTTCTTTTATTACTTTTACTTTAGCAATGAAGTGAAGCGGGAGGTTGTATGTGTACCTTATAAATGAATATAACAAGATTATTTGATATAACATCCCGCTCTTCCATATAGGAATTGCGGGATTTTTATTAGAAAACAAAGAGATGAAAAAGATAGCCATACAAGGAGTACCGGGGTCGTTTCACGATATTGCAGCCCATCAATTCTTCCCTGATGAAGAGATAGAATTAGTATGCTGCGACACCTTCGAAGATATCTTCGACCACATGAAAGAAGACAGCAACACCATCGGTATGCTCGCCATAGAGAATACCATTGCCGGAAGCCTGCTTCACAACTATGAACTGCTACGCGACAGCGGGACAACCATCGTGGGTGAGCACAAGCTACGCATCAAACACAGTTGTGTGTGTCTGCCTGAAGACGATTGGGACACACTGACCGAAGTGAATTCGCACCCCGTAGCATTGGCCCAATGCCAACAGTTTCTGAAGAACCATCCGAACTTGAAGATTGTAGAGGCTGAAGATACAGCCAAAAGTGCTGAAAAGATAAAGAACGGGAACATGCGCGGACATGCAGCCATCTGTTCGAAATATGCGGCTGAGTTATATGGAATGAAGGTGTTGGAAGAGGGGATTGAAACCAACAAACATAATTTCACACGCTTCTTAGTGGTGGCAGACCCATGGAAGGCTGACGAATTGCGTGAACGCCAAAAGATGAACAAAGCAAACATCGTGTTCTCGCTTCCCCATAACGAGGGAAGTCTGTCACAAGTATTGAGCATTTTCTCATTCTACAAAATCAATCTCACCAAAATACAATCGTTGCCCATCATCGGACGTGAATGGGAGTATCTGTTCTACGTGGATGTCATCTTTAATGACTACCTCCGTTTCCGCCAATCGATTGATGCAGTTTCACCTTTAACCAAAGAACTTAAAGTATTAGGAGAATATGAAGAAGGAAAATCAAGCATATAACATACAACCAGCAGAACGTCTGCAGAGTGTAAGCGAATACTACTTCAGCCGCAAACTGAAAGAAGTTGCCCAAATGAATGCCGAAGGAAAGGATGTCATCAGTCTGGGTATAGGAAGTCCTGACATGCCCCCTTCAGAGGCTGCCATCAAAGTGTTGTGCGAACAGGCACAACGGGCAGATGTACATGGTTACCAACCAACCGTAGGCATACCGGAACTGCGCCAAGCCATGAGTGACTTTTACCAAAAATGGTATGGTGTGGAATTGAACCCTGCCACAGAAATACAACCTTTGATTGGTTCAAAAGAAGGCATTCTGCACGTCACATTGGCTTTTGTGAATCCTGGCGATCAGGTGTTGGTGCCCAATCCCGGGTATCCCACCTATACTTCGCTGAACAAAATTTTAGGTAGTGACATTGTGACCTATAATCTATTGGAAGAAAAAGGATGGCAACCCGACTTTGAGGCATTGGAGCAGATGGATTTGAGCCGGGTGAAACTGATGTGGACCAATTATCCTAACATGCCAACAGGAGCCAATGCCACACGCGAGCTATATGAACGGTTGGTGGAGTTTGCCCGACGGAAAAACATTGTCATCGTGAACGACAATCCCTACAGTTTCATACTGAACAAAAAAACGTTGAGCATCCTGCAAGTATCTGGTGCCAAGGAGTGTTGTATCGAATTCAATTCGATGAGCAAAAGCCATAACATGCCAGGATGGCGTGTGGGAATGTTGGCCAGCAATGCGCAATTTGTACAATGGATACTGAAAATAAAGAGCAACATCGACTCGGGCACCTTCCGCCCTATGCAATTAGCAGCTGCTGAGGCATATCACAATAGCGAAGAATGGCACCACGAAGCCAACTATACCGTATATCGTGAACGACGTGATTTGGCAGAGGAGATAATGAAGACACTGGGATGCACCTACGACCCGAACCAAGTGGGCATGTTCCTGTGGGGACGTATTCCTGACCATTACAACGATGTGGAGGAACTGACCGAACGGGTATTGCACGAAGCACGAGTGTTTATCACTCCCGGATTCATATTTGGGTCAAACGGAGCACGATATATCCGCATATCCCTCTGTGCCAAGAAAGAAAAATTGGCGGAAGCGTTGAGGAGAATTAAAGAGTTAAAAGCTAAATGTTAAAAATTAAATCCCTATATATTATGGAATTAGAATTAAAACCTATTACTCTGCAAGGTGTTGACCCGACAAAACCGATGATTATTGCGGGGCCTTGTAGTGCAGAGACGGAAGAACAAGTGATGTGTACAGCCCAAGAGCTAGCAAACAAAGGCATAAAGATTTTCCGTGCAGGCATCTGGAAGCCACGTACCAAACCGGGTGGTTTTGAGGGTATTGGTGCTGAAGGATTGCAATGGATGCAACAGGTGAAAAAGGAGACAGGTATGTACGTAGCTACTGAAGTGGCTACCGCCAAACATGTGGAGGCAGCCTTGGAAGCAGGCATCGACCTGTTGTGGGTAGGTGCACGTACTTCGGCTAACCCCTTTGCCGTACAGGAACTTGCAGACTCATTGAAAGGAATAGATGTACCTGTATTGGTAAAGAATCCCGTAAACCCTGACTTGGAGTTATGGATTGGTGCCATGGAGCGCCTGAATCAGGCCGGTATCACCCGATTGGGTGCCATCCATCGCGGATTCTCTTCGTACGACAAAAAGATTTATCGCAACTTGCCACAATGGCACATCCCTATTGAGTTGCGCCGACGCATCCCTACCCTTCCCATTATGTGTGATCCAAGTCACATCGGTGGTAAGCGCGAACTGATAGCCCCCTTGTGCCAACAAGCGATGGACTTGGGCTTTGACGGATTGATTGTAGAAAGTCACTGTAACCCTGACAAAGCATGGAGCGATGCGTCACAACAGGTGACTCCAGCAGTGTTGGACTACATCCTGAACCTGTTGGTTATCCGTAAGGAAAAACAGACAACGGAGAACTTGCACGAATTGCGCTCACAGATTGACGAATGTGACAACAACCTCATCGAAGTGTTGGCCAAGCGTATGCGTGTAGCCCGTGAGATTGGAACATACAAGAAAGAGCACAGTATGCAGATTCTGCAAACCGGACGATACAACGAAATTCTGGACAAGCGTGGTGCACAAGGCGCATTGTGTGGCATGGATGCAGATTTCATCAAAAAAGTGTTTGAAGCCATCCATGAAGAGAGTGTGCGCCAACAGATGGAAATAATCAATAAGTGACGAGCTACGAGTGATTAAAAAGAAAGAACAATGAAAATACTGATTTTAGGAGCAGGAAAGATGGGGTCCTTCCTGACGGATGTACTCAGTTTCCAGCACGAAACAGCAGTGTATGATGTAGATGCACAGAAGTTACGTTTTGTATATCATACGCTACGATTCACTTCGTTGGAGGAGATAGAGGAGTTCAAACCTGAACTGGTCATCAATGCGGTCACGGTGAAATATACCCAAGAGGCTTTCCGTCAGGTGATGCCAGTGTTGCCAAAGGAATGTATATTGAGCGATATAGCTTCGGTGAAGACGGGATTGAAGGAGTTTTACGAACAGAGCGGATTCCGCTATGTATCGACCCACCCGATGTTTGGCCCCACCTTTGCCAATCTGGACAACTTGAGTCGGGAGAATGCCATCATCATATCGGAAGGTGACTACATGGGACGTATCTTCTTCAAAGACCTGTACAGTTCACTGAAGTTGAACATCTTTGAATACACCTTCGACGAACATGACGAGACGGTAGCCTACTCGCTCTCCATCCCGTTTGTATCGACCTTTGTGTTCACGGCCGTGATGAAGCACCAAGATGCACCGGGTACCACCTTCAAACGCCACATGGACATTGCACGCGGCTTGTTGAGCGAAGATGACTATCTGTTGCAAGAAATCCTGTTCAATCCACGTACACCCGGACAAGTGGAAGGAATACGCCGGGAGTTGAAGGAATTGCTGGAAATCATTTCGAACAAAGATGCGGAGGGTATGAAAACTTATCTGACAAAAATCCGAGAAAAAATCAAATAACTAATCAATCATGAAAAAACTAATATCAGTACTGGTGTTGGCATGGATGGGAATCTGTGTCACACAAGCAGCTAAGAGTTATGACAACCCTGATACTATCGTGGTGGCACAAGATGGAAGTGGAGATTTCCAAACCATCAGTGAAGCGGTTGAGGTATGCCGTGCCTTTATGGATTACCACAAAGTAATCTATATTAAGAAAGGTGTGTATTGCGAGAAGGTAGTTATCCATTCATGGAAAACCAACATTGAACTGTGTGGCGAAGATGCGGAGACAACCATCCTGACTCACAACGACCATGCCAATATGGTATATCCGAACACAACACTAAAGATTGGCACCTTCCGCACCTATACACTGAAGGTGGAAGGCAGCGACATCACCATCAAGAACCTGACGATAGAAAACAATGCGCCACGACGTGGACAAGCGGTGGCCCTACACACCGAAGGAGACCGACTGAAACTGGTGAATTGCCGTCTGTTAGGACATCAGGACACAGTTTATACGGGCGTGGGTAACACACGCATCGTGTTCAACGGATGCTACATCGAGGGAACTACCGACTTCATTTTCGGCCCCTCTACCGCTTGGTTTGAGAAGTGCCACATCCATAGCAAGTCGAACAGCTACATTACGGCCGCATCTACTCCGAAAGGTGTCAAGTGGGGATATGTGTTCAACCAATGCAAACTAACTGCAGATGAAGGGGTTACAAAAGTATATTTAGGACGTCCGTGGAGACCATATGCTTACACCTTGTTCATGCAATGCGAACTGGGCAAACACATTGTGCCGGCCGGATGGCAAGCATGGAGCAACAAAGAGGATGTAACAACCACAACCTATGCCGAGTACAAGAATTATGGGCCAGGTGCCAACACTGACAAACGTGTTGAGTGGAGCCACCAACTGACAGACAAAGAAGCCAAGCAAGTGACCATCGAAGAGGTGATGAACCGATGGGACGATGCATTGGCGCTTTGATGGATGCAATTGTTAACAGACCTTATCCGCCACTTAAGCCTGCCTTAGCCCTGGGTTAAGGTTGGCTTAAGTGGCGGTTAAGGTTCGTTGATGTATGGAGCAAGAAGTTATGGCCAATTTGCATTTTTCTCCTGCTCTTTAATAACGCGATGACATAATTTGCAAATTTAGTGGACATGAATCATACATTTTATACGTCCGAATGTTGCCAAATCAAAATAATTACCTAAATTTGCGACCAAAAGTTTTTATCATTATGGCAAAATTCAAAAGAATCCTCCTGAAATTGAGCGGAGAAAGCTTGATGGGAGAACAGAAATACGGAATCGACGAGAAACGTTTGGGAGAATATGCCCAGCAAATCAAGGAAATTCACGACATGGGCGTGCAGATTGGCATTGTCATCGGTGGAGGCAACATCTTCCGTGGATTGAGCGGAGCCAACAAGGGTTTCGACCGCGTGAAAGGAGACCAGATGGGAATGTTGGCCACCGTCATCAACAGCTTGGGATTAAGTTCGGCTCTTGGAGCCATTGGCGTGAAAGCCCGTGTACTGACTGCTGTACGCATGGAGCCCATCGGAGAATTCTATAGCAAATGGAAAGCCATCGAAGCCATGGAGCAAGGTGAAGTTGTCATCATGTCAGCAGGTACGGGTAATCCGTTCTTCACAACCGACACTGGTTCATCACTCCGAGGTATCGAAATTGAAGCCGAGGTAATGTTAAAAGGAACGCGCGTAGATGGCATCTATACTGCCGACCCCGAGAAAGACCCTACGGCCACCAAGTTTACCGACATCACTTACGACGAAGTGTTGGCACGCAATCTGCGTGTAATGGACCTGACCGCCACTTGCATGTGCAAGGAGAACAACCTGCCCATCTACGTGTTCAACATGGACATCGTGGGCAACCTGAAGAAGGTAATGGAAGGCGAAGAGATTGGGACATTAGTGCACAACTAATTTTTTCCAGGTAAGGAAAAACTTTTTTTCCAACCTGACAAAAAACAAATCAGATATACAATCAAAAAAGATAATAGTATGATAGACGTAAATGTATGCCTCAACGAGGCTGAAGAGAAGATGGACATGGCCATCATGTATCTGGACGAATCATTGGCACACATTCGTGCCGGTAAAGCCAATGTACGTATTTTGGACGGCATCCGTGTAGATTCATACGGAAGCATGGTACCCTTGAACAATGTTGCCGCTATCAGCACTCCTGATGCACGCACCATTGCCATCAAGCCTTGGGACAAGAGTATGTTCCGCGTGATTGAAAAAGCCATTATCGATAGCGACTTGGGTATTACCCCCGACAATAATGGTGAAATTATCCGCTTGGGTATTCCTCCCCTCACCGAAGAACGTCGTAAACAATTGGCCAAGCAGTGTGGCAAAGAGGCTGAAACCGCAAAAATCAGTATCCGCAATGCCCGTCGCGACAGCATCGATGCACTGAAGAAAGGTGTCAAGGACGGATTGGCAGAAGATGCTGAAAAGGATGCAGAAGCCAAAGTACAGAAACTCCACGACAAGTTCATCAAGAAAGTGGACGAAATGCTTGCCGACAAGGAGAAGGAAATAATGACAGTATAATATCTTTAATTATGAATTATGAATTATAAATTATGATTTCGGTGCATATCCTTATATGCTTTGCCATTTCATTATTTATAGTTCATAATTCATAATTCATAATTCAAAATGCACGGACTCGTCATCAAAAATACAGGAAGTTGGTACACGGTGCGAACCGACGACAACCAACTGATAGAATGCAAAATCAAGGGGAACTTCCGACTGAAAGGAATACGCAGCACCAATCCGGTAGCTGTGGGAGACCGTGTACAAATCATTCTCAACCAAGAGGGTACGGCCTTTATCAGCGAAATTGAAGGCCGTAAGAACTATATCATCCGCAAGGCCAGTAACTTGAGCAAGCAATCGCATATCCTGGCAGCAAACTTGGATCAATGCCTGCTGGTTGTAACAGTAAATTATCCCGAAACATCCACTACCTTCATTGATCGTTTTTTAGCCTCTGCGGAAGCCTACCGCATCCCCGTAAAATTAATTTTTAATAAAATCGATTGTTACGAAGAGGATGACCAACGCTATCTGGATGCTTTGATGAACCTCTACACTACCATCGGATATCCCTGTTACAAAGTATCGGCCCTTACGGGGGAAGGTATTGAAAAAATACGCTTAGCTTTGCAGGGAAAAATCACTCTATTTTCCGGAAATTCAGGTGTAGGGAAAAGTACCCTTATCAACGCGCTGATGCCTCACTTGAACGTAAAGACAGGTGAAATATCCAACGCGCACAACAAAGGTATGCACACTACCACTTTTTCTGAAATGTTTCCAACTCCCGAAGATGACGGATACATCATCGACACACCAGGAATCAAAGGGTTTGGAACATTTGATATGGAAGAAGAAGAGGTGGGACACTATTTTAAAGAAATATTCCATTACTCATCCAACTGTAAATATGGCAACTGTACCCACACTCATGAACCGGGATGTGCCGTACGGCAAGCTGTGGAAGAACACCTTATCAGCGAAAGCCGTTATGCTTCGTATCTCAGCATGTTAGAAGACAAGAATGAAGAAAAATACCGACAAGGATATTAGTTACCGACAACAATCCCTACCAAACATGTAAAACAACAATTAGATTCTTTCTGAAACCAATAATTACAACTAATAACCAGACATTATGAAAAAGAAAAACTTATTACTTTCACTAATAGCATTATTGAGCCTCATCACCACCAACAACAATTGTTTGGCCCAACGTATCCAACAACCTTTAGGACGCGGAGTCGTGACCGTAAAAAACGGGAACAATGTATTCATCTCATGGCGAAAATTGGCACAAGAGCCGGAAGATGCAAACTATAATGTATATGTACGCCCTATCGGACAATCGTCATACACCAAAATCAATAATCAGCCTCTGAACAAAACCAACCTGAGCACTACAACAGGAACAGTTCCTACAGGATCAGAAATTGCAGTAGCCCCCATTGTCAATCAAGTGGAACAGGCCGTGAGCGAACCTTATCTGTTCAGCGGACATTCTCTGCGCAGTGTGTTCATGGACATCACGTATAGCACTTTCCTACCCCATGCCGACTATTCCACCAAATTCATTTGGCCTGCCGATTTGGATGGAGATGGAGAATACGACTTCGTAGTTGACCGTTTGTCTGTCAATGGCAAGACACATAAAATAGAGGGATACACCCGATCAGGCCAACATCTTTGGACCGTAGATATGGGACCTAATGTCAACATCAGTGCGGGACACAACGATATGGTGATAGCCTATGACATGGATTGCGACGGAAAAGCAGAAGTTGTTATCAAAAGTTCTGATGGCACTCGTTTTTGGGACAAGGCCAACAATACATGGGGCAAATACTTGATGGATGCAACGGGTGGAGACACCGACAAAGACAACATCATCGACTATAATACACAAAACAGCAAGAATCCTCCCCAATACATTACAATCATAAATGGTATGACTGGTGAAGAAGTTACCAGCATTGAAATGCCCTACCCCAGTGACGGAAGTGACACCTGGAGCCGCACCAACAAAGCCAATTACATGGGTGATGACTACAATTCATTGAACGGACACATGGGAATCTGTTACCTCGACGGAATCCATCCTTCGGTGGCTATGGAATATATGGTGCGCGATAAAGGAGGTACACACCACTACTACATTTCAGCTTGGGGGTATGAATTTGAAAACGGAAAAGCCACACAATTGAAAGAACATTTCACCTGGAGCCGTAATGACAAACGCCCTTGGCCTGCAGAATTCCACCACATCCGCATAGGCGATGTTGACCGTGACGGGCGTGATGACATTTTGGATGGAGGCTTCGGTGTGAATGGCAATGGACAGATGATATTCAGTGCCGGTATCTCTCATGGCGACCGTTTCCGTATGAGTGACATTGATCCCGAACGTCCCGGATTGGAAACATTCGCCATTCAACAGAATGCAGGCGACATGCTGGGACAAATTTTATACGATGCAGCTACGGGAGAAGCCATCAAAAAGTGGTATCTGTCAGCCGTAGGCGATGTGGGCCGAGGTGAATGTATGGATATTGACCCCGCACATAAAGGGTACGAAATGTGGAGTACCATGGGAGGCTTATACGATTGTACAGGAGAGCTCATCCCCAATGGCCCCAGCCCCTTTCCTCGTGAAGGAATCTGGTGGGACGGTGAATTGGATCGCGAAATGTTGGATGCACCCGATGGTAATGGATTCAATGCCTATGTGCGTAAAGTGATGACAGGAACCCGTCTGATTGAAATGGCCAAGATTTCAAATTGGACCGTAGGTGCAGCTTATGGTACCCGCCCTGCTTTTTTCGGAGATATCATTGGCGATTGGCGCGATGAAGTCATTCTTCAAAAGAAAAGCGGTAATGGAAGTAGTGGTCTTATGGGATTTACAACTGATTACAACACCAATATAAGCCTCTATTGCTTACAGGAAAATCCGGCCTATCGTATGCAATGTACAACACGTGGTTACTATCAGAGTCCGTTCCCCGACTATTATCTCGGTTACGATATGCCCCGTCCACAGTTGCCCCCATGCATGAAAACTGACTTGGTTTGGAAATCAACTGATACATTCACCAATTACGAACGTTCTGCCACTGAGGCATACACTGATGGCAAGAGTGTATTGCTCGACCTCTACACAGATGAAGAACTGACACTGAATACAGATATGACCCCAAGCATTGTATATGCTATGCCTGTAGAGAATCAAGTGATTGCTCTGAACGGTAGCGGCAAACTGAGTGGAAGCATGGAAATGTGGAAAAGCCAGACAGGAAAACTCATTATCAATAACCCTGTGACTTATACAGGTAAAACTGTCATCTCAGAAGGAACATTGGAAATAAATGGTGAAATTGTCAGTCCCATAGACCTGCGTGCACGTGGCACTTTGGCTGGAAATGCCACAGTGAACGATATCACTTTTGAAGGAGCACTCAACTACGAAGGTGGACGTATTGCCCCTGGAGCAACCATTGCAGCAGTGGACAATGGCTTTGAAAACTTTGCCATCGGTACCATCATCTTCAAAAAGGGGTTGACCGTCAACAAACGCACGTTCTTGGAAATGGATATTGCAACCGAAGCCGTAAGAGACCAATTGAAGGTAGAGGGAGACTTGACTGTGACTGCTCCTACAATTTTTACTATATACAATGAAGGAGAGTTAGAACCGGGTCAATACAGACTGATTGAATATACCGGAACATTCAGCGGAAAAATGGAATACTTCAGTGTACGTAACCTCACTGGACTATCTTATAATATAGTAAACAAAGATAATGCCATCTGGTTGATAGTCAACAAACAGCGCGAAGCTACTACAGGCGTGATATGGACAGGTGCAGAAAATAATCTATGGGACTATCAAGCTAAAAACTTCATGCTGAATAGTACCCCCACAGAATTTGTAGCACAGGACGGAGTAGAATTCAATGACGAGGCCACCCAAACCAACGTGACAGTAGAATCACTGATGCCCATACAAAGCGCCACCTTCAACAATCATACAAAGAATTATACCATCAATGGTGATGGAGGATTCAGCGGAAACGGTTCGCTTACCATGAACGGAACAGGACAGTTGACACTGAATACAACCAAGAGCGACTATACCGGCCCTACCATTATCAATAGTGGAACGGTGACAATCAAGGAACTGGCAGACGCAGGAAGTCCAAGCTCCATTGGTGCCGCTTCCATTTCAGCCAATAATTGGCAAATAGGTAAAGCCACAATCATTGTAAACAATAGCAACACTTCGACCAACCGTGGACTTACTTTGAACGACACAGCTACTATCCAAATAAACAGTGGTGCCACTGCGTTGAAAGGTATCATCCAAGGAAGTGGAACATTGGTAAAGACAAGTGCCGGACAATTGAATCTGAACAGCAGCAACACCTACACAGGAGGAACCATTTTGAAACGAGGCACATTAGCCCAAGGAGCCTGGAACGCTACATTTGGAAAAACAGGTTCAAACCTTACCGTTGAAAATGGAACCATCACTATCTTTAACAATAATAGCACATCGGCTGTGCCCAACTTCAATTACAAAGTGACCATACCTAAAAATGGAGCACTTACTCTGAATGCCGGACAACGCTGCCAAATAAATGGAAGTTTCAGTGGCGAAGGCAATGTGACGTTGACCATCCCTTATGTCCGTACCGATATGTCAGCTGATTGGAGCGGTTTTACAGGCAACCTCACTGTTACAGGAAACCAATTCCGCTTATGCAAATCCACTGATATGAAAGAAACATCCCTAACTCTGGGAGACGGAGTGAGCATGGGACACTACAAGAGTGGAAGCGGTACAGCCCAATCCCTCACCAGCAGCATAGGTTCATTGGCAACAACCAGCACCTCCGCTTGGGTGGGGAATGGTACATACAACGTGGGATACAACAACATGAACACCACATTTGCCGGTACATTGGCCTGCACCATCAACAAATATGGAACAGGTAATTGGACACTGACCGGAGCAGAAAATACCGCTTCCATCTTTGTACGCGGAGGAGCACTCATTGCAAACAATACCAGCGGAACAGTAGCCAACAGCATTACCGTGATGAACGGAGGATGCCTGTACGGAAAGGGATTCCTCAAAAACGTTTCACTGAAAAAAGGAGGTAAGCTCATGGCAGGACAAACCACATACTTGTGCGGAAAGCTGACTATTAATGGTACCCTTACTTCCGAAGGTGGTGCTACCGTTTTATTGAAAATAAGCCGGAGCAGCCATGACAGACTCAACTTGGGAGGAACTGCCATCTTCGGTAAAGACACATTGGAAATCAGTGTCAACAACCGCACCATATCCGAAGGAGAAGAGTTCCAACTGTTTGACATAACCAAGACATTCAAGCACAGTTTTATTATCAAGGGAACTCCTGGCGAAGGGCTTATGTGGGATACCACAGACCTGAGCACATCCGGTATCGTGCGTGCCGTGGCAACCGATGGCCTTCATGCCATAGGAGACAAGGGCGTGAAAATTTATCCTCAGCTTGTTACAACCCAATGCCACATCGATGCTTCCCACGCTTGCCTCGGACAGGTTGAGATGCAATTGATTGATACCAACGGCCGCATCATTGCCAACACTGAGTTTGAAGCCAATCAGGTACAGACCTTGGAAATGAGTCATTATCCTGCCGGACTCTACTTCATCCGTCTGGGCAACAATGGCGAGACAAAAGTAACCCGCATAATGAAGTACAATGAATAAAAGGGTATGAGAAAGATTCTTCCATTTCTATTCGGATTGTTGGCCACCGCCATACTGATTAACAGTTGTGGCAACAGCACTGACACCCAATCGTCCCCCATTCACCATGATCTTCCACAGATAAAGGACAGCAACCGGTTGGTTGCCCTGACCCTCTATAGCTCTACCACCTACTTTATCTATAGGGGAGAACCCATGGGATTCCAATACGAATTGGCCGAACAGTTTGCCCGTTCATTAGGAGTAGAACTGGAGATTAAGATTGCAGCAAATCCACAGGAACTGCAACGTATGCTGAAACAAGGGATGGGTGACTTGATTGTATATAACTTGCCCGTCACACTGGAAGGGCGCGACAGCTTACTGTATTGTGGAGAGGAAGTGGTGAATCATCAGGTGCTGGTACAGCGCAACAACAGAAAGACCAAGCCCCTGACGGATGTCACCCAACTCATCGGCAAAGAAGTGTATGTAAAACCAGGGCGGAGTCTGAACCGGTTGCGCAATCTGAACAAGGAACTGGGCGGAGGTGTCATCATCCATGAAATAAGCGGTGACAGCATCACCGAAGAGGACCTTATCTCGAAAGTGGCATTGGGAGAAATCCCCTACACCATTTGCGACAACGAAGTAGCCCGATTGAACCGCACCTATTATCCACAATTGGATATCCACTTGCAAGTAGGATTGGATCAACGTTCGGCTTGGGCTGTCCGAAAAGACCAACCCCTGTTGGCCGAAGCTGCCAACCAATGGTATCGTGAGAATGTCAGTTCACCAGCTTACAAGGCCAGCATGAAGCGATATTTCGAACAGTCCAAGGCACAGCCGCATTACTATATCCTCTCCGTCAAAGACGGTAAGATTTCCCACTACGATGACTTGTTCAAGAAATATGCCGACAGCATCGGATGGGATTGGAAACTGTTGGCTTCGCTGGCCTATAAGGAATCCAACTTTGACACCTCAGTCGTTTCTTGGGCCGGTGCCAAGGGATTGATGCAACTGATGCCCCGCACAGCACGAATTATGGGAGTACCAGAGGGAAAGGAACACAACGCCGAAGAAAGTGTAAGAGCAGCCACCCGATACCTGAAACTCATGGAAAAAAGTTTCAAAAGCATTCCCGATCCCGACGAACGTACCAATTTTGTACTGGCTTCGTACAACGCTGGTATCGGACACATCTTTGATGCAATGGCACTGGCCGAAAAATATGGTCACGACAAATACCGTTGGATAGACAATGTGGAGAAATATGTCCTACTGAAAAGTAAACCCGAATATTATAACGATTCGGTCTGCCGCAACGGCTATTTCCGCGGATTGGAGACCTATAACTTCGTACGCGAAATCAGGGCACGCCACAATATATATAAGGAAAAGATAAAGGAGTGACAAATGATAATCCTCGATTCAACTTTTGCACACAAAAGTTAGGGAATTAAAGGAGTTATCACTCGTTTCACTCGTTAGGAGTTAAAGTCAATAGCTTCGACTATGAATAGCAAAACATTTGGCTCGCAAGTTCAGCTTTCGATAACACCCTTTACTCCTCTAACTACTTTAACTACTAAATAACAATCATGGAATTGTTCGACGAAATATGGCAATACCACCAGTCAGCCTTACCACTGACCGAAAAATACAGCCGATTGTACAATCTGCTCGACCGGGTGTGCAAACAACTTACGACCGGCTACGGGACGGACTTTTCCAACTTGTTCTCCCGTCTGTATGCCATTTGTCGGCACACCGGTTTGAAGCGCAATGCCATCGAACGTTTCCGAATGAATACCCGTCAAGTGATACGAAGGGAATCCCCCCCATGCGACACTGATTATCTCTACGATTTGAAAGCCTTGTGCGAAGCCATCAGTCACTTCTATCAAACGGAGATTCCCCCTCAATTGACGGCCATATTGCCAACAGGGTGGCGTACACAACCCCATACTCCTCATCGGAACACGTTGGCCAAACGCATCCGGATGGTGGTTGATCATTGGGACGAACAATTCGTTTATGGTTACAGCGACGAATGGGAAAGCGACACATTGTTACAAGCGGACTTTTCCCCACACAAGGATTTTCACACACTACCCGATGTCCTATTTCAAGGAGCACAACTCAACCTACTGAGTGTCAGCACGGATGAAAATGGCATTCTCATGCCCGAACAATTTGTACTCGAACCGGATTACCTGATAGACATCAGTGCTTTGGCCGAATGTGTACAAGAATATGGCAACCATCCGTTGAACTACCTCGTCAACAAGTTCAAGCCCCGCGAGACCAGCCACTACATCCTGTTAGGAAATGCTGCCAACCAGTTTTTGGATGACTGTGTGAATGAACAACCCGACCAACCGGCCACCTATCGGCACTCCATCCAGAAAACTTTTCGCGATGCACCATTAACCTACACTGCCTGTGACCAGATTGATGAAAAATATTTCCAACAGGCAGAGATTCAATTCAACACCATTCGTGAAACTGTGCAGGCCATATTCCATTCACCCACTTGCCAGATAGACAAGAATGGTGCCCTGCTGGAACCTTCGTTCCTCTGTGAATGTATGGGTTTGCAAGGCCGCATGGATTTCCTGCAAGGAGACTTCCGCAATTTGATAGAACTGAAATCGGGCAAAGCCGAAGGCATGGATTTCAACCTCCATCCTCGCGAAAACCATGCTTTGCAGATGGCACTTTATAAGGAAGTTCTTTTTTACAGCCTGGACATTCCGCACGATGCAGTGAATTGTTATCTCTTCTATTCGCGATATCCCAAGCTCTTTGCCGAACGGAGTGCCAAAGCACAGATACAACGGGCGATGGCATTGCGTAACCACATTGTCAGTAACGAAATGAGACTGAAGATTGATGGCGGGCGCAGTTTGATACCTACCATTACCACTGATTTGTTGAATACCCGTAAAATCAACACACCTTTGTGGAGAAATTATCAATGCCCGCAATTGAAAGCTTTCCTGACTCCATTCCACACGGCTGACGAACTGACGTTGGAGTACTTCTACACCTTCACGGCTTTTGTAACCCGCGAACAGTTCCTTGCCAAGATGGGCGATACCCGATGCGACAGCAACAACGGATTTGCCGGCACATGGAACTGCGACACCCTGACCAAACAGGCCAGCGGAAACATCCTGACAGATTTGACCATTGCTGATTTCATCTATGGTGAAGGTATTGAAAAAGTGGTACTGGACATTCCGCCCCACGAAGAAGGATTCTTACCCAACTTCCGTATGGGGGATATTGTAATGCTGTACGAGCGGGAGAACGAAGAGGCCAATGCCACCAACAGGCAAATTATCCGTGGAAGCATCGGACTGTTGGATACCAGACAGTTGACAATTGTCCTGAAAAACAAGCAGCGGAACTCTGCTGTGTTCAATACCATCGGCAGATATGCCATCGAACACGACTTCATGGATGCCTCCTACGGTCATTTGTACCGTGGACTCTACACCTTGCTCACCACCCCTCCCTATCGACGGGACCTCTTGTTGGGGCAGCGCCAACCACAGACCGACACGTCCATCACCCTGCAAGGAAATTATCTGAACCCACAAATCGACAACATTGTACTGCAAGCCAAACAGGCCAAGGACTATTTCCTATTGGTAGGTCCGCCGGGTACTGGCAAAACATCAGTGGCCCTGCGGTCTATGGTCGAAGAGTTCCACTCCAATCCCACGTGCCAGATACTGCTGCTCTCCTATACCAACCGTGCGGTTGATGAGATATGCGACATGTTGGAAAGCATCCATCCCACCCCTCCCTATTTGCGCATTGGTAATGAACTTTCGTGTGAAGAACGCTTCCGCCCCCATTTGGTGAAGAACATAACACAATCGTGTCGCAACCGTAAGGAGATACGGCAGTTCTTAAATGGAATCCGCATCGTGGCAGGCACTGTCAGCAGCATCAGCGGACAACCCGAACTGTTCGACCTGAAACATTTCGACGTAGCCATCATCGATGAAGCATCACAAATACTGGAGCCACAATTGTTGGGCATTCTCTGTGCCCATCGGGCTGACGTGTGTGCCATCGACAAATTCATTCTCATCGGTGACCACAAGCAACTGCCAGCCGTAGTACAACAGCGTCCGGAAGATTCAAAAGTAGAAAGCAAGTCCCTGCAAGCCATCGGTCTGACCGATTGCCGCAACTCGCTTTTCGAACGTCTCTATGCCAACCAAGAAGTGGAAAACACCCATGCCATGCTGCACCGGCAGGGTCGGATGCATCCGGCCATCAGCACCTTTGTCAACCAACATTTCTACAACGGGAAATTAGACATTGTTCCCGTGGAGCACCAATGCGCACCTTTAGACTGGAGCATCTACGACGAGCAGGATGAGACCGAACGCACATTGGCCACCACCCGTTTGGGATTCATCGACGCACCTGCCACACCCGCCGAAGACTCCAATAAGACCAACCGGTACGAAGCCAGCATTGCAGCCCGTTTGGTCAAAGCCATCTACAGCCTTTGCCTGAAGAACGGGCAACCCTTCGATGCCGCCCGCCGGATAGGAATCATTGTACCCTTCCGCAACCAGATAGCTATGATTGCCCATGAACTGGAAGCCCTCGGTATTCCTGAAACGGAAGCCATCACAATCGATACCGTAGAACGCTATCAGGGCAGCCAGCGCGACATTATCATCTACAGCACCACCGTGAGCCAACGCTATCAGTTGGACATCCTCTCCGTCACCTCACAAGCTGACGGACAAATGATAGACCGCAAACTGAACGTAGCCCTTACCCGCGCCCGCAAACAACTGTTCATCACTGGAAATGTCCCCCTGCTGCGCCACAGCGACATTTATCGCCAACTGATTGACAGCATACCGGTTCTTTCCCTGACAAACTCCGCAGCGGAGCCGAATTAACTCCGCAGTCGAACGGAACAAACTCTACTGATCTTTACCTTTATATCCGCTGAAATACTTCATGAACTGAGTACGCCCATACAACTGGTCTCCCTCATCGGCATTCAGGTTCATGCGCCCTTTGAATGTCGGAATATTATCATATCCATGCTCCTCCATCCACTGTTGCATCTGTTCCTGCATCACCGCAAGACGTTTGGAGCCATTCCAGAAAAGTGTGGTACATACTTCAACAGCTGAAGCCCCGGCCAACAGTGCCTTTACAGCAGCCCACCCGTCGTGTACACCACCCGAAACGGCATAATCCAGATGGGGAATACGTGCTGAACAGATACCGACCCATCGAAGAGCCTCACCAATGTCAGACGGACGTGTCCACATCTCACCTGCATGGAATTTCAGGCTCTCTATCACAATGTCGGGGCGGTACGGACGGTTGAACATGACCACTGCTGCAGCCCCATTGGCATACAGTTGGTTGACCAACGTCACCGGATTTGTCAGGTTCATACCCAATTTGACAATAATGGGCAGACGTACATAGCGGCGCACCTGTTCCAATATCTCAATGTGCTTCCGTTCATAGTCCCCATATTTATAGTCCATCTCCGTCTGCACCTCCATAATGTTCAATTCCAACGCATCAGCACCGGCCTGTTCCACAATACCCGCATACTGTGCCCATTCCGTAGCGGTGGTACAGTTGATGCTGGCAATGATTGGAATACTGCAAAGACGCTTGGCCTCCTCTATCAATCCGATATGTTCCGACAGAGAATGGGCACGCAGGTAAGTACTCAGGTAATCATCCCCTTCAGCATTGTCGGGATTATACCAATGGTCATGCTCCTGCATAATCTGTTCCTCGAAAATGGATTTCAGCACCACAGCCCCCGCACCAGCCTCTTCCAATATCAAACATTTAGGGGCTGTATCCGTCAGTCCCGAACTGCTGACAATAAACGGATTGCGCAACGTCAATCCTGCAAAAGTGGTAGATAAATTGTTCATAATGTAACCTTATAAGAAGTCTCTTCCCTTACAAACAATCTACCCACACAAATAGTTTGATGAATGGTATTCTTCTCAATGGCAGCTTTACATATCCATTGGAGTCAAAATTAACTTTTTAGACGCAGATGACGCGGATTTTTCTTGATTATTATACCCGACCATACCCTAATGAAAAAATCAAAAGAGGTTTTCGATGAGCCGAAAGGGCGAATAAAGGTCATAATTTATCTGCGTCATCCGCGTCATCTTCTCATACAGTTTGAACAAACATTCCAGTCGCTCTTCATCGTTGGCGAAGGAGGTATCACGATAGCAACTTGCCGAGAAGATAGACAAGAAACGTGGCAATAAGTTCTGAAAATTGTTACTCGTAGCTTGTAGCTCTTCACTCGTCACCATCCCCCTTTCCCGAATATCATCTTTATGATGGCTCAATGGGAAATTGGCATTTTCTCAATCTGAAAGCGAAAGATACGGTCATTTGCGGCTTCACTATAATAATAGTATTCTTCCCACCAAAGCGGAACTTCGAATAAGTTTGGGGTGAAATTACACTCCTTGTCCAAATACCCACAGACACCATCTTTTATCAACCTGAGTCCCCAATCATCTGTGGGAGGAAGTATTTCATCATATACAACAGGCAGGAACAAGGGAGATTTCATACTATGACCGTGAGCAGTCCACAAACCGAACTTATCCCCTTGTCTCAACAAATAATATGCCGAGGGTGTGAAGCTGGAATTGATGAACCCTTCTTGTTCATAACATACCAAGGTTATTTCATCATATTCACAAGGAAGCGGGGCACAACGGCTATCAATCCCGACAACACCATATTTCCCCTCCTTGCATACCAGCCATTCGGAAGAGTCCCTGATTTTACGGATAGAATCATATACAGGCTCTAACCTCACGTGCCAGTCCCATATTCCATACGTACCATTCTGGCAAATAACCACGTCTTCATTGCCTTTCCAATCATCTTCCCAAGGAAACAACAGTTCCACATCCAACAAAACAAGCCATTCCCTGTCCAGAATCATGGAAGTTCCAATATCGACGAGTCCATATTTACCATCCTTCACAACAACATACCGATAACAGTGGAAATAATCTTTTTCCGATTCAATGGAATCATATACAGCCGGAACAACCAATTCCCCACTATCCATCTTCACCCCTTTCCTTCCGTTTTCTTCAAATATTACAGGAATTTTGCCATCAAATGCATTCATTAACCGCTCCTGCAATCTTTTTTCCCTTTGTAAAGGTGTCGGCCTCATAAGTTTGCAATATTACACCAAAATGCTTTTTCTATATTCTCGGTAAATTCATTGTCGCTATCAACATATCCCCATACCCTATTCTTCACCACTTTAATCCAACCCATAATGACAGGCACAAAGATACGTTCATATTCGGCCGGCAATATGGTTCCATATTTATACAACCCGCATTTACCATCCTTTTTCAAGACAAGATACCCGCCATCCGTTTCTTGAATATCATCATAGACGGGTTCCACTCTTTCCCTTGCCCAATCACCGCTACACAATTCAACGACACCATATTTCCCATTTATGCCAACCTTTATCACATCAATATGGTTTTCCAACGTCTCCACACAGTCATATTTGCAGGGACACACCCATGTACCTTTACCATCGGCCCGGACAACTCCATATTTACCCCCATTCTTCACTATGTAGTTATCGTTCATATTCGTTCCTGCAACAATTCTATCGAATACGGGTGGAACAATCCAATTATTGAAGAAATCATTCCTGACCCCTTCCTTCCCGTTTTCCTGAGCAATATGGACAAATCCCTCCATCGGTTGAAACTCTTCGGCTTCACACCAAAGTTCAGTCCATTTCTCTTCATATTCAGGTGTGTCCTTCTTATATATGTTCAAGCTTGCACACCTGTTTGAGAAGTCCTCCAACGCTTCGCGAGTCAAAGGCTTCAGTTCGTTTTCTTCGTCAAATGGATACATGTGTTATGAATTAATAATCACCTACAATCTTTCAAAATTTTCTCATATTTCGGAAGTAGTGGTACTCCGAGTTTGCCAATCTTCTCCATCACACTCATTGTATGCATGCGCCTTGCACAATAGTCGTGATTGACAACCATTTCATGAAGTTGATTTTCAAAGTATCTATACCTTTTGTTGACTGGTGCATTAGGATGATCCAACAACAGATCACGAATCTCTTCATATCCATTCCAAGAGCAAGCATCTCCAGTCTTTTCCAATTCTTTTTCTTTGTCTTTTTGATAAATCAGTTTCAAATCACCTTCAGTCAAGAAACACGAAAAATCAATAGCAAAATGAAAATCTTTCATGAGAGTTTCACTACGGAACAGATGAAACTTTATTTGTGGTTCTTCCAACTCAGACCTGAACAAAAGTATCTTGTAAGAATCACCATTGAGGGCTTTCACATAACTTAAAAACCATTCTTCAGCATTGAAGAAGCTAAGTTCATCTTCTGATTCATCTGAAAAAACGATACCAGCACATAGCGCTTTTGCCAACTCTTCATTATCACCATTCTCCTTCAGGAGTTCTTCTGCCATCTCTCTACATTGCTCATCTGACATGGGGGAAATATCATAGTCATCGTACACCTTCGTGTACCGGCTGTTGATAAATGGAAACATACAAACCAAGAGACGGTTTCGGGCATCAAGAGCAAGTTCATGATCAGACTCTCCTAACTTTTTCAACCATCCTTCACCTGCTCTGTAATAAACCGTGCGATTTCCACATGAAATGCCACACATATCAATATATGCATCACACAAGATATGCAGAGCATGTATTGTGTCCATCTTTGCCCCCAATTCTGCAAAATTAAGAAATACGTCTGAATATTTCATACCTCATAAATGAGTGTTTATTTGTATGTTCATTTATCATTAGTTAGAAATCATCTTTGATAATATCTTTTGTTTTGCTACCTTCTATTCCGCTCATAGTGGTCTATAGCATCATCTATTTCCCTTTCGGCTCGCATATAGATATTCATTCGTGTATTAATTTTATCTATATACTCATTCCAAGAACGTTGAATGTCTGCAATGCATTCATTCTTCATTCCCTCTGCTACTTTGTCGTTCCAATGTTCAAACACCTTTTTAGAACTCAGCATCAATGTAGCCATATCATTATTCATCAACTGTAACGGATTCATACATTCTTTGAATTGTCTTTATATTGTTCTAATTGGATTGACGCATTCTTTAACAATTGACGCCCTTTTGCAATATCATCACGCAACTTTTTCTGAATGACTTGTGTATCATCCAACATACAACGTAATACACCTTGTGCCACATTGTATTGGGAGGAAACAAGCGACCTCATCTGTTGGGCATCCAGTCTTTTATTGATAGCGTAGTCCAACCTTATTTTCAAATTTCGTTTTACTTCATTATTATCCGAAGAACAATAGGCCAAGTCTCTTTCGCATTGGGAACATTCAGTTGTCGCTTCAGCACACATCTCTTCAGCCTTTCTCAACTTCTTACGGAGCTCTTCCAATTTCTGCATCATTACATTGTTGAAAGATATGAAGTTTTTCGACATAGATTCTATAAATCCACCCAAATGATTGGAATATGCCGCCAATTCTTCGACCTTTTGAACTTTTGCATCTGCAGCCATAACCTAATTGATTAGAAACTGTTATTCTGATACATTTCCAACAAATCACAACTTTTACCATTGAATTTAGAAAACTCTTGCATATTAGCTGCTATCTTGTCTATCTCTTTCACATTCTTTTGAAACTCATTCATAAACTTGATGTTTACATTGTCATTCCAACCGTCGCATACGTGATACATTTTGTTTTCCGCTGCATGGAAAGCACTTGCAAGTTGTTCACTCAAGCGTTTCAAGTCACAACCGAACTGTTTCAATTCTGTAATATTTCTTACTCCTACTTCCTGTGCCATAATTATTCTGTTTTAAAAAGGTTTATCAATTCTTCTTTACCCAATCCCATGTAAGGTGTAAACAATGTATATGTGTCACTCTCCTCCGAATAGTAATAAGCACGCAAACGCTCAGGTTCTTTACTCAAAGTTTCCAATCTGATTTCATCATTCAAATGCAATTGAGCAGATGCAGCCTCATCTGATTTGAGCATAATCAAATGCTTGAATTTTTGGTGAACTATCTTCGGTGAGACATAATCACTGAAAAGAAAATTGGACGGTTTGTCCAACTGCATCACTGTATGCACACCTGATTCCGGTCCCTTATCCAATATCAATTCCAAAGCTTGTCTAAAAGTCTTTGCAGATGTATACGACGATGAACTTCCGTTACTGAAGCCACCGAAACCAAAAGCATCATCCACTTTCGGTTCATTTACTTCCGCCATGTCATCTATCTTCATATCCATTTTCAATTCACGGAAACGTTCTTGACCCAATATCAGGAGAATTGTATTTTCTACTGTTTCATTGGTAATGCCTTCAACCAGATTTTTCAGGAACTTTCCTCTGTCTTTGCGGCCTTCTATGATTTCACAATAGCCCTCTTCTTCCAACATTTCCAGTTGCTCTACAAAAAGGCTTTCATCATCAGAAAGACAATTGAAGACTTTGAACTGATAATCCAGCCCCTTATACTTGATCATCAACATAAGGGAAATGAACAGATTCACGGTTGTTCTTGTCACTTGTTCCAAATCATTCAATCCGAACAACAAGATGTTTTCACTATAATCATTCCGCAAAATGACGCTCAAATCATTTTGATTAATACTGATACTTTTACCCATGTACGCAACTGGATGCTTGGCATGCTTTTTACCTTGTAACAACAGCCCCTTATCTAATTTGAATAATTGAGAACCATTAAAATAGAATCCATCATTACTGCGATGTTTTTCCGCTTTCTCCTTTGCCATTTTTATCAGCATTTCCACAGCATCCTTGTCATTATAGTATGCCTGAAACTGCATTTGGCTATCTACATGGTGATAATAAATTTGGCCGGTAGAAAGTTGTTTTGTTATGTCAGAACTTCTTTCAACCATACGCTCGGAATCTACAGAAGCACATTTCAACAAGTAATGGTCAGAAATGTTGTTCAGGATTTCATTGCTTATTTCTGTCCCCGACAACGTCTGGGTAGCCAATATTAAATGTACCCCTTGGCTACGGCCTTCTTTGGCTATTTTGATCACTATTTCCGAAATCTCATTGCTGACAACTCTCGGAACATCACTCCCCACCCTAAACATTTCGTGACATTCATCCACTATCAACAATATCTGTGGCATAGCCGCATTGGGATGCTGCCTGTTGTATTCAACTAGATTATTCACTCCACAGTTGCGAAGCATTTTACCCCGCTCAACCATTTGTTCACGAAGCTCCCGCAAGATTTCAAGTGTAATCTGTTGGTCTGAATTATCAACCAACAGGGATTTCACATGTTTGATACCTTTATATCTGTTGAACTCAACACCCCCCAACTTGAAGTCAAGCAAATACAATTGCAAATCTTCGGGAGCATATTTCAATATGGCAGAACCAATGATATTATGCAAGAAAACAGATTTACCCGAACCTGATTGACCTATAATGAAGGAATGAACATGACTGACATTATCCATGCAAAAATTCACGTCTGCATTTGCTGATTGACCAATCGGTACGGTTATGGTTTCATAATCTTTTTCGTATGTATTTATAGCCAGTTTTCTTAAATCTTGTATTAACACAATAGCCTCTTCCTTGCAATCAGCTTCCCTGTTTATATATTCAATACATGCATCACGTAATCTCAAATTTTCCCCTATTGGTGTACATTTAAATAAAAGTTTGCCTATTTTTCTCTTTATCTGTATCTTCCGAATTTGAATTTTGGACTCTGTTTTCTTTACACCTGCAAACTGTTCATCTCTTCTTTTTATTATATCAACCACTTTATTATATTTTTCAAAATCTTCTGATTGGGAATCAGAAAACCTTATATCATATAATTCATCATGTAAATTAAATTTACTCATTCTATTATGAAATCCACAATAACGAAATTCACTATGATAACATTTCCACGAGTTTAGTTCCAATTTCTCATAAGAAAACGAATCTATCTTGTTTTCATACAAATTCAACAACAGTTCTTCTTGTGAACGATAATCCTTTTCAATCGGAGTCCAATCTTTTGTGACGACACGAATCAATTTAACACCTACAGCATTACACTCCCTCTCCATTGAAAGCAATGATGCATAAGTTGATTCTTTATCAGTAGGTTCGGGAAAAACTAAAATTTCATAAGGAACGGGAATTAGCCTATTACTCAAACAATACTCTCGATAATCTCCATATTGCTGTTTCATCAATATTATTCTTTTTTTCAATTTGTCTATATAATCTTTTAATTCATATTCAGTTGTTATGGTATTATACAATTCAGAATTGATATTCTTATAAAAATAATCACCATAACATGTTCCATCTAATTCTATAAAAGTAATCTTAACCTTTTTTATTTGCAAAGAAATTAAACAACTCACCAAATAATCATCAAGATAAGATTTATTAATACGTGTATCGAAACCGTAATATGGATTATCAAAAATAGGTGTCTCGATAATACTACCACATAAAAAATCAGTAAAACATGAATATGTTGGGAATATAGGAATAAAACATTTTTTTACATTATCCTTTATATTCTGGAATACAGATATAGCTTTTTCTCTACTTATGTCAGTACCATACAATGGATACAACAGATGAGGATATTGATTTATCATTTTATTAAAGGTATTAACAAAACTTACTGCATCACCCGTATCCTTATAAAAGGATAACAATTCTTTAACAAAAACTAAAGTCTTCATCATTTTATTTTTAAAGATTCACATACATTACATATCTCTATAAAAACTCGCTCTATTTGTTTTTCTACCATAATATTGTAATGTCCCTTTTCAAAAACCCCTTCAATCAATGAATAATATCCCTTTTTAAAATAAACCTTTTCAAAAGAAATATTGTCATAGCCATATAAAAAAGCTACATGATTATACTCTTTCACCATCCTTTCAAATTCACATAAATCATATCCTTGAATATAAAACTTAAACTTAATTAAACCTTTTTCTTCTATTTTATACATTTCTGAAATCTTTATTTGCTTTCTTTCCAATTCTTCTTTTTCATATTCAGCTATAGGATCTCTATCAAAAATCACGACGGAACGAACATCATAAATACTAGAAATCACTCCGTTCACACCTGAACAATCTTCAAGCAAATCTTTTTCACATTTATATCCTGCTTTTTCATAAAACTCTTTCGCTTTTTTTATATTGACAGGTACACCCAATCCGAACTCCAAACGAACCGCCCTTTGCATTTGCCCTACAGTATTATTACAAGTTTCCATCTCATCCATTTCTTCAGACAAATGTTTTTCTTCATTTACATTCGTCCGTTTTTCAAGAAGTGTAGCACGTGTATCTTGTCCAGGAAAATTACTTTTATATTTAGATTTGACTTTCTTCTTTGAAACTTGATCACATCCGACATTTATTTTATCTTCTTTCCTTAAAGGCATTTCATTTTTTTTGCCACAATTGGGACAAAACTTTTCACCTTCATTTAGTTTAGTTCCACAATTTTCACAAAACATAAATCAAAACTTACTAATAAAAATGATACAATATAAAAAATCAGCAAACCCTTCTAATCTCATCCATCATTTGAACTCCATCATATACGATCAAACGAATGTATGTAGCTCCTTCAATTCCCATATCAAGATAAGACACTCTGAACCAACCATTCCCCTCATTGGTTACGTTTGTAACCTTAGAGACATTACTGACACCATCCGGATTCCCACTACGGAAAAGCCACATGGCATAACACTCTCCATCTTCACATTCATATTCATAAGAATCTTTCAACAGACGTATCAACCTAGGGGTACACACACTGTGTGCAATGGTCGAAAAATCTCTATTACCAAATACATAATCATTATATATACGTTCAAGAGTCATTGGATTTGAATATTCTCTCTGCTCTACACCTTTATTATAGCTTACACGATTATTTGACACATTATAATCTGACATATTATAATATTCTTGTTGAATGTCTTCATTACGATTCGACCTTTTTTGCTTTTCCAAACTACACTTTATACACACGAAAAGTATCAAAAGGAATATGCTAATCCAATCTCTTATATTCTCTACTATTTTTTTGTTTGTTTTTACAGTTTTTCTTTCCTTTGCTGTTGATGAAGGTTCTATGGTATTTTTTGGGGGTGAATCATTCTGATTTATTGGCGTAAATTCTGTTTTCGGGTCAATTGAAACATCTGATTGGGATTGTTCAACTTCATCTTGTTGCACCTCGTCAACCTTAGATTCCTTTGCTTTTACAGATTGCTCTGCACCACAATTGGTACAGAATAAAGCTTGGATCCTAATTTCTGCACCACAGTTTACACATTTTTTAGTCTCAAGTAAAGCTCCAGATTGGGATTGCTCTACTTCATGTTGTTGCCCCTCTTCAACCTCTGGTTCCTTTGCTTTTACAGATTGCTCTGCACCACAATTGGTACAGAATAAAGCTTGGATCCTAATTTCAGCACCACAGTTTACACATTTTTTATATTGATGAAGCATAACAACAATTTAATTTATCTTCAAAAACAATAATACCCAAAACATAACGAAATCTACAGCCATAAAACACCAAATGACACGTATAAAAATTTTTAGCATTTTAGGACTCACATAACGGTTTAATAAAAAAGAACGTAATAACCAGTAAAACAAACCGAAACAACTGCATATCAAGATATTAAGCATGAAAGACATTTCGCCCATATCTATGTTTTCTTCCAATATCTGTATAGAAAAAAACAAACATAACCATACTATTAAGACTTCTCCAAGCCACATGTGCCATGCAGATATACCATCAATAATGTGAGTCTTGCCGGCAACTGTTATTTCATAAGTTTTATCAAGCCGACTCTTATGAAATATAGCCAAAAAACCCACAATCCATATAGAACTGACAAATTTAGCAAGTCGATTTGTAGTCCCACCAAATAATACTACCACATTAATACCCCCCGTTTCTTCTATACTCGTTTTGTCACACCAATATATTGTAGCAGAACAACTACAAAAAAAGCATAATGACAAAACAAGCAGTGCAAAGTTTATCCACTTTTTATCCAGAGCACTCTTCATAATCGATATTTTTGGGCGCAACCACCCCACCTCATAAGATGGCCGATTGCGCTTGTTTTTCAAAATTAAACATTCAACAAACCATTGTATCCAATACTTTTATATCTATAATTACAGTTTTATACTGCAATAATCATTATTATATAACAGAATACGTTTTCAAGTAATCACATCTTTTATTATTTTCTTACTTCGTCCGAACTGCGAAGTTTATCGTCCATACTGCTTTTTTATACTTTTTGCCAAATGTTCTAAATCTGGATACACAAAATCTTCTGTTATACCTACATTCGATAACGAAAGAAGTATTTCTTTTTTATTCGCCGCCAGAACTTTTATCTTTAATTTTACTGCATCATTACATTGGGTTGGATTTGCAAAAATTTCAAACAAGCCTTGCTGATTACGAAAACGGACATCGAAATTATCAGGTAACAAAAATTTATTTTTTTCAAAATCTTTAAACGGATCTACATCTTTTTCTTCACAAAGTAAGCATTCTGAGGGGCCAAAAATACTCCTAACATATACAATTCCATCCATTTCTTTGTCACTTTGAATAGATTCATCATATTCCAATTTTGATTGACACGCAAAATACATGGCAATCAATGGATTAAAGCTCCAGTCCAACAGTCTTGTCGGCAATCTATAGTGTTGAGCAAGAAACAATACATCTAATTTCTTATTTACTCTCTCCGATGTATAAGGATAATAACGCCGTTTAAATTCATTCAACATACTTTGCTCTACCCGCTCGTTATAATTATTTCTTCCGATAGAAGGCTTTAATTCGTAAGATGTACTTGCATGCCCCCGATAAACAAATTTTTGTCCTTCAAATTGTTTTGTTAACTTTTCTATTTCGGCGACAAAAGCACTTAATGAATTAACCAGAACAATCTCACTGGATGTATTTTTTTTCGGGTTAGCAAATTTCTCCATTCCCATATCCTCAAAAATACTGCACCTTGGCTCAACGGTGTCCTCTCTTTGTCTTGTTATTTGACGGGAACATAAAAAGAGAAGTGTGAGCCTATCAACTTCTTATCGGTAGTGGTAGGCCTTCGACTGCCTGAATATATTGATAAGAAAAAACAGCTCACACCTTCGGCTGTATATGCAATAGCACATATATACAAAACCAAAGGGAGAATGTTCTAACTTATTCCATATATTCAGATGAGTTGTCGAAGTTCACCACTACGGAATAAAGCTAAACGCTTCCCTAATTTATGTCTGCTACTTCATGTAGCGGTGCAAATATAGAAAAAAATCAGCAAAAGAACACCCTTTGTGAGCCATTTTTTTGCAAAAGTAATAAAAATAGTGAGGCCACAAAGTAAAACAAGAACTTTATTTCATCAAAATGATGTATATTTCTTTAAGATGGATACAAAATAAGAGAAAAGGAGGAGATTTGACAGTATCAATGGAGATAGCTGGCAAGTTTCTGATTCGTTCGGCGTTGAGGGGGTGAGACGAATATTCGTTGAAGGGTTGATGCGTTGAGTTCAAGGTCAAAGGTCAAAGGTCAAAAGTCAAAGGTCAAAGGGCGAAGGTTCAAAGTTCAAGGTTCCAAGCCATCAGCCATCGCCAACAGCCATTGCCATTACGAGATATGCTTAGTTGGCCAAACAAGATAGCTCCTCGGGGCAAACAAGATAGCTATAAGTGCTGGAGAAGATAGCTTCTGTTTATTTGCACTTTCAATTTGTGGACAAACGTTGATGCGTTGATGCGTTGAGACGTTGAAGCGAATATTCGTTGAAGGGTTGATGCGTTGAGACGATGAGTTCCAAGTTCAAGGTTCAACAGCCCCCCTCAATCCCCCCGAAGGAGGGAAGAACTGTAATGAAGGGGTGGTTCAAGGTTCAAGGGGCGTTGATTGGTTGGAGTTTGCACTACAGATGGCAATACTCTGTGAAATGATTCGTTTAATCGGTGTATCTGTGTCCAAAATTTCTGATTTATCACTTTTTTCATTCATTATTCATGCCATTTCATAAATATCAACTATCTTTGCGGCAAAGTAAGTATGAAGATGGCGGAGCATGATTCCATAAAGTCGGTATTGTTGGAACAGTTGAAACAAGAGCATTGTTTCTGGTCGTACAACGAAGATTCAATCCACCGTATCTCTGACGATATGTTGATTGAAAAGACTTTGTTGCACCTCGATTTGCCCGAAATTGATCTTCTTTTCAAACTTTATCCTTTCAAACAAATCAAGCAGGTATGGCTGGAACATTTGGTTCCCCAAGAAGAGTACCTTTATACGTTGAACCGTTTCTTTGCCTGGTACTATTTTAATGCCAAGCGCCCTGATGCGTACATCAAATCTATGGCTACCCGCCACTATAATAGAATGATACAATGAAAGGATTGGCTCCACATACTGGATTGATATTTGAGCGTGTGGCTCAGATGGAGAGCATCAAACCTTATTTGTTGGTTGGAGGCACAGCTTTATCCCTCCAAATTGCAACCCGCCAAAGTGAAGACCTTGATTTCATGAAGTGGCGCACTAAGAAGGATGAACGCATGGAGGTAGATTGGCCGGCCATTGAAAAGGAATTGTCTTCTATTGGAGAAATCCAACAAAAGGACATTCTGGATATTGACCATGTGGAATTTCGTGTTTCTGATGTCAAACTCTCTTTTTATGCGAGTCCTAAATACTCTCCGGTAAAAGTTCCCATCTCTTATTGCAACAACCTGCGTTTGGCGGATATCAAGTCCATAGGAGCCATGAAAATGGAAGTGATGCTGCGTCGTAGTAATTTTAGAGATTACTATGACATTTACTCCATATTAAAGGCTGGTATTCCCATTGAAGAGCTGATAACTTTGGCATTGACCTATTCTGGACATAGATTGAAGTCCAAGAACTTGTTAGCCATGTGATTCGTTCGGCGTCGAGACGTTGAAGGGAATATTCGTTGAAGGGTTGATGCGTTGAGACGATGATTTCAAAAGTCAAAGGGCGAAGGTCAAAGGTCAAAGGTAGAGGGGCGTTTATTCGTTCGGCGTTGAGACGTTGAAGCGAATATTCGTTGAAGGGTTGATGCGTTGATGCGTTGAGACGATGATTTCAAAAGTCGAAGGGCGAAGGTCAAAGGTAGAGGGGCGTTTATTCGTTCGGCGTTGAGACGTTGAAATCTTCATTGTTACCCTATCACCATTTTGAGATACAAGGATAGCATAAAGAGTAAGGGGGATGCATCAACAAGACGCATCCCCCTCACGGATAGAATCATTTATGACAGGTTACTTCACCATCTTCTTCTCGACAGTTACGACACCGTTGGCGTATGTTGTGCGAACGATGTTGAGACCCGGCTGCAACTTGTTCTGCTGCACGCCGTTGGCGTTGAAGATTTCAGTGCTGAGCACTTCACCTTCGGCTACGATACCAATGATGCCGGTAGCACCGTTCTTGTTGACAGCCACAGATGCAGGGCAAAGACCACCCATGTTGTTGGCTGCACGCACACTGAAGTAATCTTCGTCGGTAGCATCGGCAGGAATAGTCCAAGTATTGTCGTTGGTGAAAGCAACAATCTTATCATTCTTGCAGATGGCGTAGCAGAACACATAGTCAGAAGCATTCCAAGTGAGGATACCGTTCTCAACAGTCACGTTCGGAATCAAAGCCTGCTCGGTGAGCAACTGGGGCTGCCATCCATCATCGCCAGAGAGGACATTCTCTACAGTGAACTTGGCAGCCTCTTCGGCTGTCAGAACGGGGTTGTATGTCACGGGAACCATCACATCGTTAGACTTGAAGCTTGTCTTACGAGTGCTGCAATCTACAGGAGCACCACTTTCAGTGTGGCTGTTGTACTCAGCGAAGAGAGCGGGCACAGCACCCATGTCTGACCAACCGGCAGCAGAAGGAATAATCTTCATCGTAGTGTTGATATAAACCGCACGCGGGCTTCCTTGCCAGGGACGACCAAGTGAGTAGTTGCCATCCTGACCGGCATCGCCATCGATAGTACAGTTGCTGAACACATATCCCCAATTGCTTGAAGTGGCAGGAGCTGTGATGCAGTCACCGTTTGAGCGGGCATTGTTGTAGAGTGTCACACCATTGAAGAATACGTCGCCACCACCGCAGAGGTAGTCAACTGTACCCGTAATCATACCACCTTCCCAATAAGTACGCTTGGTTGCGCGGGTGTAGTAGGTATCCTGATTTGAGAGCAGACGTACATTCTTATAAACAGCCTTGCTGGCATTCTCCTGCAGGGCTACACAGCGTCCCATAGAGTTGGCAGCGCCACGATCGTAGTCAACACTCTTCAGAGTCAAATCCTGCATATAGATGTTCTCACCACCAGTGCAGAGAGTTGCAGTAACACCGATACCTTCTGCTTGAGGATCGTTTACGATAATGGTATTCTCCATACTCTCTCCAATGAGTGAAACATTACCCGGTACACTGGTCAAGCAAGCTGTACCAAGATCGTATGTACCATCGTGTAAGAAGATACGGAAACGGTTAGAGCCATCAGCCTTCTTCAAGGCAGCCAAGAACTCGTCGGCATTGGTTACAACGGCATCATACTGACCAGGAACCACGGTCGGAGGAGCGATAGTTGTGAACTTGATGACGATATCGTTCTTGCAAGCATTGCCTGTCAAATCATAAACAGAGTTGGCAGCCAACGTGAAGGTGTATTCAGTATTGTAATCCAAGCCCATGTAAGAGAATGTCACAGTCTTACCAGACACAACACCTTCCACTTCCTTGTCACCAATTGTTGCTTTCGCATTCTGCAAAGCTACCTTCTCGTGGAAGTTGAGGACAATCTTACCTGTAGCCGATGCACCTGTAGCACCTTCAGCAGGAATAGAAGAAAGGAGTGTAGGATCCTGACCATCGTCAACCAACTTCACATCACCGTAAACGAAGATGTTGCTGATAGTTGTACCATCGTTGTCGGGAGCAGAAGAACCGTCAACGGCACCAGTTGTATCGGGACGGAAGCGGACGTAAACTGTGGCCTGATTGTTGGCATCTTCGCCCAATGTTACGCTCACAGGATTCTCGCTCTTGGCACCAACCATAGTCACACGACCGGCTTCGGCCCAAGTTGTACCGTCAGTAGAGTACTCTACAATGACAGTCGTGTAAGCATTGTAGTTGTACATCAACTCGGCATCCACGCGAATGTTGGTGAACTCGCTGGCGTTCATCTTGAATTCGTACCAGTAAACACCCAACTTCTTCCAGTTGACAGCAGCACCTTCAAATGATTCATAACCACCAGCAGCTTCCTTAGACTTGTCGAGCCAGCCCTGTACATCACCTTCTGCATTGGTCATGTAAAGGACAGAAGTTTCATTGTCAACCGTAGAAGCAAAGTCGGCCGGACGACCGCTACCACCACGCTTGATGAAGTCCCAACCAACGATGTAGTCAGCAGCAGCATAAGTAGCTACATAAGCCTTGTCGGCATCCATCGTTACAGAGAGTGAAGGATTAGTCTCACCATTGTTCCAATTGCTGAATGTCAAGATGGGGTTAGAAGCAGCAGCAATACTGACCACAGTACCCTCTTCGTACATCTGCTTGCCATCAACAATAGTGGGAAGCGGATTGTATGAAATCATGTAATCGTTAGCATCACCATCGATAGTCATGGCCAGTTCGTAAGTATTCACCTTCACGAAGTTGGCTGTCAGAGTTTCGTCGGCAAGCACTGTCCAAGTGAATTTGCTTTCAGCAGAAACCTCTTCACCGGCAGCATTTGTCCAGTTCACAAAGTTGTAACCGAAGTTTTCAACTGCAGTCATAGTAAGTTCTGTACCTTCATCATACTTGTCGCTTACAGGATATACAGAGACAGCACCAGCCTCGGCCATATTACCGGTAGCTGACAATACATACTTGGCTACGTCAGCCACTGTACCATTGATAGTACCGTGAATCTGAACGTCGCTGAAACCTACAGTCTTGTTGCTACCCAAATTGCTAACCTTCACAACAAGTGAGAAGGCTTCGGTAGAAGCCAATGACACGGGTACGTCAAGAGTGAACTCTTCACAAAGTTTCTCGTTACCTGCGTGCTTGTCATCACCTGCAGCAATAGTCTTATTATTACGCAAAGGTATCAAACCTGTTTCCAATGTCACTTCCTGACCATCACCTGTGCGGGCAATCACATCAAGTGTACCACCATCGGTGCCGAAGCGCTGAACCTTGGCGCTCACCTTAGTTGGAGTGAATGTCAATCCCTTGGCCGGCTTGATGCTCCAGATAACAGTAGGATCGGTAGCATCGGCAGGCATTACGGTCACATAGTTCACATCCTTGGCAGAACCTGTACCCACAGTGAACGAACCAGTAGAAACAGAATTCATCGTGAATGCACCCTTCGGAGAAGTGATTGCAGGATCAGTTGCATTGCTTGTAAAGGCCCAAACAGCACTTGCTTCAGCATTCTCGAATACGGTACCAGCATAACTCTTCTCTACGAAGGGAAGAACAGCCTGAATATAACGGTAGTAAGAACCGTCACCAATAACGATGTCGATAGAATTTGCAGTATTGGCTACAGTGTAGCTGATAGTGTTACCATTGGCTGTATAGTCAGTCTGTCCATCAATAGTAGTGGTAGTAGGAGCACTGTATGCTTCAATAGACACTACGGCACCTTTGCATGAAGGAATAGTGAAAGTAGTTCCACCATTCAACTGACACCAGTCATTCCAGTTTCCATTAGCCATCTTACCAGGAGCTGTAGAGACATCCATCTTCACATCAATTGTCTGACCTTCGACAACAGCCTGAGCCACCCAAATGAGACCAGTCTTACCTTCCCAAGCCACAGTGGGAGCACCCTCGTCGCGACGGAATGACCACTTAACGGTCACTTCCTTAGTGCGGTCGCCCAAAGTCACTTCGTTTGCGGTGAATACTGGAGTCAGAGTCATGTCGGCCGTAGGAGCAATCTCCTGACCAACGGCGTATGTAGTGGTACCATCTGTCCAACCGGTCAATGTCTTACCCTCAGCATAGAGTGTGAAGTTAGCGGGTACGGTCACCTTGTCCTTGCCGACAATCACCTTCACGGCTGCAGGGGCTACACCTTCGGCAATAACATCACCGAGTGAATACGTAACAGTTGCCTCTGTGAGGACTTCGTCCATCTTCTCAACAGAGAAATACGGAGTGTAAGCACCACCAGAGATGGTCAGCGTAGCAGCCTCGCCATTGTAGTAACCGTAAACAATGTTTTCGGCCTTATTGCCATGATAGCAAGTACCATTGTTGGTATTGAATGTACCAACCACTTCACCAGCCTCGTTCTTGATGGTCACGTCGCCACCCCAAGCACAGGTTCCCATACCAATCTTCACGGGACCTTCCACCTTCACGGTTGCAGAGAAGTTACCCAATCCGTGCTCGTTGCTGTGGAACTTACCACTGACTACGATATTGGCAGCAGCATCGTCGGAAGCCACACGGGTGGCAGTACCGTCTTCAGCAATGGCAACGCCAATGGTGGTAACGTTTGTCTCCTCAGCTGTAATCATCTGGCCATTGGTGAAGTCAATCTTGATGTCTCTCCAATTGGATGATACGACAGGTGCATCTTCAGTTGCAACAACTGAGATGTAGGGAGAATAAGTAGTATTCTTGATGGTGAGCGTAGTGGCTCCGCCTACATAAGTTGCGTAAGTAATCTGGTCTTCGCTCTTGGTACGGCTGTAGCAACCGGTCTTGTCAACAGCCACTTCCTGTACGTTACCGGCTGCATCAGTGATAGTAGCCGTAGCACCACCGTATGTACACTGGCCGAAGCCTACCTTCACACTGCCATTCACGGGAACCTTGATAGTGACAGGTGCCCATCCGTGGTCGTTGTGATACTTGCCACTGATGACGAAAGTTGCCAATTCATTGTCGGCAACCACACGAGACATGGCACCGCCCTCGCCTACTACCACTCCGAATTCAACATTTGTCTTGCCCGTAAATTCTGCATCGGTAAGCAACCACTGGCCGGTCAGGTCGATGGCAAAGTCTTTGAAACCTTGGGGAGTCAAATCGCCCGTTTTCTTCACAGCCATCTCAAACACGTTCACGCAGTAGAACTGGTCGGTGTGGCAAAGAATCTTGAAGGTATAGATGGTTCCCTCGTAAAGGTCAAATGTCCATGTATAGTTGTCACCCTTGTTCCAATCACCACTGTTGGTAATGGTCTTCTTTTCGGAAACAACAAATTCTCCATTGGCATCAACATATCCCAAAGTCACACCCATGTTGCTGTTTGTGGTTCCAATCATAGAAGTGAACGAATAGGTACCTGTCTCCGTTGGCATTACGTCGAAAAGGACATAAGAACCTTCGTGAGAACTGTCAATCAACTGATTGTCACCCTTGGTCACACAGTCAGTAATGCCATAAAGGTCACCGGGTTTCACCACAATCTCAGCAGCACTGATGAACAAAGCGGCATCAACCCACACAGGATATACACTGAGGTTGGCTGCGACATCGCCAGCCTTTACCTCTGTACCCTCGGCTGTAGCCCAATGAGAGAACTTCTTTCCACTGGGAGCTGTGGGCAAAGTGGCCGGAAGACCAATGGTCTCACCCTTTGCATACGGTGTCTTTACGAACTCAGTATAAGTGGCATCGGCCGTAGTGTAAGCCTCGTTGTAATAAGTCACCATAAAATCTACAACAGCCGCCTCAACAGAGAAGTAGCGGTTGTAATCAGAACCCGTGATGGTCAATGTAGTGGCATCGCCCACATAGTAACCATAGCTGGCCGTTTGGTCATTCTTGTAACAGGTCTGAACAGTCTGAATGTTTACGACTGTTCCATTTTCGGCGGTAAACTTCGCCTTGTTCACTCCACTGTACGTGCAGTTACCCACACCTACTTTTACAGCACCTTCGACGGCTATCACCATCTTTGAACCTGTCCAGCCATGGTCGCTGTGATAAGTTCCGCTTACTACCGCATTAGCCGTAGCATCATAATCGGGTACACGGGTCAGAGAGCCATCATCGCCGACCACAATGCCGTAGGACACTGCTGTGCCTCCCACCATTTCTTCACTCGTCAGAAGACTGTTCAAGTCAATCTTCACATCCTTGAACGCAGCGGTCGCAGGGAGCACTCCCAACAAAGCCACCCACACAAGGACGAACTTAAATAATTTTTTAGTGTTCATAAAAAAGTTAATAATTTAGTTATGTAATTAAAAAATAGTTTTTCAAAAACAAACTCCCGCCACCTCCCTATTAATATAATAAGGTATAGGAGGCGAAATATTGTGAACGCACACGAACACAAGGCGCACGCTCCCCCACGAATTGAACCGACAAGGGAATTTTAGCGTGCAATATTAACACATTTTATTGAAGAGGCCAAAAAAACGAAGCAAGAAATCATTACAAAGAGAGTCTTTTCCCTCATTTCATGTTTTACAACATATTTTTAGAGCATTATATTCAAGTGAGCACATGATTTGCGGGAGTTATCACACAGGTGTAGTTTGAAGAATCAGATAAAAAGAGCCAGCACATCTCTCTTATACTTCTTCAGAAGGTGTGTCAAAAATAAATTTAGGCGCGGATTACGCGGATTACACGGATTTATATTTAAAATTTATTATTGGTGTCCGCTAAAATTCTTACGATTATTTTGACTTCATGGTTCATGCTGTCTCTGTCACCCTGAGCGTAGTCGAAGGGTCTATCAGTCAGAGTATTATAAAATGTTTTGCTTGTAGATCCTTCGACTTCGCTCAGGATGACAGAGACCGTCAGTTCTGCATAAAAGAGGGCTTACCCACATC
>JAFXDG010000082.1 GCA_017521285.1 Bacteroidaceae bacterium | reverse complement strand
TGCAATGTACAAAGGCCGGAAGACTGGAGATGGGAAGGGCGTGTGCACACGTGCCGCTAACCGTGTGCACACGGTCGGCGGAGTTTCTTCAGACATACTATTACAGGGTGTGCACACGGGCAATAGAGGGTGTGCACACGGACAGGAGAGGACGTGACTGAAAACGGGTGAAATGTGTAATTATACAATCCGACCGTATAAATATGCAAAACTGACCGCATGAGAATCGCGTATATGGGCGTAACTTTTCTTTCGGACGAAAATACACGAGAATTTTAAAGAGTGTATAAGTTGTTGAGCGTCAATAGGTAAGTAGGTTTGCATTATCTTAGGATTAAGGTCACTCCATCCTTTGGATGAAGGAGGAATACAGATGGCATTTTTCGATTTCTTGACAAGGGAAAAATAATATTCTTGACAATTGTTTTGCTGACGGTCTCTGTCATTTTGAGCGCAGCGAAAAATCTGAGAACGCAACCCTGAAGCGGAACAAAAAGCCATTTTTTTGCCATAAAAGCACATTACGCCCCAAACGAGTGTCAAGAAATTAGACGTTTTTTAGGCCCGTAGAACGATTTAACGGTTTTTTAACAGGATATATTTGGCCAATTCAATAATTTTGTAAGGCAAAACGGCGGAGACTCCCTGTTGTGTCTTGTGCATCCAAGAGAAACTGGGGCATCTGTAAAGGTGAGATGAATTGAATAGAAAAAAAGAATAAATAACTTAAAAACAATCCCTGGATACTCCCCCTACAAGGGAAGTCAGAGGGGGCCTTCAAAATTATGATAGAGCATAATCTAACTCTTGCGTGGCGGCAACTGGTAAAGTACCGCCTGCAATCAGCGGTCAGCATCGTGAGTCTGGCCATCGGCTTTGCCTGCTTCGCACTGGCAAGCATGTGGATAAAGTATGAGACAACGTATGACGGGTTTCACCGCGATGCGGACAAATTGTATTTCCTCGTCAAAGACCACAGTGAATGGGGCAAGGCGGGTGACATTCTCGAAAATGTCAATACTGTCTTTTGCGACACCGTATATAAACACTGTCCCGAAATTGTGGAAAGTGCGTTGTTCGAACGCCCATACTTCCAGCCGAAGGAGGGGAAGATGGAACGCTATATAGCCTGCGACAGCAGTTTCCTCGACTTTTTTGATATCCGCTTGCTGGTAGGCGACCGGGGATTCCTGCAACGTAAGGGGGAAATAGCCATCACCCGCCAGAAGGCCGAAGAATGGTGGCCGGGTGAGAATCCTTTGGGTAAAGAGTTGGAAGACAAGTACGGCAAACACTTTGTCGTTTCTGCCATCGTCGAGGGATGGGACACACATACCAACCTCACATTCGCTTTCCTGTCCGGTGACAGCGAGGTGCGAATGACACCCTATTCCGGTGGCCAATACGCTGTCCGACTGGCTCCGAAGGCCGATGTGAAAAGCATCAACCAGCGGTTGGATACGCTCAAAATAAACTTCTTTTATTGGAGTGAAAACGGATACCGCAACCACATCGGAGCCGATGGAGGCTTTGAACTGATTGCTGCCAAGGAATTCCGCCATCGGCTTAACTACGAACAGATGGAGGTGCAAATCCACCACATCTACCTGTTTGCCTTGGCAGGCGGAATGCTTATCCTATGCGGATTGCTGAACTACCTGACCATGTTTGTCAACCGCCTTTTCATCCGTCAGCGCGAGATAGCCCTACGCACGGTGTTCGGCGCTACGGGGCGCAACCTGACGGTACAATTCCTCACCGAATACGGGTTGCTGCTGCTGATAGCTGCTTTCTTCGGCCTTATCTTCATGAAATGGGTGTTGGCCGCCTTCCGCCAACTGGCCGAACTGCCCGAGGGATGGGGATATTTCTATCGGGAGACATTCATCTGTATGTTTCTTGTTCTGAGCGTATCGCTTCTCATCTCCCTGCCCGTCATCCAGTTCTTCCGCCGACAGGCTCTGCAGAACTCCATACAGGCCCAAGTGGGACTGTTCAGCTACAACAACTTCCGCAAATTGAGCGTCTGTCTGCAAATCGGCATCAGCATCTTCTTCATCTTCTGTACCGCTGTAATGATGAAGCAGATTGACACCCTGCGCCACTCCGACATCGGCTTTGAACGCAAGGACATGGGAATACTGGTCATATCTACGGACATGGCGATGACAGACTTCGATGTGGAAAGAAATAATGAAATCATGGTGGCTGCTTACAGCTACCTGAAGCAGCTTCCGGAAGTGACGGAGGTACTGCTCAACAGACCCATTTTCCCTCTTTACGGACAAGCAGCTACAGGTTTCAGAAAGCATTCTCTTTTATCAGGTGCGGCTATCAATCCCGACATGGTGGCGGAGTCTTACAGTTTCAAGGTATTCGATGACCCCGACGGGGCGTTGTCCCGCTTCTACAATCTGCAGTTGGTGGAGGGACGTTTCTTTGAAGAGAGCGACGACGAAATGGCCATCATCTTCAACGAGTCGGCCACCCGTCAGTTCCTGTGGGACAGTGCAGTGGGGAAACAGCTTTTTTTTGGTGAGGATGAGGTTTATACCATTGTGGGTGTGGTGAAAGACTTCCAGAATTACGGCCCCACCACACCAGCGAAGCCCTGTATCCTCAAGAATCAAAAGAATGCAGCAGTCATCAATAGAAATATGGTTTTCAAGTATCATCCTGGTACATGGGAAATCTGCGTAGAGAAGATTACGCAATATCTCAAGGAAATGGGTGTGGCGTGTACCTTCAGAAACGTGGAAGAAGAATACGAAAAGCTGTTGAAATCGGAAAAGAATCTGCAACTGCTTCTTAGCGTAACGGCGGGCACATGTGTCCTCATCGCCCTCTTCGGTGTGTGGTCAATGATTATGCTCACCTGCGAGCAACGCCGCAAAGAGATTGCCATCCGCAAAGTGCATGGCGCCACGGTGAAGGATATCCTCGATATGTTCTTCCTCGAATACATGGCGCTGCAAGCCATAGCGGCCGTAGTGGCCTTCCCCATCGGCTATGCCTGCATGAAGCCGTGGCTGGAGCAATACGTGGTGCAGACCGAAATATCGTGGTGGATATACGTGGGCATCTTCCTCCTCGTTGCCCTGCTTGTCGCCCTCTGCATCGGCTGGCGCGTGTGGAAGACGGCGACAGCCCGCCCGGCGGATGAGATTTGCAAAGGGTGAATGTAGAAGGTGGGAGGCTTCCATGATTCTGTGAGATGAAACCGGGAAAGTGGATGCCGATAATGGAAAAAGAGAGGAAATGAAGATGTTTTGTTGTGAAAGATTACAAAATGTCAGAGAGATGAGAAAAAAAAGCCGAAAAAATTTGGAGGTTCAAATAATATCACTACCTTTGCCAGTGAAATGATAACATTTTATCATTAAACCTTAATATTTGTGCTATGAATATTCAGCAGATCATGACCTCTTTAGAGGCCAAGCATCCGGGAGAAAGCGAGTATTTGCAGGCTGTGAATGAAGTGCTTCACTCGATAGAGGAAGTCTATAATCAGCATCCCGAGTTTGAGAGAGCAAGTCTGATTGAGCGACTGGTAGAGCCTGACCGCATTTTTACTTTCAAAGTGCCTTGGGTGGACGATAAAGGAAAGGTGCAGGTGAATCTTGGTTATCGTGTACAGTTCAACAATGCCATAGGTCCCTACAAAGGCGGTATTCGGTTTCATAAATCAGTCAATCTGTCAATTCTGAAGTTTCTCGGATTTGAACAGACATTCAAGAATGCGTTGACAACTTTGCCGATGGGTGGTGGAAAAGGAGGTTCAGACTTCTCTCCCCGAGGAAAGAGCGACGGTGAGGTGATGCGCTTCTGTCAGGCATTTATGCTGGAGTTGTGGCGGCATTTGGGGCCCGATATGGATGTTCCGGCTGGAGACATCGGTGTAGGAGGGCGTGAGGTAGGTTACATGTTCGGCATGTATAAGAAACTGACTCGCGAATTCACTGGAACATTCACTGGAAAGGGACTTGATTTTGGAGGTTCACTCATACGCCCTGAAGCAACGGGATTTGGCGGACTCTATTTTGTTCACCACATGTTGGAAACCAAGGGCATAGAAATAAAAGGAAAAACGGTGGCCGTGTCGGGCTTTGGCAATGTAGCTTGGGGAGCCGTGACGAAAGCCACTCAACTGGGCGCGAAGGTATTGACTATTAGCGGACCTGACGGGTATGTCTATGATCCCGACGGCATCAGTGGCGAAAAGATTGATTACATGTTGGAACTCCGTGCTTCGGGTGAAGATATCGTGGCACCTTATGCCGAACGCTATCCGTCGGCAACGTTCTATCCGGGAAGGCGCCCATGGGAGGTGAAGGTTGATATAGCTTTGCCTTGTGCTACCCAAAACGAGTTGGATGGTGAAGATGCGCGACGACTGATAGACAACGGTGTGACTTGTGTGGGTGAAATCTCAAACATGGGTTGTACGCCCGAAGCTATTGAGACCTTTATTGCAAACCGCACAATGTATGCTCCAGGTAAGGCTGTGAATGCAGGTGGGGTGGCAACGTCGGGACTTGAGATGAGTCAGAATGCCATGCATATCAGTTGGAGTGCCCGCGAGGTGGATGAACGTTTGCACGGTATTATGCAAGGAATCCACCAGCAGTGTGTACAGTACGGAACTGAGCCTGATGGTTACATCAACTACGTGAAAGGAGCGAATATTGCCGGATTCATGAAAGTGGCCAAGGCTATGCTGGCGCAAGGAGTCGTATGATATTATAAAGAAGGAAATTCTCATAATGAAATATCTCGTTTAGTTGTATTTGTATTTTGTATTGTAGTGTTGTTGCCTGCCTCCTGTGACTGGACGCGGGCAACTTTTTTTCGTTCCACCTGTTAATGCGCGTTAACAGATTGGCGGAAATACCAACTCTTTCAGTGAAAAATGCTACATTTGCAGCGTTTTAATTAAAACGGCTTACCATATCTGTAAAAATGAATGAAATGAATAATAAACGCACGTTGGTTATTGCCATCATTTCCCTGTTGGTGTTGGGATTGGTGGTGGTTTCCTATTTCTTGATAGTGAAGAGTAGTGAGAATAAGGAAATGGCAGCTCTGTTTGAGTTGGAAAAAGAGGAAATGGAGAACGAATATTCCACCTTTGCCAACCAATACGAAGAGTTACAGGTGAAAATTAACAATGATTCGTTGCAGGTAAAATTGGAGCGCGAGCAGCAGAAGACACTCCGCCTGTTGGAAGAACTCCGTCAGACGAAATCGACCAATGCGGCCGAGATTGCCCGTTTGAAGAAGGAGTTGCGTACAGTGCGTGCCGTGATGCGCAGTTATATTATCCAGATTGATTCGCTCAACCAATTGAACGAGGCTCTGACCAAGGAAAACAAGAAGGTGCGTGCACAATACCGCGAGGCTGCCCAACAGATGACAAAACTTTCGGAAGAAAAAGAAGAACTGAATCAGAAAGTGGCTTTGGCTGCCCAGTTGGATGCTACCAATATCCGCTTGGTGATGAAAAACAAGCGGGGAAAAGAGACGGACAAACTGAAGCGGGCGACCAAATTGGCCATTGATTTTACTGTTGCCAAGAATCCGACCGCTCCCACTGGAGAGCGTAATATCTACATGCGTCTTGTCAAACCCAACGGAGAGGTTCTTTCTAAAGGGGATTATACGTTTGATTATGAAAACAAGAAGTTGGCATACTCCGTACGCAAATATATTGAATATACGGGCGAGGAGCAACAAGTGACTATTTATTGGGACGTTGAGGAATTCCTCAGTCCCGGCCAGTATGCGGTTTACCTTTTCTCTGATGGTAACATGATAGGTTCACAAGAGTTCAACTTGGAGTAAGAGAACGTTGGGGCTTCCTGAACCATTAGGGGTTATTGCTTGTTTTTGCAAGTGATAACCCCTAATGGTTTTTGGAGGAATGAAAAGAATATTTGGCTGTTTGCTGTTGCTGATGAGCTTTGCTATAGCCACGATGGATGCCCAACAGATATTGACATTGGACAGTTGCCGTACACTGGCCGTACAAAACAATTGGCAATTGCGCATGGCGGATGAGGAAGTGGAGGCTGCCCGCTATGAGCGGAAAGCTGCTCATACCGCTTATTTGCCCAAAATCTCGGCAACGGGTGCTTATTTCCATAACCAGAAGGAACTTTCTTTATTGGATGGTGGGCAGAAGCGTGCCCTTAACCAAGCGGGGACAAATGTGCAAAAGGCATTGCAGGAAGCATTCGGAAAGATGTTGCCCGTAGAACCTTCTTTGGCTACATGGTTGCAACCGCTGGCATCCTTGGATTTGGCAGAACCATTGAATGCTGTAGGCCATTCTGTTGTTGATGCCTTGCGGACCGATACGCGTAATGTGTGGTTAGGGGCGGTATCTTTGACACAACCTGTTTACGCCGGAGGAAAGATTCGCGCGTATAACCAAATGGCTCATTCGGCAGAACTTTTGGCTTGGAAACAACGTGAAGTTGTGTTGCAATCGTTGGTCTTGGAAGTGGACGAGGCTTATTGGCGGGTTGTTTCGTTGGCGGGCAAGGTTGCATTGGCTCGTAGTTTTCACCAAATGGTGCAGGCATTGGAATGTGATATGCAGAAAATGATAGCGGCTGGAGTTGCGACGCGGGCTGACGGACTTGCCGTGGAGGTGAGGCTTAATGAAGCCGAACTGGCTCTGTTGCAGGCTGATGATGGCTTGGCGATGAGCCGCATGGCGCTTTGTCAGTTGTGTGGACTTCCTTTGGAATCCGTAGTTCAGCTTGCTGATGAATCGCTTGACAGTTTGCCTTTGTCGAAATCACTTGCCGAGGTTGATACTGCTTTGGCAAGTGTGCGACGTCCTGAATTGCAAAGTTTGGCTTTAGTCTCTGACATATATGAAAAGAAAATTGCTTTGGCTCGTGCTGATTTCCTTCCTGATGTGGCTCTGACGGCAAACTATGTGGTGAGTAATCCTTCGCTTTATAATGGGTTTGAACAGAAATTCAAAGGAATGTGGAATGTGGGCGTATTACTCAATATTCCTCTATTCCAATGGGGAGAGGGCAAATATAAGGTGCGTGCTGCCCGTGCAGAAGCGCGTCGTGTCCGTCAGCAGTGGATGGAGGCTCGCCAATTGGTCTCTTTGCAAGTCCGTCAGGCTGTTCATCGGTTGTATGAAGCCCGGCAACGTCTGGTCGTTTCTCAACGGAATGTTGATAAGGCGGAGGATAACCTGTATAGTGCCCGGAAGGGCTTTCAGGAAGGTGTGATTCCTGCCACTCGTGTACTTGAGGCTCAAACGGCTTGGATATCTGCACGTTCAGCCCGATTGGACGCTCAGATTGATGTCCGCTTGGCTGATGCTTATTTGCGTAGAGCTGTGGGTATTTTGGAGTGAAACGTTTATGGATGATAGTATTATGAACAAGAAATTAGCAGAACAGCGGCGTGATGCTATAGTTGCCGTGGTCGTATTGGTTGTAGTCATCCTTGTTGTGGGAGGTGTCGGAATACTTTTCTTGGGTGATAAGATTGAATTTGTTGAAGGAGAGGCCGAAGCTCATGAATTTAGGGTTTCGAGTAAAGTGCCTGGCCGCATCTTGAAGTTTTATGTAGAGGAGGGAGAATGGGTGCGTCCCGGTGATACCCTTGTGGCATTGACGGCTCCGGATGTGGAAGCCAAATTGGAACAGGTTGAAGCTCTGAAAGCTGCGGCAGAGGCGCTGAATGAAAAGAGTCATAGTCCAGCCCGTCCGGAAGTGGTGCAGGCGGCTTATGAGATGTGGCAAAAGGCTATGGCCGGACGTGATGTGGCCGAAAAGACCTATCAACGAGTGGACCGGTTGTTCGGAGAAGGTGTGATGACTGCCCAACAACACGATGAGGCTTGGGCAAACCTGCAAGCGATGAAGGCTACGGAGCAGGCCGCCATGCAACAATATGAAATGGCCCGCCGAGGGGCACAATGGGAAGACAAGGAGATTACGGCTGCTCAAGTCCGTGAAGCACAAGGTGGTGTGGATGAGGTGGAGTCGTATGTGAAAGAGATGGTGTTGGTGGCTCCGGTGGCTGGTGAAGTTTCTGATATTTTTCCCCTTCGTGGTGAGTTGGTGGGCAGTGGGGCTCCTCTTATGAATATAGCCTTGATGGATGATTTGTGGGTCAGTTTTCATGTGCGGGAAGACCATTTGTCTCGTTTCCCCGTCGGACGGGAATTTGAGGCTTATTCTCCGGCATTGGAGGAACATATATTACTACGGGTGACTTCGTTGAAGGATATGGGGACGTATGCGGCTTGGAAAGCGACGAAGGTGACGGGGGAATTTGATTTGAAGACTTTTGAGGTGAAGTCTGTCCCCTTGAGACGGGTGGATGGGTTGCGTCCGGGGATGAGTCTGGTTGTCGAATTGAAATGATTTGTCCGATGTTGTTTGTCCGTCTTTGTCGTATTGCCGGTCGGGAGTGTCTTCGTATGGTCTTGATGCCACGTTATTTGTTCGGTATGGTGTTGCCTCCTTTGGTGTGTTATGCTTTGTTTACAACATTGATGGATGCCGGATTGCCCACTCGTCTGCCTGCCGGGGTGGTGGATTTGGACAATTCGTTCACTTCGAGACAGATTGTGCGCAATTTGGACGCTTTTCAGCATACGGACATTGTGGCTCATTATCCGTCGGTTGCAGAAGCAGACGAAGCTATGCGTCGTGGCGATATTTATGCTTTTTATTATCTTCCCCAACGCATGGAAGAGGAAATTCTTTCTGGTCGTCAACCTATGGTTTCGTTTTATCTCAATTATGCCTATTTGGTGGCAGGCTCTTTATTGTATAAGGATATGCGTACACTTTCTGAATTGGCAGATGCGTCCGTTGTGCAAGCCGGTTTGTATGCGCGTGGTGCAGAGGTGTGGCAAGTGAGACCATTGTTGCAACCGATTGTGGTCGAGGCGCATCCGATTCACAATTCTTGGCTTAATTATTCGGTATATCTCAATAATGTGTTGCTTCCAGGAGTCCTGTCACTGGTCGTCCTCTTGGTGACGGTCTATTCCTTAGGAATGGAGGTCAAAGGACGGAGTGGACATCGTCTGCTTTGTTTGGCCAAGGGGAATGTTGGCGTTGCTTTGCTTGGTAAATTGTTGCCACAGACGGGAGTGTTTGTCGGGTTGGCTTTGATTGGTAATGTCTGGCTTTATGGTGTGTTGCATTTCCCTTTGTATAGTGGCCCGTTGCCAATGATAGTGGCTTCGGTGCTATTGGTGTTGGCTTCGCAAGGATTGGGGGTGTTCCTTTTTACACTTGTCCCTTGGATGCGTATGGCCATGAGTATTGCGTCGCTATGGGGAGTCGTTTCTTTCTCCATTTCGGGATTCACTTTTCCAGCAATGGCCATGAATCCGGCTTTACAAGCGTTGAACAACCTTTTTCCCTTGCGGCATTATTTCCTGATTTATACGAACGAAGCCCTTAATGGAAATCCGACAATGTGTATTTGGACGGCTTACGTGGCTCTGCTCTGTTTCGCTTTGTTGCCATTGCCTTTTGTCGGGCGTTTGAAGCGTATGTTGCTTTCTCATCAGTATATGGAATAAATTGAGGATGTGTATGAGTGCTTTTTTGTCTCTTCTCCACCGTGAATTGCGTCGTATCTTCCACGATGAAGGTCTGCTGATTTTCTTGTTGTTAGTGCCGTTGGGTTATCCGTTGTTGTATGCTTTCATTTATACGAACGAAGTTGTGCGCGAAGTGCCGGCCGTGGCGGTGGATATGTCCGAAAGTAGTGTGGGAAGAGAATATCTGCGGAAGGTGGATGCAACGCCCGATGTGAGAATCGTCGGTCGGATGGCGAATATGGATGAAGCCAAGCGCATGATGCAGAAGGGTGAAGTGTATGGCATCGTTTATTTGCCTTCTGATTTCAGTGTTCGGTTGCATACGGGGAGGCAGGCGCATGTCAGTTTGTTTTGTGATATGAGTGGTTTGCTTTATTACAAAGCTTTACTGATGGCTTGTACGGATGTGTCTTTGCAAATGAATAAAGAGCTTCAGACAGAGGGACTTGTAGGACTGACAGACAGGCAGATTGCCGTGAGTACGGAGCCGGTCAGGTATGAGGGGATAGCTCTGTATAATCCGCAAATAGGTTTCGCTTCATTCCTGATACCTGCGGTGTTGGTGTTGATTGTCCAGCAAACTATCTTGTTAGGGGCAGGGCTTACTGTAGGCACGGACAAAGACCGTCGCTTGCCTTTGTCTGTCATTTTCTCCAGAGCTGTACTTGTGGCGCGGGGTGTGGCTTATTTCTTGGTGGCGATGGCTACATCTGCATGGATATTGGTTGCGGTGCCTCATTTGTTCGATTTGCCTCAGTTGGCAGATGCGGTGACGTTGCTTCTCTTTATGTTGCCTTATATTGGGGCTTGCATCTTATGGGCCTTGTGCTTGGCTTGCTGGGTGCCTGATAGAGAGTCGGTCATGCTGATGTTTGTCTTTACGTCTGTCCCTCTGTTGTTCTTGTCGGGGATATCATGGCCAGGGGCCAGTGTACCGCCTTTTTGGAAAGCCATTTCGTATCTCTTCCCATCCACCTTGGGTATTAATGGATTTGTGCGCATCAATACGATGGGGGCCACCTTGCGGGAAGTCAGTGTTGAATGGATTGGGTTATGGGGGCAGGCTTTCGGTTATTTCCTTTTGTTACTTGGGATATGTAAATATATTTCAGTTAGAAGCGGTAAGTGAATAACTGGTTGAGTATCAATGTTATACATTCTTCTTTGTAATTGATGATAGGGACGATTCTTTTCTCCCATTGGGAAAAAATATTTTCACTACCTGAGAAAATGTTTTTCCCTGCGGAGAAAATTCCGTTATCTGCTTTGGTAAAATCTTTTCTTAACAAAGGTGAAAATTTTCGTAAAAAGGCTACTGGATTTTCTTTGGGAATTTTACTTTTGTTATCTTTTATGGAGTGATAATGAGGATGCTAATAGGAAAAGTGGCTCCTGTTGCAGATTCCGTAAACGTTTTTTAAGATTTTATGATTAAAAAAGAGCATTCGATGACTAAACCTTTTTACAGGTCAGATGTCCAATGAACATATATGTCGGAGCCTTTTGGTAACAATGCTTCGGTTAATTTTGGAGAGCACATGTCTATTATCATTAAAAACTTAAATAAAGTATATCCCAACGGATATCATGCCTTGAAGGACATAAATCTGGAAATTCCTTCAGGTATGTTTGGCTTGTTAGGCCCTAACGGTGCAGGAAAATCAACCCTTATGCGCATATTGGTGGCCCTGATGGAACCCAGTAGTGGGGAAGTGGAGATGTATGGTTGCAATCTGTTGAAGGAGCGTCAGGAAGTGAGACGGATTTTAGGGTATCTTCCTCAGGATTTTCGCTTTTTTGCCAAATTCAAAGTGGTTGAATATCTGGATTATGCAGCCCGCTTGTCTGGTATGACGGACGGACGCAAACGCAAACAGGCCGTGGCCGATATGTTGGAGCAGGTCGGACTGTATGAAGTGCGCGAACGCTATGCATCCAAATTGTCGGGTGGTATGAAGCGACGCTTGGGAATAGCACAGGCTTTGATTCACGAGCCGAAGGTAATCATCGTAGATGAGCCGACCACAGGACTTGACCCTGAAGAGCGTATCAGATTCCGAAATTTGTTGACACAAGTGAGCGGAAACGATATTACTATCATTCTTTCGACACACATTGTGGGCGATATCAGTAGTTCATGTACGAATATGGCTTTGCTGAATAAGGGGGAAGTGTCGTTCAGAGGTTCGCCCGAAGAGATGCTGAAAAGGGCCGAAGGCAAAGTCTGGCGCCTGATTGTCAGCAACGAAGAATACAAACAGATCAGCATGAAATATCCGGTGATTTCTACAATCCCTCGTGGACGTAATTGGGAAATACAGGTGGTTGCTGATGAACTTTCTGGATATGAGGCAGAGCCATTTGCTCCCAACCTTGAACATGCTTATGTGTATTTCATGGAGAGCAAACTGGATTTATGGTTGAATGATTGACGATTAAAGCTGAGAGAGAAAAATGATACACTTGAATAATATATTTTCTGTATCCAAATACGAATCCAAACTTTTGATGAGAAGTTGGTTCTTCAAAGTATTTGCGGTTTTGTCAGTCCTGCTTATTGCCTTAGCTTCGGTGGGAATCTTGGAAATGAACCAACATGCATTCAATAGCATACCTTCGTTGGTTGCATACAATCTGATGCTATATTTCAATGTAGTGCAGGCTATTGTCTCTATCTTCTTGGCATCAGAGTACTTGAAACGAGATAAGCAACTGGATACTTCCGAGGTATTTTACGTGCGTCCGCTGAGCAATGCGGAGTATTTGTTGGGTAAGATGTGGGGCACAATACGGGTGTTCCTGATGCTCAATCTGGTTGTTATGGTCATTGCCATAACCATTTCTTACATATATATGCAAGAAAATGTTTCACCATTGAGTTTTTTGCTCTATTTCGCCTTGTTGAATATACCGACGCTTGTCTATATTGTTGGTTTGTCAACGTTGTTGATGCTGATAATAAAAAATCAGGCTCTGACATTTGTCATATTGTTGGGATATATCGGATTGACGTTGTTTTACGTCGGGGACAAGTGCTATTACTTGTTTGATTACATGGGCTTTAATATCCCCTTGGTGAAATCTACCATTACGGGATTCTCTGATTTGCAAGGGATTCTCATTCATAGACTTCTTTATTTCCTGTTGGGCTTGGGCTTTATCCTGTGTAGCATTTCCTTGTTTCGCCGATTACCTAATTCTCCACGTGCGCTATTCCCTTGGAAAGTGGCATCGGTGTTTATACTTTCTGCGGCCTTGGTATGTGGTGGCTACCATGTGGGAGTGTATATAATCAAAGAGAATTTCCAACAAAAAATGATTTCTCTGAACAATCAGTATGTGCATGAACCTAAAATGGAAGTGGACTCATGTTACATAGAGGTTGTACAGGAGCGGGAGGTGTTGAATTTCAAGACTCATATTCAGGGAACCCCGATTAAGGATGCCTCTACTTTTATCTTTACGTTGAATCCTGGTTTCCAGATTACATCCGTGCATACTGATGGAAAACCGGTGGATTTCAGAAGAGAAGAGCATTTGTTGTGGCTGGATTTCCCGCAAGTTTTGACGAAAAATGACTCTGTCCGTTTCACCATTGAATATGAGGGAATGATAGACGAGCGGATTTGCTATTTGGATATACCAGAAGAATTGCTGATAGAGCAAGAAAAGTTCATGAGTACATTCAATATAGGAAAGAGATACTCTTATCAGACAGAGACTTACACGTTGCTGACTCCTGAATCTTATTGGTATCCACGGCCTGGAGTATGCTATAGTAGTGAAAGTCCGGATTGGCAACAATGCTATTTCTCCAATTTCCAGATGCGGGTGAAACCCAATCAGGGGTTGACGGCGCTTTCACAAGGAGAACGCCAATTGGAGGCAGACTCTGTGACAACTACGTTCAATCCTGAATATCCTTTGCAATCATTGTCTTTGATAATCGGAAAATACAATGATTTTTCAATAACGGTTGATGAAACCCAGTATGCCGTCTGGTATTTGGATGGCCATGACTTTTTTAGTCACGAATTGGATTTGATTCAAGATACTATACCTTCTATTCTTGCAGACGTACGGTTCTCTTATGAAAATCAGATTGGTATGTATTATCCGTTCAAACGTTTTTCTATCGTAGAAGTACCTGCGCACTTCACCGGTTATTCGCGAGCATGGACACAGGCTCAAGAGCAGATGCAACCGGAAATGGTATTGGTTCCTGAAAAAATGTATAACAACTGGAGATTCAATGTCAAGGGACAGAAAGAAATGCGCAAGCAAGGCAATGGTAGAGGAGGAGGACGTGGCGGACGACGTGGCGGACAAACCATGACTGATTATGACATTCAGATGGGTGTCATGCGGGATATGTTGTTTTTTATGTTGGAAAAAAATGCGGGAGTCGATTTCCGTAGTGGCCAGATGGGACGGAATACGGTATCAATGAAAGCCAGTCCTTATTACGTATTCCCCCAAATGTATAATTTCAGATACAATGTCTATTCTTCGGAATGGCCGGTTGCCAATAGAATGATAGAACTTCTGTTGCAAGATGAAGGAGGTGGAAATATGTGGGTGAGAAATATTAATGGCTTGAGTAACGATGAAAAATCTCTGATGTTGATGCAGGAACATTCTTTTAAGGATTTGCAAAATGATATTGAGCATAGGGATTTGATTAATAACCTTATCAAATTGCAAGGAAAGAAATTGTTCTTGGACGCTGAAAGACAATTGGGAGTATTGGCCTTCCAAGACACGTTGTATGCGCATATCAAGGCTAATGCTTTCCAGAATTTGTCATTCGAGGCATTATTGGATACATTGGGACAGATTGCCGGTACGGACATCAAAAGCCAATTGCAAGAATGGAATCATCCGTCTGAACTCACAGAGTTTATGATTGGAACTCCTACGGTTTCTCGTGTCGAAACCGCGACAATGGAAATCTATCAGGCGGAAATCGTCATCTCCAACCTTTCGGATAAAGCAGGAAGTGTCAATATGAAAATCCAATTCTGGTCACAAGGAGGCAACACGGACTATCAGATTTTCGATGGCGAAGAGAAACCAACGGAATGGATTATCGATTTTGCTCCTCATGAAACGAAGAAAATTGTAACTCATTGGGAAGAGACTCCTGGTACGTTCTTAATTAATACGTTGTTTTCAAAGAATCTTCCTGTACAGGTGAATGCGCGCAACAATCGTGTAGAGAACATTTATACGTTGACACCTGAAGGAGAATATCTTTTGTCGGAAGACTTCTTGAAGAACCAGGAAGAAATCATTGTCGATAATGAAGATTCTTTATTGTTTGCCTTGTCTGTTCCGCCTCCCTCGGGCTTCTTGGGTGAATGGATAAACCACAATACTGATGAAGAAGATTTTAAGTATATCGGAGTGAATGAATGGCATGCGCCTGCGCGGTGGACAAAAACTACTGATCAGAACTATTATGGCCAATCCATTCGATCATCAGTTATCATTCGTTCGGGAAAAGGTAATCAATATGCTCAATGGAAAATACCGGTACCCGGTCCTGGTAGGTATGAATTGTATTATCATGTTCGCCGGCCAGAGCAATTGAGACGAGAAAACCGATGGGGTAAGAAAAAGTATTTCTATCATTTCATCGTCTCTTCAGAAGTGGATGAATATGAAGAAGAGGCAGAACTCAATATGCGACAGGCTTACGATGGGTGGAATTTGATTGACACTTATGGCTTGACTGGAGACACCTTAGTTGTCCGTTTGACGGATGAGAGTGAATTGAATATGATATCTGCCGATGCCGTGAAAATAGTAAAGAAATAGAATTATAATAGAAAAAACAAAAGAAATATGCTACAAAAAATTAGGAAAGTGACATGCTTGACTGCCGTCTTCATCTGTAGTATGAGTGGATTTTCGCAGATGAAAATGACTTTGGAAGATGCTTTGGAGTATAGTATCGACCATAGTCCGGAGTTACAAGAGGCGTTGATAAATTTGGAACGCTACAAGTTGAATTTGGAAGCACAACGGGCATCATTGAAGTCCAGGTTCGCATTGACGTTGAATCCGTTTACGTATAGTAACAGCCGTTCGTTCGATAACCGTTTTTCTGAATGGTACACGAACGAGTCTTTCTCTTCCAATGGAACATTCAGTATCACCCAACCGATTATTTGGACGGATGCAACGGTATCGTTGAACAACAAGTTCGGATGGCAACAAAATACGAGTACCAGTGGAACTACCAGTACCAATAAGGCATTCAGTAACGACCTCTATTTGAGCATTAACCAGCCTTTGTTTACCTATAATCGTACAAAGACTGATTTGCGAAGCATGGAGTTGAATTATGAAAACGCATTGATTAACTATGCTTTGCGCCGTTTGAGTATTGAAAGTACAATCACTTCATCTTTTTACAATGTCTATACCGCTAAGAACAATTTGGAAATTAGTGAGGCTGAGTTGAAAGATGCCCAACAGAACTTTGAGATTATAAAGAATAAGGTTGAGGCAGACCTGTCGGCACGTGATGAACTCTATCAGGCTGAGCTTAACGTGGCTCAAGCTGCTTCGACGGTAGATAATCGCAAAGTGTCGTTGGAAAATGCAAAAGATAATTTGAAACAAACGTTGGGTCTTGACATCGATGACGATTTTGATGTCGTTGCTGAAATATCAGCCAAGCCTGTAAAAGTTGATATGCTTACAGCCATCAATAGTGCTTTGGGTTCTCGTTTGGAATTGAGACAACGCGAAATTTCTCGTACAGAATTGGACATTCAAATGAAACAGATTAAGGAAACGAACAGTTTGGATGGTAGCCTTTCTTTGTCATTGGGTATTATGGGTGACAATGAGAAATTCCAAAAGATTTATGATCACCCCACAAATAATCCGCGTGTATCGGTTTCATTGAGTGTGCCCATCTTCGATTGGGGAGCAAGAAGAGCACGTATCAAAGCACAGGAATTGGCTACCAAGATATTTGACATGCAAACCGATGAAGAGAGAAAAAGCATCGAAATTGCAGTTCGTAGAAGTTGTCGTAGCTTGTTGAATTTGGAAAGTCAGATGATAATAGCAGAGCAAAGTCTGAAGAATGCCCAGCTTACTTATGACTTGAATTCCGAGAGATATCGTAATGGAGAGTTGACAGGTATGGAAATGAACCAATTCCAGACGCAGCTTTCCAATCAAAAAATGTCTTACGTTTCAACTATCATCAATTATAAACTTGAGCTGTTGAATTTGAAGATTATTTCTCTGTATGACTTTGAAAATGGTGTGCCTATCGTTCCTATGAGCGTTGTACCTCAAGATGAGAAAAAGTAACAAATAAAATTAAGAACATAATATAAACAAGAAATTATAAAACTCTACTGTCCTATGAAATGTAATTATTTTCTTTCCTCAATACTCCTTTCTTCCTTGTTGATGACAGCATGTAGTAATCAGCAATCAGGAAGCACAGTCGAATTGGCTTCTCCCGTATCTGTAACTGAAGTGCAAGAAAGTTTCATTAAGAAGTATAACAGTACCAATGGAACTGCCGTATCTTTGTCTGAAGTGGAATTGACTTCTGAAATGGCTGGCGAATACCATTTACAGATTAATCCGCGTACCAAACGTCCTTATAAATTGGGTGATAGAGTGTTGGCAGGTGAGATAATTGTCAAGCTGAGCAATAAGCAGCATGAAAATGATATAGCTATTGAGTCGAAAAAACTGTCGTTGGAAATAGCAGAGCAAGATGAAGTGAAGAAACGTGCTCTTTATGAAAAGGGAGGAGTGACTCAGAGCGAAGTCCGCAATGCAGAAGTTTCCATTACTAATGCAAAGTATAGCTATGAGAATGCATTGATCAATTTGGACAAGATGAACATAAAAGCGCCTTTTACAGGAGTGATTGTCAATCTTCCTCACTATACAAGAGACGTTCAATTGTCTTCAGGCTCAAGCATTGTTTCTATTATGAATTACGATCAGATGATTATGGAAATCAACTTGCCTGAAAGTGCGATTGATGAGGTTAAGCCTGGTCAGGAGGTTGCTATTACCCACTACACCTTGCCTAAAGATACAATAAAGGGTACAGTCAGTGAACTCTCTCCTGCAATAAGTCCTGAAACTCGTACATTCAAGGGTAAATTGCTTATTGATAACAAGGATTTGCTTTTGCGACCAGGTATGTTCGTGAAAGCTGATATTGTGGTAGATCAGGCTGAAAATACAATCGTAATACCCAAAGAATTGGTAATGAATAACAGAGGCCGTAAACATGTGTTTGTAGTGGAACGTGGCGTGGCCTATATGAGAAATATACGTACAGGATTGGAAGATAACGAAAATATAGAGGTTCTAGAAGGATTGAGCATGCAGGATCAGTTGGTGACTCGGGGATATGAGACCTTGCGTGACGGTAGTAAAGTGAAAATACAGAAATAAAGGAATTATGAAAAATCTGATACGTATAGCTGTCGGAAACCCAGTGACTATTTTGATGATGGTTTTGGCTATCGGTCTATTGGGAAAGATTTCATACGATAAATTAAGTGTGGATCTGTTGCCAGACTTGAATAATCCTAAACTGTTCGTTGAAATCAATGCTGGTGAACGACCACCAGAAGAGGTTGAAAAGCAATTTGTCCAGCGGATGGAGTCTATGGCTATCCGTGGAGAGGATGTTGTGGGAGTTTCCAGTGTGATAAAGGCTGGTACAGCTCGTATGACAGTGGAGTATGCTTGGAACAAGGATATGGATGAGGCTTTTCTGGATTTGCAGAAGGCTATGAATAGTTTCTCCCAAGACGAAGCTATCAGTGAATTGAAGATTACGCAAAATGACCCGAATACGGATCCTATCATGTTAGTAGGAATGAGTCATCAGTCCATTACGAATATGGCAGAACTGCGTAAGGTCGCTGATTCATACGTGAGAAATGAATTGGTACGTGTAGAAGGTATTGCTGATGTCATACTTTCTGGTGATGAAGTCAGCAGACTTGTCATCAAAACAGATCCATATCGGTTGGACGCATACGGACTGAGTACAGGTACTCTTTCTTCTAAAATTCAGGAAGAGAATCAGCGCATAAGTGGAGGCCGTGTCACTGAAATGGGAACTGGATATATCGTGAGTGGTGTGAACATGTTGGCTACTGAAGAAGATTTTGGTAACATCATTGTCGGATATAAAGAGACAGAGGCAAATGGTGGTGGATCAGTAGCGGTAAGTTCAGAGTTTGCACCTATTAGTAAGGCTCCGATTTACATGAGGGATGTTGCTGACATTTACTTTGAAAACAGTGAACCTGATAACATTGTTCGCATCAATGGAATGCGTTGTATCGGATTGTCAATATACAAGGAAATGCGTTTTAACACGGTTCATGCTGTAGCAGGTGTGACAGAGCGGTTAAACGAAATTGAGAAAGCATTGCCCGGATATCGATTTGATGTAGTGAGCAATCAGGGGACTTTCATCACAGAATCTATTGGAGAAGTAAAGAATAGTGCGGTTCTGGGTGTTATATTGGCAGTTATTGTCCTTTATGTCTTCCTACGTCGTGTAAAGGTGACACTCATTATTTCTTTAGCTATTCCTATTTCTATTATTGCTACATTCAACTTGATGTATTTCGGAGGATTGACGTTGAACATCATGACATTGGGTGGATTGGCATTAGGAGCTGGTATGTTGGTTGACAATGCCATTGTGGTAATAGAAAGCATTTTCCGAAATCAGGAAAAGGGCCTTGGGCTTAAAGACGCAGTGATTCAAGGTACGAGTGAGGTTGGTAGTGCAGTAATCGCTTCAACCCTGACAACAATCGTCGTATTTCTTCCTATTGTATATTTGCAAGGAGCTTCAGGCGAATTGTTTAAGGATCAGGCTTGGACTGTAACATTCTCTCTTGTGTCATCTTTGTTTGTGGCTATATTGGTCATTCCTACGTTGTATGAGCGAATTTTTAGAAAACAGGATACCACTAAATCGAAGGGAGAACAATCGGAGGATGAATATGTGCCAGAAGGAAAATTGGTTGGTTGGTATTCGCAATGGCTTGTGCGGATATTGGATAATCGTTGGATGGTCGTTATAGGCTCTGTTGTATTGGTTATCGGCACTTGTTTGATTTTACCTTTTATTGGTACTGAATTTATGCCTAAGGCTGAAAGCAATTCATTGAGCATTCAGGTGAGAATGAATGAAGGTACGAGATTGAATCGTACTGCTCAGGCCGTTGCTGGTATAGAAGAATTGATTTTCAATCTTACACAAGATTCGATGTGTGTGGTGTATAGTCACATTGGACCGGGTGAGACAGGTGGCGATGAGATTTTCGAAGGAGAAAATACCGCTCGAATGAAAGTCCTTCTTTCTCCTCAATCTCAATGTAGCCCCGAAAAATTGACAGAATTGCTATCTGCCTATACACAAGATGTTGAGGGATTGGAGTTGGCATTTTTGCAAGAAGAAAGTTCATTAGGCGCTTTACTGGGAAGTGAAGACGCTCCTGTGGTTGTAGAAATCAAGGGAGAAGAGTTGGATGAGATGGCCAACATCACGGAAATTGTTAAAGAGCGTATGATGCAGATTGACGGTTTGTTCAATGTCATGAGTTCTGTAGAGGATGGAGCGCCAGAAATGGTGTTGACTGTAAACAGAGCTATAGCAGGTATGAATAATCTGAATGTAAGTTCGATAGTTTCTCAGATTCAAGAGCAATTATCAGGTATCAGTGCAGGACAAATGGATTACAAAGGTGAGATGAGGGACATCATGATACAGGTTCCTGAGATCACATTGTCACAATTGAGTGGTATGACCATTACTGGTGGTGAACAAAAGTTCCGTTTGTTGGAATTGGTTGACATCCGCAAGGATGTGGCTCCAAAAGAGATTTATCGTCGCAACCAGAATCGTATAGCAAAGGTAACGGCAGGTTTGGAAGATGGATATTCTTTGAGTGAAGTGGCCACTGTAATCCGTGAATCATTGAAAGATATAGAATTGCCCGTTAATTATGGAATAACGGTGACTGGTGAAGAGGAAAAACGCCAAGAGTCTATGGGAGGCCTGGTGTTGGCTCTGGTTTTGTCTGTCATTCTGGTGTATATGGTGATGGCTTCACAATTTGAGTCGTTACTGCATCCGTTTACGATTTTGCTTACCATTCCGTTGGCTTTGGTTGGTGCCGTCCTGTTATTCTTTGTTACAGGGACAACAATCAATATTATGGGTGTCATTGGTGTCATCATGTTGAGCGGTATTGCCGTGAACAACTCCATTATCTTGGTCGATCGAATCAATCAGATTAAAGGTGATTATGATCGTCTGACCGATGCTATTGTTGTTGCAGCAAGCCAACGTATTCGTCCGATTTTGATGACAAGTTTGACTACTATTCTTTCTCTGCTTCCAATGGCAATAACGTTTGGCGAAGGTGCTTCGTTGCGTGCTCCTATGGCAATTGCGGTAATTGGTGGTTTGGTTACTTCTACATTCTTGAGTTTGGTTGTAATCCCTTGTGTGTACTATTTGTTGGAGCAGATGAAGAGAAAAGTAATGGGTTGATAGCGTTGAAGAGTTGAATGATTGAACGCATCAACGCTGAAACGATAAATGCATAACATATATAATAAAGTATATGGATTTCATTATAAAGCGAAAGATAACAATTTGCATGTTGTTTATAGCCATATCCATGTTGGGGTATGTATCCTATAAGCATTTGAAGGTGGAGATGCTCCCCAATGCAGAATTGCCGATGTTGTATATTCAGGTTTCCTCTCGTCAGGATGTGAATCCTGCCTATATGGAATCTCAAGTGATTATTCCATTGGAGGGAGTCGTCAGTACCATTGAAGGGGTGGCCCGTATTGAATCAGAAGCCGGAAATCGTAGTGGACGTTTGCAGGTGGACTTCAATAAGGGGATGAATCTGAAATATACTATATTGAAGTTACAGGAACGGGTCAATAATCTGTTACCGACTTTGCCCGAAGGTTTTTCTGTGTCGGTTGAAAAAGCCAATGTGACTGGCGTGAACAACAACTTCATGACATTGCAGGTACGTGGTACTGGCGGAGTTGACAGATTGCGTAGTTTGGTTGACAAGGAGTTGAAGCCTCAGTTGGAGAATATCGATGGTGTTGCTGCGGTCAATGTATATGGCGGACGGGAAAAAGCCATTGAAATCCGTGTCAATGAGGCGGCGCTGACCGCGTTGAATATCACTCCTTCGCGTATTAGCCAGATGTTGTCGCAATATAATCAGGAACGTACATTCTTGGGATATGTGAACGAGCCGGATTTGCGCTACTATGTTCATTTGGATGCTAATTACGATCATATTTCGGAGATTGAAAACGTCATTGTAGCTCCAGGACCAGTTTATTTGAAGGATATTGCTACCATTTTCTTCGACATGAAAGAAGAGACGACGTTGAGTCGTGTGAATGGAAAAGAAGCAATTTCTGTTACGTTGGTCAACGATGCCCAAGTCAATCTGTTGGAATTGTCCGATCGGACCAAGCGTCGTATTGAACAATTGAATGAAGAGTTCTTGGCGCAGGATATCGAGTTGGTCATTCAGTCCAATTCTGCCGATGAAATAGAGAACAATATCAACCAAGTCGTTGAGTTGGGTATCAGTGGTGGTTTGTTGGCGGTTGTGGTTTTGTGGTTCTTTTTGCACAATATCCGTTTGGTGTTTTTCATCACCCTCTCTATTCCCATCTCTATTCTGGCGGCCTTCAACCTGTTTTATGCGTGTGGCATTTCTATCAATAGCCTCACTTTGATTGGTTTGGCTTTGGCTGTTGGTATGTTGTTGGACAACAGTATCGTGGTGTTGGAAAACATTTATCGGCTTTCCTCTCGTGGAAAGAGTCCGAAAGATGCCGTTTTACAAGGCACACGCGAAGTTTGGAAGTCTATTTTTGCATCCACCCTTACGACCATTACGGTCTTTCTTCCTTTCTTGTTTTCCGATGAAGTCTATATCAAACTGATTGGCGAGCATATTGGTGTTTCCATCATTGCAACCCTCTTGTTCTCTTTGACGGTGGCTTTGCTCTTTATCCCGATGACAACCTACTTGATGTTGCGCTCAGGTAAGGGCAAGAGTGTTTTCCACGAGAAGTTCTCCATCAACGAGCGTCCCATTCAGATTTATGCCGTATTGTTGAAGACCAGTCTGCGTTATCCTGCCGCTACGATTGTCGGTTGTGTTGTTGTATTGGTGGCCGTGCTCATGACTGCTTTGTCTCTGAATGCCGAGGGTAATCATACGGTGAATTCCGACCGTGTGACAATGACGGTGACCATGCCTCCCAGCAGTACGTTGGAATATTCCGAAAAGATTGTCTCTTTGATAGAGTCCAAGTTGGATAGTTTCCCCGAACGTGAAGATGTCATTTCCCGTATCGAGAGTGAGGCTGCTTCTGTCACCATGACGTTGAAGGAAGATTATTACAAGTATGGCGGACGCAATATTTCCGACATTATATCCGATTTGAACCGCCGTATGCGTATTCCTAATATCTTTGTACGTATTTCGGCAGGAGCGGCACAGACCTCTCAGAGTGGTGCGGCAACGGCGATGTCCGGCTTTATGGATATTCTTGGTGTGGGTGATGGCAGTGAGCGTATTGTCATCAAAGGTTCCGATTTCGATATGATGGACGTCATTGCCGACGATATCCGTTACTATTTGGGTGAGATGGAGTTCATCGGTTCCACTTGGGCTACCAACCCCGGACGTCGGCGTGAGATTCATCTGACGTTCGATCCTGTACAATTGGCCTCTTATGAGATTTCCCGTCAGAACATCACATCAGGATTGAGCTCACTGAATCGGGAACTCAGTACCGGTACCAATCTGAAGTTGGGGACAGATGAGTATGAGATTGTCATCAAGGAAAATCTCACCGAGGAGCAGGAACAGAAATTGCAGAATATGCCCAAGACGGTGGATGACCTGCGTCGGGTGATGATTGAGGATGCCAACGGAGGCTTGCACGAACTTGCTTCTTTGGCCTCCATCAAGTACACGCGTGATATTGCCAGCATCAATCGTGTGAATCGCGACCGTGAAATCACCATCACTTATACTATTGATCAGAGCGAGGACCTTCCCAAGGATGTGCTTGAGAGTTATCGCGATGAGATTGACCAGCTGATTGCCGGATACAATCTTCCCAGTGGTCTTGCTATCGAGGTTGACCGTACGGACGAGTCTATGGTCGAGTTCAAGTTCTTGATTATGGCTTCGTTGATTCTCATCTATATGATTCTGGCTTCGGTTTTCCAGTCTGTCAGCACTCCTTTCGTGTTGTTGTTCACCATCCCATTGGCAGCTATCGGTTCTCTGTTGGGCCTTCTCATTACAGGTGGCACCCTGATGAATGCCAACACTCTCACCGGCTTCCTCATCCTGTTGGGTGTTGTGGTGAACAATGGAATTATTCTCATCGACTATGCCGGCATTTTGCGAAGCCGTGGTTATGGGCGCAACCGTGCCCTCATTACCAGTGGATTCTCCCGTCTGCGTCCCATCCTTATCACCACCATTACCACCGTCATAGCCATGCTCCCCATGGCTATGGGCGACACCGACTATGCCGGAGCCATTGGCGCACCCTTTGCCGTCACGGTCATTGGTGGTCTCACCTTCTCGGCATTGCTCACTTTGGTGCTGATACCCACCGTTTATCTCTCGTTGGAAAACATCTTGCGTTGGTACCGTTCGCTCAGTCGTCCTTTGCACCTGCTTCATGCCGTCATCTTCGTGTTGGGCTTGGTGTACATCTATACCCGTGTCGATGGCATCTTCATCCAGTTGCTTTATCTGATGGTGCTGGTGGTGGTTATCCCCGGTTGCACGTGGTTCATCATGTCTTCTATCCGTCTGGCGAATGCACATATCGTAGGGAAGGACGAGTCTATCACCATTGAAGTGCGCAATCTGGTCAAGATATACGACCGTGTCCCCATGTTCCAGCGCCAATGGATCAGTGGTCTGAAGATTCGTCGCCGTTTGGGCTTGGACCGCAAGTTCCATCAGTTGGGCGATTTCTTGCCTATCATCTGGCAGATTGTCGTGTTTGCTTTCTTTGCCTACATGGCAGGTTACTATCTTGAGAACACTTTCTGGATTCTTGTGATGACCTTTTCCGTTTGTGCCGGCATGTACCACATTTGGGGGATGGTGCGCAAGTATCTCGGCTATCGTTTCCCTGCTCGGAAGAAGATGCTCCGACGTATCCACTACGTTGTCTATTTCTCTCTTCCCATTCTCACCTTGTGGTTCCTCTATTGGCGCGGAATTGGCGGGGCAGGAATCTCCGTCATGGCCATCCTGTGGGCATTGGGTATAGCTGTTCATCGCACATCGGCTTATCTCTACGACAACAATATCAATGTCGAGCGCCTCACCGGTCGTTTTGCCGACACGCGTCGCACCCTGTTCCTGATTGTGAAGAGCATCCCCATCATCGGACGTCGTCGCACCCCCTTCAAGGCATTGCGCGGAGTATCCTTTGAAATCAAGACGGGTATGTTCGGATTGCTCGGCCCCAATGGTGCGGGTAAGTCCACTCTGATGCGTATCATTACAGGTATCCTCGACCAGAGTTACGGTACCATCCGTATCAATGGCATGAATACCTTGGAATACCGCGAGGAGCTTCAGAGTCTCATCGGTTTCCTTCCTCAGGAGTTTGGCATGTACGAAGGGATGACCGCATGGAATTTCCTCGACTATCAGGCCATTCTCAAGGGTATTACGGATGCCAAGGTCCGTCAGGAGCGTTTGGAGTACGTCTTGAAGGCCGTCCACATGTACGAACGGCGCGACCATAAGATTGGAGCCTTCTCCGGAGGTATGAAGCAGCGTGTGGGTATTGCACTCATTCTGCTCCATCTGCCACGCATCCTTGTGGTCGATGAGCCTACGGCGGGTCTCGATCCTCGCGAGCGTATCCGTTTCCGTAACTTGTTGGTCGAGCTCAGTCGTGACCGTATCGTCATCTTCTCCACCCACATCATCGAGGATATCGCCAGTTCGTGCAACCAGGTGGTGGTCATCAACCGTGGTCGCTTGAAGTACTTCGGCGAACCGATGGATATGATTGAGATGGCCCGCGACAAGGTGTGGACATTCACCGTCCGTCCCGATGAGATTTCCAGTCTCGACAGCCGCTTGATTGTGAACAACATGATGGAGGCCGACCGCATCCGTGTGCGCTACATCTCTGTTGATCAGCCATGGCCCGATGCCGTCCGTGTGGAAGCCAATCTGGAGGATGCTTACCTATGTTTATTAAAGGATCTGTAATCAAGTGTAAAAATGAAAAATAGTTTCACCACGTTGGCTTCGGCCAACATGAAGATTATATTCGGAGGAAAGTTCATCTGGTTCCTCATCACCAGTTTCCTGTTGTTCGCCTATTTTGTGTGCAGCAGTGTCTGGTGGGGCGAATTGCCCACCGACGAGATGATCTATGGGCACCTTTTCTTCCCAGCCTTGTTGCTGGTCTTCTATCCGGCCACGTTTGGCATACAGAACGATGCGGACAACCGCATCTTGGAGATTCTCTTCGGCATCCCCGGCTATATGTATAAAGTCTGGCTGGCCCGTCTGTTGCTCATCTATGTGCTGGTTTTCGGTGTCTTGGTGGGCTACGGGGTGTTGGCCTATGTGTTGGTCTATCCCGTCAATCCCTTGGGCATGGCTTGCCAACTGATGTTCCCCGTGTTGTTCGTAGGTGGCTTGGCGTTTTGGCTCTCCACCGTCACCCGCAGTGGTAATGCCACAGCACTGCTGATTATCATCTTGGGTATAGCCCTGATTTTCTTGCGCGATTCCTTCATGCTCAACACGTTGTGGGATATCAAGCTCAATCCCTACAGCCTGCCCGAATCCATCCATCCTGTCGTTTGGGAGAACACAGTGCTGAACAATCGGATTTTCCTTGGCATCGGCTCTATAGTGTGGGTCCTGTTGGCGCTCATCAATCTGCAAAAGCGCGAAAAGTTCATTTAAGACAGGTTTGAGGTCTAAGGTCTAAGGTCTAAGGCGATGGCTGATGGCCTTAGACCTTAGGCTTTAGACCTTCGACCTTTTTGACCTTCAACCCTTGAACCAATCAACGCATCAACGTCTCCCCCCTCCATCTGTTAACGAACCTTAGCCTTGGGTTCGTCCTACCTTACCTTTGGGATGGGCGCCCTTCATCCTTATGGTAAGTATTGCTCTTGTGTGTGTCAAAATGCTTCTTTTATTCTTTAGACGCGGATGACGCGGATGACGCAGATAAATTATAACCTAATGGGGTATAATAATCAAGAAAAAATCCGCGTCATCCGCGTTATCTGCGTCTAAAAAGTCAATTGTGACACACCCTCTTCGGGGGCTGCCTACATGCAGCTCACCACTCCCAGGCTCGTTCCGATAGCGGTCAGAATCGTTATCAGTGTCTGAATCACCAGTTTCCAAATGTCTCGCTTTCCCATAGTTCCAATTACAATTTACCAATTACAATGTACAATTCTGCTATTCAGTCCCCCTCCCTCACAGGGGGCAGGGGAGGGGCTTTTGACCGGTCACAATGCAAAGATACAATTCCGTGCCCCGGGATGTCAAGAGGCACCCCCCGTTTTGGCGGAGATTTAACACTTTCACACGATGGCCAATGGCTATGGCTATAGCTTTATAATCAGCGACATAAAGGCCATCTGTCATCGCCATCCGCCATAGCAAAAAAATGCATATTAACAATTGGGAAAACGGGGCTTGTAAGGATAATTCATATTCCCGGGGGGATTCAGCCTCGGTTTCATAGTTTGATTTATGATTTTCTTGCCAACTTGTTCACTTGTTCACGCAAAAAAATGCAATCACAGTTATCACAAATCACAGATAACAGTTAGTAAAAAGTCAAAAGCATAACTCGAAGGTGAAAAAT
>JAFXDG010000081.1 GCA_017521285.1 Bacteroidaceae bacterium | reverse complement strand
TTAGAACTACCTACACCTTTTTTATGTGCCATTTCTTCTAAAATTTTAAGGGTTTAAGCAATAACTTGTTTGATTGTCAACTCGGTGAACTGCTGACGGTGACCGTTCAACTTGCGATAGCCTTTTCTTCTCTTCTTGTGGAAAACAAGAACTTTATCGCCCTTTACCAAGCTTGTTTTTACTTCGCAAACAACCTTAGCGCCTTCTACTACAGGAGCACCTACGGTGATTGCACCGTTGTTGTCAACCAACAACACTTTCTCAAATTCAACAGTTGCACCGGCTTCGGCACCCTGAATGTGGTGAACGAAGAGCTTCTTGCCCTCTTCTGCCTTGAACTGCTGACCGTTAATTTCTACGATTACGTACATTTTTTATTATTTAAACGGGTTTCTCCGCAAGGTGGATGCTTCTCTCGCACCGCTTTTTCGAACCTCCACGGACTAAATCGGGCGCAAAATTACTCTTTATTTTTGGATTGACAAAGTTATTTTGCCTCTTTTTTCTGCTGATGCTCATAAAAAGTCCTTATCGTGAGCCGATATACAGGAATATCATACCCAACAGGACGAGAAGCAGGTCAATGGCTTTGCTCTTCAGATTCTTTTCGCGGAAGAACAGGGCGCCACAGAGGAAGGAGACGATGACGCTTCCCCGTCGCACCATTGACACGACAGAAATCAAGGCTCCGTCGAGGCTCAGCGAGTAGAAATAGACAAAGTCGGCGGCCGAGAGGAACAGGGAGATGAGTGGGATGCACCAATGCCAATGGAAGGGGGTGGTGCTCTTCCGCTTGGGATACCACAGGAGCATCATGACCGTTCCCATCATGCCGAGCTGGTAGATGTTGTACCACGACTGTACCACCATGCGGTCCAGCCCCAGTCCGCCTTCGTCGGTGGGAGCCATCAGGTATTTGTCGTACAGTCCGCTGACCGCGCCCAACATGGAGGCCAGCACCACGAAGTAAATCCATTTGTCGTGTTTGAAGTCGATACCCTCTTTGCGTCCGCTTCGGCTCAGCATGAAGAACGAGAAGATGGCTAACAGCACACCTATCCACTGATAGACATTGAGCCGCTCGCCAAAGACGAGCAGGGCACCCACCAGTACCATCACCGGCCGGGTGGCATTGATGGGACCCACAATGGTGAGTGGCAGATGCTTCATGCCAAAGTAGCCGAAGACCCACGATGAAAGGACGATGAGCGACTTCAGCACCACATACTTGTGAACCTCCCATCCGGCGGTGGGGACATAGAAGATGCTACCTTCCAGTACACTCCCTTCGCGGAGGGAAAGCAGGATGAAAGGCAGGAATATCAAACTGGAGAACAGGGTGTTGAGGAAGAGGACGGGAATGACCGCATTCTCTTTCAACGATTGTTTTTTGAATACATCATAGAATCCCAGCAGCGTGGCCGAGAGAAAAGCTAATCCTAACCAGAGCATATTTTAGTGAAAAGTGAAGGACGAAGAACGAAGAATCTGATATACGGCTATAGGATTCTTCACTCTTCACTCTTCGTTTTTAATTCTATATTTTCAGGATATCCGACGTCTTCCAGGAAGAGGGCGTGTCCGGGAGCCGAAGTGCCGGCCTTGCCACGGTCTTTCTGTTCGATGACTTGGCGGAATCCGTCGATGGAGAGTTTGCCGCGTCCCACTTCGAAGAGGGTGCCTACGATGGCACGCACCATGTTGCGCAGGAAACGGTCGGCCTGGATGGTGAACACCCATTCCGTTTCGCCCGTCTGTTCCCAATGGGCCTGCATGATGCGGCAGTTGTTGGTCTTCACGTCGGTGTGCAGTTTGCTGAAACTGGTGAAGTCTGTGTAGTCGGGCAGCGTTTCCGCCGCACGGTTCATGGCCTCAAAGTTGAGCGGCTTGCCCACTATGCGGCACATGTATTGCCGGCCGAAAGGATTCTTCCGGGTGGTCACATAGTAGCGGTAGGTGCGGCTGGTGGCATCGAAGCGGGCATGTGCGTCGGGCCTCACTTCGCGTACCTTATATATATTAATGTCAGGCGGAAGTATGCGGTTGAGCTTTTCGGCTACAGCCTCGGTGTCCAACGGGGTTTCCCAGTCGAAGTGCGCCACCATCAGGCGGGCATGTACTCCTGCATCAGTGCGTCCGGCTCCCGTAACTTCCACTTCTTTGCGCAGAAAAGTGGCGAGTGCCTCCATCAGTGTCTGTTGCACACTGATTCCGTTCGGCTGTATCTGCCATCCGTGGTAGCGGGTTCCGTCGTATCCTAAATAGATGAAATAACGTTTCACTTCATTTACAATTTACAGTTCACAATTTCCCATTCGGTGCAAGTCGTTTGCAATGTCCCCTTTGCCGTACTGTATGGAATGTTACAATTGGTACAAGGCAAATGGTACATTGTACATGGTAAATTGAACCAACCTTTATCTTGCCGTAATATGGAAACATCCCTGTTTCAGTTCATACTTTACGTAGCAGTCGCCCTGTTGCTTCAGGTCGCGCAACACTTCGGCCAGCACCATCTTCAGTGTGTCTTCTCTCACGGGTTGCAAGGGGTAACCGTCGGGGTCGGGCACTTGGTCGAAGCGCTTGTAGCTGATGTCGAACGTCGTGCCGTAGCGGTGTGCCGACTTGTCCGAGGCATTTATGTTACCCTTTCTCAGGCGTTTCACATCGGCATTTGTACGCAATACCGAGGTGGTAATCACCTTGTAGGGGTTCAGCCCCTTGTTGGCCAATGAATCCAAGAAGTTCTTTCCCACATTGTTCAACAGTTTGTGTGCCTTGGGCACCAGGTAGGGGATGGAGTGGGTGAGTGAGTCCAACTTGTAGTTGTCGCAAGTCTCCACCAGCGAGAGCGAGCGTTTCATGTGTTCGGCTGCCTCGCGATCCTCAATCGGGTTGATTCCGATGGCTCGTGCAGCCTCCAGATGGGTGTCGTTCAAGTCGTTGAAGCTACGTTTGTAGCTGATTACTCCGCGGATGTTGCGCGGATTGTTCATCTTCATTGGTTTTTCGCCTCCACAAGCGCAGAATGTGCAGGCAATGCCTGCTGTCAGACAAAGTCCTGCCAACAGGTTTTTCCACATTTTCTTCATTGGTATTTTCTCCTTTTTCTGTTTTTTTTGCAAAAGTAGATAAAATAATCCGATTGGAAAGCCTCTTCGGACAAGAAACTCATTTGTCTTCTGAACTTTTTCGTTTATCTTTGCACGCGTTTTCGTTGAAAACCTAAAAACTCACAAACTTAAAGATTCAGAATATGATTTCAGTTGACGGACTTACCGTAGAATTTGGAGGAACCACCCTTTTTAGTGACATATCGTTTCAGATCAATGAGAAAGACCGCATTGCCCTGATGGGAAAGAACGGTGCGGGCAAGAGTACCCTGTTGAAAATCCTGGCCGGTGTGCGCCAGCCTACCCGTGGAAAGGTTTCCGCGCCGAAGGATTGCGTCATTGCCTACCTGCCCCAGCACCTGATGACTGAAGACGGGCGCACCGTGTTCGAAGAGGCCAGTCAGGCCTTTGCCCACCTCCACGCCATGGAGGCCGAGATTGAGGCTATGAACAAGGAGTTGGCCGAGCGCACCGACTACGAGAGCGATTCTTACATGGAGCTTATCGAAAAAGTCTCCAGCATGAGCGAGAAGTTCTATGCCATCGACCTCACCCATTTTGAAGAAGATGTAGAGAAAGCCCTGCTCGGCCTTGGCTTTGAGCGCACCGACTTCGACAAGCCCACCTCCTCCTTCAGCGGTGGATGGCGTATGCGTATCGAATTGGCCAAGCTGCTTCTGCAGAATCCCGACGTGCTCCTGCTCGACGAGCCTACCAACCACCTCGACATCGAGAGCATCCAGTGGCTCGAAGAGTTCCTCATCAACAGCGCCAAGGCCGTCATCGTCATCAGTCACGACCGCAAGTTTGTTGACTCCATCACCACCCGCACCATCGAAGTCACCATGGGACGCATCTACGACTATAAAGCCACCTACAGCCACTATCTCGAACTGCGCAAGGAGCGCCGCGAACAGCAACAGAAGCAGTACGAGGAGCAGCAGAAGATGATTCAGGAAACCAAGGACTTCATTGAACGCTTCAAGGGTACGTACAGCAAGACCCTGCAAGTGCAGAGCCGTGTGAAGATGTTGGAAAAACTGGAAATCATCGAGGTGGATGAGGAAGACACCTCACGCTTGCGCCTCAAGTTTCCCCCCTCGCCCCGTAGCGGAAACTATCCGGTGATTATGGAGGGAGTAGGGAAAACGTATGAACGGACTCTCCCCGTCCCTCCCTGTGAGGAAAGGGGGCAAGATTGTTCTGACAATTCTCAAGTCCTCCCTCACAGGGAGGATTTAGGAGGGTCTGCCCACATCGTTTTTCAAAACGTCTCCCTCACCATCGAACGCGGCGACAAGGTGGCTTTCGTCGGACGCAACGGTGAAGGAAAGAGTACACTGGTCAAGTGCATTATGAACGAACTTGAACATGACGGCACCCTCACCCTCGGCCACAACGTGCAGATTGGTTACTTCGCTCAGAATCAGGCATCGTTGCTCGACGAGAATCTCACCGTCTTCCAGACCATCGATGATGTGGCCAAGGGCGATGTGCGCAACAAGATACGCGACCTGCTCGGTGCCTTCATGTTTGGTGGACCCGAAGAATCCATGAAGAAGGTGAAGGTGCTCTCTGGTGGCGAGCGCACCCGATTGGCATTGCTCAAACTCCTTCTTGAGCCGGTGAACCTCCTTATCCTCGACGAGCCTACCAACCATCTCGACATAAAGACCAAGGACATACTGAAGCAGGCCCTCGTCGATTTCGACGGAACCCTCATCGTCGTGAGCCACGACCGTGACTTCCTTGACGGCCTTGTCACCAAAGTCTATGAGTTCGGCAACCAGCGCGTGCGCGAGCACCTCTGTGGCATTTACGAATTCCTCGAAACCAAAAAGATGGAGAATCTGCAGGAATTGGAGCGGAAGTGAGGAATACAAAATATGGTCTTTGATTTTTAGGCGCGGATTGCGCGGAAAAATTAACATGAGGTCGATATAAAAAACGATAGCAGAAGTAACTGAAACTCTCCCCCTAAGTTAGGGGGAGCACCCATAGGGGGAGGGGGCCTGTAATAGAAAACGACTCTTTATAACAGACCCCTCCCCCTGCGGGACCTCCCCTAACTCAGGGGAGGAGTTATAATACTATGCTTCTTATATCCACGTTAATTTTTCCGCGTCATCCGCGCAATCCGCGCCTAAAACGAATGATGACGCCTTACCACACCCCCGCTTTAATTACGGCTCGTTTGCTTCCTTTTTCGATGCGGATACCGTAGAATCTGTCTTCTTCCGCATTTTCTCCTTCCGGTGCTGGCTTTCCAGTGCCCCAACTGGCATTAAAACCGTATCCGTTATCATACTTATTCCACACCTTTTCATTTACGAGGCTGTCCAGTTGGGCATAGAATTCATCGGTCAGTTCCTCTTTGAACTCTATGGTATAGGTGTTCGTGTAGTCGGGGAGAAATCCTGCGCTTTCTTGTTTGAAGTCAATCATCTCAAAATCGGGTAATCTGACTTTGGTAATCCGCTCAATACGGTCTTTGTCCATGTCGGCACTTTGAGGTTTGGGGCCTCCCCATATTTCTGCATAGATGATAAAAGCAAGCAACAACACACTCATCACTATCATGGGGGAGCACATGAATAGTGTGAACTTTTTCTTGTTCTTCGTGATTCCCCACATTTTGGCTATCAGGTAAAATGGGAACGACAAGACAAACCATATAAACAAAATGGCTATCAAAGCAAAAATCAATAACGGACCTACCATGACTTTTTGTGATTAAAGTGAATACTCTTTGCTGTACTGACGATAAAAAGTCTGTATTATTGTCTTAGGCTTGTTGTTTTTATTGTTTATTCTTCTTTTTTTGGCTTTTTTTTGTCTAAAAACACCCAAAATCATTTTCCCTTTCGAAAAAAGTGTCCAGAAATCATACAATTTGCACTCCGAAAAGACGATTTTACAACATTTAACACAATTTATTTGGGAAGTATTTTTAAATTTGTAGAGCAGAAAGGGGAAAGGGCATTCAACGCAAACCTTTTTCAAAAGACAAAAAATATTTACTAATAATACAAAGCGTATTCAGACCAAAGCGTAGCGTGACCACCCTCAAGGGAAAACGCATTTCCTGTGAAGAACAACATCGTTTCCTCTTAAGGGAAACTACAGTTCCCCTTGAAGGAAACTACAGTTCCTCTATGGAGAAACTCGCGTTTCCACGTAGAGAAACGAGAGTTCCCTAAAACAGGACCATCGTGGAAACTGCAAGTCATTGAATAACAGATAGAAAAAGATGAATTAAAAATAAACTATAAAAAGTAATAAAATTATGATTAAACATTATTTGGAACTTGCATGGCAGCAACTGGAGAAGTACCGCCTGCAATCCGTGGTTAGCATTGTGAGTTTGGGAATCGGCTTCGCCTGTTTTGCCTTGGCGGCCATGTGGATTAAGTATGAGACGACGTTTGATGCATTTCATGAGGATGCGGAAGAAATATATGTTGTCACGGAAGGAAGTACCATTTTCCAGCTCCAGCAGACCGTTACCCCTGAACAACTGGACCAGTTTCCTGAAATCTCGGAGCATTGTCTGTTTGCAGAAATCAAGTACGATTCGATTAACGGTAGATTCATGAAGGTGACCGAGCGCTTGTTGCGCGACGACAAGTTTCTGAAGTTCTTTCGGATGGAACTTATTGAAGGCCATGATGGTTTCCTGCACGATGAAACGCAAGTGGCCATCAGTGACCGTTTGGCACGAGAGTTGTGGGGAGAAGAGTCACCCATTGGCAAAGAACTCACCTGCAACACCAAGGTGAAGGAACAGAGAAGACGCATCGTAACGGGTGTATTCAAGGATTGGGGGAAACATACCAATTTCCCCATGGATTTGATGAGCAAACATCCTGAACTCCCATTTCATGAGCTCTCGAAATTCGGCTTATACAATACTCGGATGATACGCTTGCATCCAAATGCCAAAGCCGATACATTGAGGAATAAACTTGAATCCGTAGAACACCATCCTCTTTTCACTCCTGGTATAGTCCCTATAAAGGAGTTGAGAGAATATCGGATAGAACAGTCACCTTTATCCAACTTCAAGCCCGACCACATCTATCTGTTTGCTATTGCCAGTTTGTTGTTGATTGCGTGCGGTCTGCTGAACTATCTGACCATGTTCATCCATCGTCTTTTTATCAGGAAACGGGAGATAGCTTTGCGCACGACCTTCGGTGCAACTGGCCGTGACATCATGGTACAGTTTCTGACCGAATACGGTTTGCTGATAGTTGTCGCTCTGTTTGTCGGTTTTTGGATGATTGCTGCTTGTCAGAAGGAATTCCTCCATATGACCGGATTGCCCATGCAGGCATACTATATTTATCAGGAAATGGCCATTTATTCTTCTTTCGTAATCTTTGTTTCCTTATTGTTGTCTGCCCCCGCCATTTCCTACTTCCGTCGCCAGTCGTTGCATGGCAGCATTGCAGGGGTTAATAATATGGTACATTACAACACGTTCCGTCGTGTCAGTACGGGCATACAGATATGCATTGCCATCTTTTGCATCTTCTGCGTAGCAGTGATGATGAAACAGTTGGATACCCTGCGTCACGAGGATATCGGATTCAAACGTGAAAACCGGGGAAGCCTGAAGATTACAGAGCAGAACTGGTCTCTGAAACATTCGCAAACGAATGAGATATGTGATTATCTCAAACAACAACCAGAGATAGATATAGTATTCCATACAGACTGGCCTGTCTTCCCTTCTGGTGGTTTTATAGTGGAGTCTTTCTCTCCGAAAGACTTTCCCCAGTTAGATAATGAAGAGGTATTCTGTGAATACCTGGTGGATGAACAATTCGCTGAATTCTATGAACTCACTCTGTTGCAAGGACGCTGGTTGCGTCCTGAAGATGGAGGGCTGCACGTTCTTGTCAACGAAACCGCAGCACGGAGATTAGGATGGGATAATGTCATCGGACTGGGATTTCCCTACACCAGAACCAACGTGGTAAATGGCAAAGTGGTTCAAAGCACAAAAAGCAGAACGGTAGTAGGTGTGTTCAAGGACATGTTGCTGTCTCCGACAGAAAGGGCCAAATGCTGGAAAGTAAGATTTTCTCCGGGTATGTATCAAAGCCCCACCATTATGTTCAAGTTCAAGCCCGGCACATGGCCTACGGTGAAGAAAAAGATTCTTGACCTTTATGCAAAGAACGCATGGGAAACGCCCACTCTCCGCACTTTCGAAGAGTCGTATGACCAGATGCTTGTTTCGGAAGACAGGTTGCATAAGCTCCTTTCCATCACCACGGGTGTCTGCATCCTCATCGCCCTCTTCGGTGTGTGGTCGATGATAATGCTCACCTGTGAGCAACGGCGCAAGGAGATTGCCGTACGCAAGGTGTTCGGCGCTACGGTAAAGGACATTCTGGACATGTTCATCGTCGAATACATGGCACTGCAAGGGGTGGCTGCCCTCGTGGCCTTCCCCATCGGCTATGCCTGCATGAAGCCATGGCTGGAGCAATATGTGGTGCAGACCTCTATTCCGTGGTGGATTTACGTCGGCATCTTCCTCCTGATGGCCCTGCTCGTCGCCCTCTGCGTCGGTTGGCGCGTATGGAAGACGGCAACAGCTCATCCGGCGGATGAGATTTGCAAGGGGTGAACTTATGGGGATTTGTTGCAAAGAAAATTGTGTAACTGAAAGTTTTGTAGTACTTTTGTATTCTCAAAGAGAGAATTATGGATAAGATGTTGTACCAGACAAAAATAGAGACTTTCAGATTCGATGCCGCCGGTGGAGTGACGGAGTTTCATGCGATGATTCGTGTGACCGATCCGACGCTGACTTACCAGGAGCAGGTGAATGCCTTGTTGGGGGCTTACGACAACCTCCTGCAGAGCGAGGCAAAGGGAGCTGTGGCGGTGTTCAAACGTTATTTCCTGAGTGATGCGGCCAACCAGGTTGATTACCTGATGGCGCAAGAGATGGAGCACGCGGGATGTGCCCTTTCCGTGGTGGAGCAACCACCGTTGGATGGGACAAAGATTGCCATGTGGGTCTATCTGATGACCGGGGTGCAGACACGCGCTCTGCCCGGTGGATTGTACGAGGTGAAACATGGCGAGTACCGCCACTTGTGGGGAGGCACGGCCATGAATCGTGCCGCTACGTCAGAGTATCAGACACGCCTCTTGCTCAATGACTATATCCTCCAACTGAGTGAACAGGGTTGCCAGTTGGCCGACCATTGTATCCGCACTTGGTTCTTTGTGCAGAATGTGGATGTGAACTACGCAGGCGTGGTGAAGGGACGTAACGATGTCTTCGTCACCCAAAACCTGACGGACAAGACGCATTTCATCGCCAGCACGGGTATTGCCGGTCGCCATGCTGACCCGAAGGTGATGGTGACAATGGACACCTATGCCATCGATGGGGTGAAGCCCGAGCAGGTGCACCACCTCTATGCACCCACGCATTTGAACCGCACGTCGGAATACGGAGTGAGCTTCGAGCGTGGCACATACGTGGATTATGGCGACCGTCGCCATGTCTTCATCTCGGGCACGGCCAGCATCAACAACAAAGGCGAAGTGGTGCACGCGGGCGACATCCGCCAGCAAACCCGTCGTATGTGGGAGAATGTGGAGACGTTGTTGGCCGAAGCCGGTTGCACCTTTGACGATGCGGCCCACCTTATCGTCTATCTGCGCGATATTGCCGACTATGCCGTGGTGCGACAGATGTATGAAGAGCGTTTCCCCACGCATCCCACCGTCTTCCTGCTTGCTCCCGTGTGCCGACCCGGTTGGCTCATCGAGATGGAGTGCATGGCGGTGAAGCGGATGGAGAACGGAGCATATCCGGCGTTATAATGGTTTAGGAGAATTCTTAATGTTACACAATAAAACAAGGAAAAAGTATGAAACATTATTTTTGGACAGCAGTGATGGTAGCAATTGCATGTGTGTTTACAGCGTGTGGTTCGAAAGAATCGGGTAACAAACAGCTTGTGTTGTACTATTCTCAGACAGGTGCAACCAAGGCGGTGGCAGAAACAATTCAGAAGATGTTGGACGCTGACGTGGAAGCCATCGAATTGGAGAATCCATATACTGGTTCATACGCCGAAACTGTTCAGAGAGCCGGTCAGGAGCGCCAGAGTGGCAACATGCCTAAGCTGAAACCTTTGAAGAGCGACCTCTCCAAGTACGAAACCATTTATTTGGGATTTCCTATCTGGTACGGTACATACGCTTTGCCCATAGCTTCGTTGGTGAAGGAGTATGATTTCGAAGGTAAGAAGATTGTCACCTTCTGTACTTTTGGTAGCGGTGGTTTGGAGCCGGCTATGGCAGACCTTAAAAATGCTCTTCCTAAGGCGGAAATTGCTGAACATGGCTTCGGCATCCGTAACGCCCGCATTGCGGCAACTGAGAAGGAGTTGAACCGCTTTTTGATAGAGCGCGGTTACATGGGAGGAAGCGTGGAGGCACTGCCTGGATATTCCGAGATGCGTCCGGTAACGGAGGAGGAAATTCAAATTTTCAACGCGGCTTGTGGTGATTATCAGTTCCCCTTGGGTACACCGGTGCTGGTTGGTAAGCGTGGCACTTCCGATGGTGTGGATTACATCTACGAGGTCGAAAGCCAAGGCGCTACCAGTACTATTTATGTGACCGTTGGTAACGAAGAAGGTGCCAAACCTGAATTTACACGTGTGGTAAGATAATAAAAACTTAAAAAGGTTCAAATACAAAGTATCCTAAGATACTTGGAGGTGTGTCAAAAATACAAATGCGCTCTTTTATTGTTATTTTCTGACGGTCTCTTGTCATTCTGAGCGTAGCGAAGAATCTGATAACGTGTGCTTTATATTTCTGCTGACATCTACAGATTCTTCACTTCGTTCAGAATGAC
>JAFXDG010000080.1 GCA_017521285.1 Bacteroidaceae bacterium | reverse complement strand
TGTTTGATTATCTTATCATGATTATCGTCTGGCAACATTACTGAAACAAGCTGTTTCAGTTTTTCCGGATTCTCGGCATAGAACATATACCACTGTTTCATATACCACAAATTGCGTACTGAAAAGTTCGTGCTGTCAGGAAATTCACGATTCAAATCAAGACTAACTTGTTCAACTACTCCTGCTCCCCAACGCTCTTCGGCTTTCTTTTGTACCAAGTCACGCCCCAGTTGCCAGTTGAACAGAAGTTTCTCTGCATTCACTTTAACAGCAGCCTTTACCTGTGCAGAACGATAGCGACTCTTAATGTCCGCTATCCAATCCGCATAGTCATTGTCAATGTGAATGTTATGTGACTTCACGATATACGGTTCAACCTGTGGCTGTATGTCTTTATTTTCTTGCGTCATTTCTTTTGCGATGGATTTTATTTCGAAGGCACAATCAACTCTCTTCTATCCACATCCAACAATGTGGCGATTTTATCCAATGTAGCCAAATCGGGCTGAATGGAATTGCTACACCATTTGCTGACTGTGCAAGCGGATTTGCCCAATTGCTCAGCCAACCATTTGCCTGTTTTCTGCTGCTCAACAAGCACTACTTTTATTCGATTCAGATTTGCCATTATATCCTCATGAATTTAGATTTCGTGCAAATGTATTAAAATAATGATGAAATAAAGAATAACGCCATTAAATTTTGTCCGTCTCACGGATTTTTTGTGATTTTGAAAGGAAATATGGCATTAGCTGAAGGGGGCTATGTTTCCCAATCAGGTTGCATGGTGCATGTGGCTGGTTGATGTCTCATCTTATCCTCTCTAAAATGTAGGCTTGCTCGGTGGGGGTGATATTGAACAGACGGAAGACTGTTTCGTTGATTGTTTGTTGATAGTTTTGATTGTATCCTGATGCGTGAATTTGTGACACCAAAGTGCTCAGATACTTGTCTTGTTCTTTGGTCAATAGGGGGAAGGGGAGTTCTTGAAGATTCCCTTTGAGGACTTTGATGTCGGTGAATCTGATGGAGTAATAGTAGTGATACAATGCGGAGTTCAATAAGGCAGCGGCACTCTTGATGGAGATGCTGTCCAACTCGGGGATAAGGATATTGGCACTGTTCAGACACAGGCATTGCTTGTTGTCGTATGCAACAATGGGATGTGTTGCTATGAACTTGTAAATCAGTTTTTCGGGTGCCCGGTAGATTCTCTCTTTGGCACATTGTTGGAAGGTCTCAGGTGCAAAATGTATGTAGGATGATTCCTGGTGCAACTTGAATGGAGTGACCTGTTTGCCTCTGTATATGGGTTCCATTCCTGCTGATTTCTCTTTCTTTACCTTTGACTTGTTGTCGCCTGTGACGATGCCTAAAGCCCATTGGCTATGTGTCAGGTCGTCGTGGCGGAGTGATTCCATTTTCTGAATGATGGAGATGTCTGTGGAAGAAAGCTCTTTTGTTGCGATATTTCCTGCGCGCTTGTCGCTTGCGGACAATGATATGTGGGCGGTCCCTTTTCCGGATGTCACGTCGTATTCCTGATGTGTGGTTGGGACGCCTGACAATCTGATGCTGAAGTAGTCGGTGAAGACTCCGTCAAACCTGTCGGTGAACAAATCAATCTTTCTGATGGTGGCATTGGACAAGATGTATTTACGGATGTCTTTGTGAATCTTGATTTTCAACAACGAGGTGGGCAATAGGAAGTAGAAGTCCCCATCGTCGTCCAATCGTTTGAGACTTTCCACTATCATCATGGAAGAGCGTTCTTTCGACTTGATTTCAGGAAAGTCCTTTATGTATGTGCTCTCTTTGTCTGTCCCCCAAGGTGGGTTGGTATAGATGTTGTCGAACTTTGGCGGGATGTTGTTGCTGATGTGTGAATTGTAAGATTCCTTTTGCAAAAAATCCATGCAATATACATTGGGGATGAAATCATGTCGGGCGTATTTTACAAGCAGGTTCGTTCCTGCAATCATGGTGGCAATAGGATTGATGTCGAATCCGTAAAGACATGAAGGCGTGTCGGTTGATACGGCAAGCAGGAATGCTCCGCTTCCGCAACACGGGTCTAAAAAGGTTTCTCCGTCTTCGAGGGTCTTGCCACTGAGCATGTAGTCGGCAACTCGCCTGTTTGTATAGTATTGTCCGGTCATGTTCCGTTCTCCCTCTGTAATCAGGGATTGATATACGAATCCCAAGACATCGTTGGGAGACTCCCATATCCCGACGGGTATTTCTATGTTTACAACCTTATGACTTGCGAATGTGGAAATGAATGTCTTCACATTGTCTCTCTCCAACAGGTTTGCATGTCTCAAATATGAGAGGCAAAGGGTGTACATGATGTCTCCAACGGAATGGCCGGTGCTCGCGATGTCGGACAACAGTTGGTTGGCAGGTGCGAAGTCGAGGTAACCAGTGGCAACAATGCGCTTCTTGGACAGCGTCTTATTGGCTCGCTTGGTAAGCTTACCATTGGAGTCGCTTTTCAGCTTTTCCCAATTGTGTTTTGTCGTTTTACTGATTGTTACCATTGTCGGGATTTTGTTTTTCTTGGTTTTTCTGAAGCAAAAGTAGTAAGAAACTCTGAGAAGAAAGAAGAACGTAGGGGATAATTTCGTTTTTTTAGTCGAATAATCTCGTCGGACGGATGAGGTGAGCCGATGTCGCTTTATGGATGAGCGACCCTTAGCCCTGGGATGATGTGGCCTTAGCCTTGGGATGATGTGACCTTAACCCTAAGGTGAGGGAAGGGGGAGGATTGATTCACTTTTTTTTCGAGAGGCGGGGAGAGGGGAGAGACTATAGATATGTTATATAACATAATATTCGTCATCTTTAGGGAGGTTTTTAACATAAACTTGAAAATTTATTCTGTTTTATTTGTCGTATAATAAAATAAGGTGTAACTTTGGAAGCCGCTTGTTATGCGGTAAAAGGAAGTTTACATTTATTAAACCTTAAAATAATAGACAAACTATGAGTTATTTGCGATTTGACAAGACGCTGATGACCAACTTGGAGGAGAGTCTGCAAAGGGAGATTCTGCGCACCAACCGGTCGGGCGCCTATCACTGCTCAACCATCGTGGATTGCAACACGCGCAAGTATCATGGCTTGCTCGTTATCCCCATCCCCGAGATGGACGACGAGAACCATGTGTTGCTGTCGAGCCTCGATGAGACGGTGATTCAGCATGGGGCAGAGTTCAACCTGGGCCTTCACAAGTATCAGGGAAACAACTACAGCCCTAACGGACACAAGTACATCCGTGAATTTGAGTGGGAAAAAGTGCCCACAACCATCTACCGCGTGGGTGGTGTGGTGTTGAAGAAAGAGAAACTCTTCGTTCACCACGAAAACCGTATCCTCATCCGTTACACCTTGATGGAGGCCCATTCGGCCACGATATTGAGATTGCGCCCCTTCCTGGCCTTCCGCAGTGTGCGCCAATATACACACGAGAACAGCCAGGCAAGCCGCGACTACCAGCAGGTGGAGAATGGTATCAAGACTTGTATGTACCCGGGCTATCCCGAACTGTTCATGCAATTGAACAAGAAGAACGAATTCCACTTCCAACCCGACTGGTACCGTGGTATCGAGTACCCGAAGGAGCAGGAGCGCGGATATGCGTTCAACGAGGACCTCTATGTGCCCGGATATTTTGAAGTAGAAATCAAGAAGGGCGAGAGCATCGTCTTCTCAGGTGGTGTGTCACCGGTGACAACGCGCACACTGAAGACTACCTTCGACAAGGAGGTGGAGGTGCGTGCTCCGCGCGACAGCTTCTATCATTGCCTGGTGAATGCTGCTCACCAATTCCATAACAAGCAGGGCGAACGCAACTATGTGTTGGCCGGATACCCGTGGTTCAAGTGCCGTGCACGCGACATGTTCATCAGCCTGCCGGGCCTTACACTGGCCGTGGGTGAGTTGGACGAATTCCACAACGCTATGGAGACTGCCCGCGAGGCATTGAACGACTGGATGAACGAGCGTCCGAGCGAAGCCAAGGTGTACGAGATGGAGCATCCCGACATCCTCCTGTGGGCCATCTGGACGCTGCAACAATATGCCAAGATGGTGGGAGCCAAGCAGTGTTGGGAGAAGTATGGCCAGCTGTTGGAGGACATCATGGATTACCTCGTGAGTGGCAAACATCCCAATCTGTTCCTGCACCAGAACGGTTTGCTCTATACCAACGGAAGCGACAAGGCCGTGAGCTGGATGAACTCTACCGTAGGCGGACGCCCCGTAGTTGCCCGCACGGGTTACTTGGTGGAGGTGAATGCCCTGTGGTACAATGCCCTGATGTTTGTGGCCAAGATGATGAACGAACAAGGCAATCCCGCCGAAGCTGCTCCGTTGGAGAAGTTGGCCGAGAAGGTGAAGCCCTCGTTTGTGGAGACATTCTTGAACGAATACGGTTACTTGCTCGACTATGTGGATGGTTACATGATGGACTGGAGCGTACGCCCCAACATGATTTTCACCGTAGCATTCGACTACAGCCCGTTGGACACTCATCAGAAGAAGCGTGTGTTGGACATTGTGACCAAGGAATTGCTTACTCCGAAGGGACTCCGTAGCCTTTCACCCAAGAGCGGTGGCTACAACCCCAACTACGTAGGTCCGCAGAACCAGCGTGACTATGCTTACCATCAGGGTACCGCATGGCCTTGGTTGGCAGGCTTCTACTTCGAGGCTTACCTGCGCATCTACAAGATGAGCGGTCTCTCGTTCGTAGAGCGTCAGTTGATTGGCTACGAGGCCGAGATGAATTCTCATTGCGTAGGCTCTATCCCCGAATTGTTCGACGGAAACCCGCCGTTCAAGGGACGTGGTGCTGTCTCTTTCGCTATGAATGTGGCCGAAATATTGAGAACGTTGTACATATTGAATAAGTATAATATATAATATAAGGAGGAACCAACAATGAAAGTATTAATGTTTGGATGGGAATTTCCTCCCAAAATCCTTGGTGGATTGGCCGTAGCTTCCTACGGTATTACAAAAGGCTTGAGTGTGCAGGGCGATGTGGAGACTACCTTCTGCTTGCCGAAACCGACGGGTGAAGAGGAGAAGTTCCTCAACATCATCGGCATGAATCAGGTGCCTATCGTGTGGCGCGACGTGAACTACGACTACTTGAAGTCACGCCTTCAGAACTACACTACCCCCGAGCAGTACTATGCCTTCCGCGACCATATCTATGCCGACTTCTCATACATGCACGTCAACGACCTTGGTTGCATGGAGTTTGCCGGTGGTTATCCGAAGAACTTGCACGAAGAAATCAACAACTACTCCATCATTGCCGGAGTGGTGGCCCGTCAGCAGGAGTTCGACATCATTCATGCTCATGACTGGTTGACCTATCCCGCCGGTGTACATGCCAAGATGGTGAGTGGCAAACCGCTCTGCATCCACGTGCATGCTACCGACTTCGACCGTTCGCGCGGTAAGGTGAACCCCACCGTATATTCTATTGAGAAAGACGGTATGGACCATGCCGATTGCATCATGTGTGTGAGCGAGCTGACTCGTCAGACGGTTATCAACCAGTATCATCAGGACCCCCGCAAGTGTGTGGCCATGCACAATGCCGTATATCCCTTGTCACAAGAGTTGCAGGAGATACCTCGTGTGGAGCATCCGAAAGAGAAGGTGGTTACCTTCCTGGGCCGTATCACCATGCAGAAGGGACCCGAATACTTTGTGGAAGCTGCAGCCCTTGTGCTCCAACGCACGCGTAACATCCGCTTTGTGATGGCTGGTTCGGGCGACATGCTCAATGCCATGATTAACCTCGCGGCCGAGCGTGGCATTGCCGACCGTTTCCATTTCCCCGGTTTCCAGAAGGGCAAGCAGGTATATGAAGCGTACAAGAACAGCGATGTGTTCGTGATGCCATCCGTGTCCGAGCCATTCGGTATTGCACCATTGGAGGCTATGCAATGCGGAACTCCCTCTATCATCAGTAAGCAATCAGGCTGTGGTGAGATTCTTACCAACGTCATCAAGGTCGATTACTGGGACATCAATGCCATGGCCGATGCCATCTACTCCATCTGTACCAACCCCTCGCTCTTCAAGTATCTGCAAGAGGAAGGCATCAAGGAGGTGGACCAGATCACTTGGGAAAAGGTGGGATTGCGCCATCGTGCCATCTACGACGAGTTAATCAGAAAGAATAAATAAATAAAAGAATAAACAATGAAAACAATCTGTCTTTATTTTGAGATACACCAGATTATCCATCTGAAACGCTACCGTTGCTTCGATATCGGTCGCGACCACTATTACTATGATGACTACGAAAACGAACGTAGTATCACCGACATTGCTGAACGCAGCTATATCCCCTCGCTGACTGCTCTTATCGACATGGCCAAGACGAATGGCGGTGCCTTCAAGGTGGCCCTCTCACTCTCAGGTGTGGGTCTTGAGCAATTGGAGATGTATGCTCCGCGTGTGATTGAACTGTTGCATGAGTTGAACGAGACCGGTTGCTGCGAATTCCTTTGCGAGCCTTACTCTCATGGTCTTTCTGCATTGGCTAACGAAGAGTGCTTCCGCGAGGACGTAGAGAACATGCGCAAGAAAATCAAGCAGATGTTCGGTCAGGATCCGAAAGTCTTCCGTAACAGTAGCTTGATTTATAGCAACGAAATAGGTGCTATGGTAGCCGATATGGGCTTCAAGGGTATGCTTACCGAAGGTGCCAAGCATGTGCTTGGTTGGAAGAGCTCGCACTACCTCTATCATTGCGCCTACAACAACAAGTTGAAATTGCTCCTCCGTGATTTCAAACTCTCTGACGACATCAGCCTTCGCTTCAACAATAGCGAGTGGAGCGAATATCCCTTGTTTGCCGACAAATACATAGGTTGGATTGCCGACATGCCCGAGGAAGAGCAGGTGTTCAACATCTTTATGGAACTTTCAGCACTGGGTATCAGCCAGCCGCTTTCAAGCAACATCTTGGAGTTCTTGAAGGCTCTGCCTGCTTGCGCCAAGGAAAAGGGTATCACCTTCTCTACACCTTCAGAAGTGATTGCCAAGCTGAAGTCTGTTGACCAGATTGACGTGCCTTATCCCCTCAGCTGGGTAGATGAGGAGCGCGACATCAGCTGCTGGTTGGGTAATGTGATGCAACGCGAGGCTTTCGACAAGCTTTATAGTGTGGCTGACCGTGTACGTATCTGTACTGACCGTCGCATCAAGCAAGACTGGAGCTACATGCAGGCTTCAAACAACTTCCGCTTCATGACCACCAAGCAGACTGGTATCTGGTTGAACCGTGGTATCTACGATTCTCCCTTCGATGCTTTCACTAACTACATGAACATCTTGGGTGACTTCATCAGCCGTGTAAATTCACTCTATCCCGTAGAGATGGACAACGAAGAACTGAATGCCCTCTTGACTACCATCAAGAATCAAGGTGAAGAGTTGGAATTGCTCCAGAAGGAGAATGACAAGTTGCAGGCCAAACTTGCCAAGTTGGCTCCTGCACCTGCCAAGGCTAAGAAGGAAGCGGCTCCGAAGGCAAAGAAAGAGGCTGCTCCGAAGAAGCCTGCCGCTAAGAAAACAACCAAGAAAGCTGAATAAAAGTCCTCTCTTGGTATAATCAGAAAGACTGACGGTCTCTATTCATTCAGTGAAGAATGACAGAGACCGTCAGTTTTTTGTGATTTTGTATGCGCGAATGAGAGTTATACTTCTATCTCTTCGAGGAATTCAAACTCAAAGTTCTTGCCTTTGATGGAGGGGAATTGGCTACGAGGGTCTATTTCTGGGCGAGCTTTCAGGTGCTCGACAATACGTGTGTAGCAGTCCGCTCCGCTCTTGGCTTTCAGACGTACCCGGAAAGGAGTGTCCACGTATTGGAACTTGCGGGTCTCATCGCCGGGCATGGCACGTTTGAATACGATGCCAGCCTCGTACCATCCATAGTGTACCATGTTCAACTGGCTTTCGCGTGACTCAAAGCGGGGAATTTCCACACTCGGTTGAGACTTCTTCAAGCTGCCTACGGGATGGCGGTTAATCTCTTCCTGTGCCTTTTGAAAGGCTTCCAAGGTTTCTTCTTCTGTCTTGATGACAAGATAGTAGTTGCGGTCATCAACTTTTCCTTTGAAGGGATAACGGGAATCCCCTTCTAAAAATTTCTGCAACTTCTTCTCCGAAATGCTGTCCATGTGAATCTGTGGAATGGTGGACAAGAAGTCTAAAACGCCGTCCCCGTCAGGAACTAAGGCTTCATAATCAAAAAAACGAACGTATAAATTCATACTGGTTTATATTAAACAAAAAAGAAAAGAATCACTTTCAACCACGAAAGCGATTCGTCGGCAAAAGTAATAGTTTTCTGTTAAACAGACAAGAAGTGTGAAATGTTTTTTTCTTTTTCGCTTTATTTATTTTAGGACTTGCTTTTACTTGCTCTTCAATTAAGCTCTGCACTTCCATTGTTAAAGTCCCAAATTCAAGGTTCCGAGTTCAACTCCTCTGAATGTTTGGTGTGGTGAAAGAATGCTAATGACACCGCCCGAAGAATACCATTCTTCTATGCGGATGAATACTATTCTTCTGAACTACAAATTCCGTTTATAAACCGTATTTATTCGGTTTGCGAACGGAGTTAACTGTTTGGTATCACAATATGTGTCTGTCTGGCTTCCTGTAAACCTTTATAACAATTATCTTTTCAGGCGTGAATGAATGTCCTCAACGCACCACAAAATCAACCGGGGGAGGGCCGATAGTTGGATTCCCTCGTCTTCCACTTCCTGACTTATAAGTGGCATCGCGGAGAATTTCGTGAAGGATGCCGCCTACATCTATTCCTAATTTGGTTCTGTTGAGTTTGAAATATGGTGCAACAATTGGGATATTCTCCCAACGGCCAGTCATAGGGTTGTAAGCCCGTTGCATTCCCACTTCCATGCCAAATTTTTCCGTCATATCAGCAGTCACACTTGCACCATAGCGATAACTTTGCATACCCCCTGTATATCCAGTATGATAATATCCGAAGATATTAAAAGTCAAGCGGTCGGTAGCATGATACGAAAGCAAGCCATTTACTCCGAATGCCTGTCCCGAGAAATGAGGCATCAACATTTTGTCGGCATTTACTCCCACTTGTAAAGTCCAATTGGGGTGCAAAGCATACGAATATATGAACGCAGCTTCGTTCTGACGGCCAATGCCCGGCAAACTTGTTTGTCTGCCTTGTCCGTACAACAATCCATGACGATGTGAGAACAGGACACCATCAGTCACGAAATCTCCCCTGAAGAGAGGAGAAGAATCAGTCACATAAGGGAGCATATTCGGCTTTCGTAAAGGAATATGCAAGGAGGGCTTTTCTGCCTGATAAAGTGAAATGGAGGTTTTGGAAAAATCTTCAAAAGAATCGGTGAACGGATTCAGATGTAAATCTTCTGCTTCCGGCATAATTCTGCCAAGACTATCAATATGCTGAAAGCCCAAACCTTCTTGCTGAGCCAAGAGGCACAAAGGAAGGAATAGTAACGAAGCGGCAAGCCACAATTTCTTCATAAGGCATGAATAAAAAATGATGGTGCAAATGTAACAAAAAACATTTGCACCATCGGCATACGGAGTATTCTTTTAATAAGATTTAAACTAAAGTCTTATATATCTACGCTTTAAATGGTCTAATCCTTTGGCTTCAACACTACTCCCAAGTTTCGTTTGCCGTCCATCTTTACAGTCAGGGGCTTTTCAAAACGGACGTGGCGGAGGAACTTGGTCTCTTCCACGGCAGGCATGGCATCGAGGAAAGACTGGTCATAGACTCCATCGTTGCAGTAGGCATTGATGGTGAAGTATCCTACGCCAAACGAAGTGAGGTTCTGGAAGAAATGGGTACCCTGGCTGGGATCGACGCGGTAGTTTGTCAGTCCCGCTTCCACAATGACACGGGCGGCTGAGATGTGGGGCCACTTGACAGGGATGCCCAACCAGGTGTCACTGCTGCCCCATCGGCCGGGGCCTATCAGGATGTAGTTCTTTCCCTCGTCGAGGAAACGGCGGTTCATCTGTTCGATGTCGTAAGCGATCAGTTGGTTATTGCTGGCCGAGTAGTTGTCGGTCTTTACGTAAACCACGTCTTGCACATCGTTCATGATGCCGTGTCCCAGTGAGTTGTACGACCGCAGGATTGTCTCCTCGTCCTTTACCAAAGTGAGGTCTTCGTCGAGCATCTCCTTGCTGTCAACAATGGGGCGTATCTGCAACAAGTAGAAGGTTCCTGTCTTGTCGGGGTTGAGTTTCACGGCAAACTCTATCTCTACGGGGCGGCGCATTTCTCCTTGTCCGTAGGTCTGTACCAATTGGAGTATCCGTGCCAAGGGGAAGGCGTCGTGTTGCAGGATGTTGGCAAAGGTTACCAGTTTGCGTCCGCCAGGCCAAATGCCGTCTCGGATAACCATGTCGTAGGGGTCATAGGTGGAGGCTATGAGGTCGAGTGAGCCTTCTGCCTCGGCATCTCTGACGTGCAACTTGAGCAGATTGAAACCATCGTCGATGGAGAAGTTGTTGCCCGCGTTCTTCATGTCGAGGGCATAGAAATGGGTCTGTGTCTCGCGGAGGGCAATCTCCATTTCGCTGGTTTGCAACACTTGGTTGGGGTGATATGGGCAGACGCGCAGGGTGAGACCACCATCAACGATGTATTTGCCCAGTCCGAGTGCCAGACTGACGGTTCCCTCTTCGGCCTTTTCGTCGCCAATAGGGTAATAGTTGAGTGAGCGGGCCACACCGCTGATGTTGGGATAGAAGTGGTCGCCGTAGCGCGTACCCACCACTTCTTGCAGAATGACGGCCATTTTCTCCTGGTCGATGACGTTGCTGGTAGCCTGCATGTATGCTTTACTGTCGCGGTAATAGACGGAGGCATAGACTCCTTTGATGGCATCGCTCAGCATACGCAACATCTCATACTTGTCGTCCAAGTAGGGAATCATGTAGGTGGAATAGATTCCGGCAAACGGTTGGTAGTGAGAATCCTCCAATAGACTGGATGAACGGATGGCAATGGGCGACTTCACCACTTCGAAGAAGGCGAAGAAATCCTCTACCAGGCGGTCGGGCAGTTTGGCACGGAGGAAATGGCGCAGAATCTCTTCGTCGCTGGCATCGCTGAGGGCTATCTGATAGAGGTTGTTCATGTCCATGAACTCGTCGAAGATGTCGGTACAGAGCACCACTGTCTTGGGGATGGCCACGTGGGCATTCTCCAACTCTTCAAACTCATGGTGGCGCATCACCATGGTGTCAATGAAGGCCAGACCACGGCCTTTGCCTCCCAAGGAACCTTCACCGATGCGGGCAAAGTTGGAGTAGCGGTCGAAGCGGTCGCGTTGGAAGACGGCTACCACTCCTTGGTTCTTCATCTTGCGGTACTTGACGATGGCTTCGAAGATGATTTGTCGGTGGGCATCCACGTCGTCGAGCGACTTCCATGTAATCTCCTTCAAGAATTCGGCTACGGGGAACATGGCACGCGAATAGAGCCAGCGGCTGACGTGGTTGCGGCTGATGTGGTGGAGCAGCAGTTCGTGGGGGATGGTAAAAATGTTCTCTTGCAACTCCTTCAGGTTGTGGATGCGTACCACCTCCTCACCGGTGTGTGGATTGCGGAAGACAAAGTCTCCGAAACCGAAGTTGTCCGATACCGTCTCGCGCAAATCGACGTCCATCTTTTTGGAGTTCTTATCGACGAAGCTTACCCCCAAGCGGAGAGCCTCCACTTTGTTTTCGCTTTCGGCCGACTGTAAGATGAGGGGAAGGTATTCGTCGCGCTTGTGTATCTCTTCAATCAGGCGTATGCCGGCCTGAGGATCCACCTGCCCTTCTCGGGGGAAGCGTGCGTCGGTGATGACACCTAACATATTGGCCGAATACTTGTTGTAGAGTGACATGGCCTCTTCATAGCTGCGTGCCAACACAATCTTCGGACGGCCGCGCATACGCAATGTCCGTTGGTGGGCATTCAATGCCTCGGTGGCAAACACTTGGCTCTGGCGCAATACGAACTTGTACAGATTGGGGAGTACGGAAGAGTAGAAGCGGATGGAGTCCTCCACCAATAGAATCATCTGCACACCTACCTCGTTCACATCGTGTTCGAGGTTCATTTTGTCTTCTATCAGTTTGATGATGGAAAGCAGCAGGTCGGTATTGCCCAGCCAGCAGAATACATATTCGAAGATACTCAGATCCTCGTTCTGCATACGCTTGGTGATACCATGCGAGAAGGGGGTGAGCACCACGATGGGCGTGTCGGCATAGTGTGATTTGATGCTGCGGGCAATGTCGAAAGCATCGTTGTTGTCCGTACCGGGCATACAGATGACCAAGTCGAAAGTGGTGGTCTCTAACTTCTCTTGCGCCTCCTCCATGGTTGACACTTGGGTAAAGCGTGGCGGATAGCGCAAGCTCAGGTTCATATACTCGTTGAATATCTTTTCGTCCACACGCCCGTCGTCCTCCAACATGAAAGCATCGTAGGGATTGGCGATAAGAAGCACGTTGAAGATGCGTCGTGTCATCAGATTGGCAAACGACGTGTCCTTGAAATAGAGTTGGTTCAGTTTATATTTGCTAAGCATCTTCTTCTACTTTTGATTAGGCTGCAAATGTCGGTATATTCCGTGGTTTGTGCAAGGGAAAGGCCAGAAAACTTTTCATCTATGGCACCACAGAAGGGTCAATCTTCACATATTTGATGCGTTGGCGTCGCCAAGTATAGACACAGTGGAGCATTCCGTCGCGCCCTTGAATGATGGAGGGATAGGAATACTGCTTCACAGGGCTGTCCTCCAGACAGATGGTGTGGTGCCACTGTTGCCCGTCGGCTGACCATGCTATATCTACTGGTGTGCGCACCCCTTTGGGGGTGGAGGGTATGGTGAAGAAGTTGTTGTAGATGAGGAAGTGACGACCATCGGCTGTGGTGACGGCATCGATACCCGAATTGTTTTGGGGCATATTCTTCAGCAGGGTCACTTGGCTCCACGTCTCGCCTCCATCCTCGCTGTAGGTGGTGGCCATGAAACCGTTGCGGGTGCGTGCCAAGGCTTGCAATCTGCCATCGGTCAGTTGTAGAATAGTGGGCTGGATGGTGATGAGGGGTTTCAGTCTGGTGGAGTCGCCCGATAGTCCGTCGGGGGCCATGTCTTGGGTATGCAGGGCCATGTCGGCGGGTATGGGACCTACCATGCGCCATGTCCGACCCCAATCGTCGGATATCTCGAAGTGCAGTTTCCATCCGTCCACTTCGGTACTTGACGGACAGATAATCTTTCCATCCACCACGACGGGTTTGTTCTTGATTGGTCCCAAGAATCCCTTGGGGAGTGCTTCGGGTTCTGACCAGCTCTTGCCGTTGTTCTTCGAGCGGATGACCCATCCGGTCCAGTCGGCCACATTGGCACCTATTTTATAGAACAGAAGCAATTCCCCCTTGGGCGTTTCAAAGAGTACGGGGTTCCAACAGGCTTTGCGTTCCATCCCGTTGTTGATTTCTTCGTCGCTGAAAGCTGGGCGGAGGCGCTCGCAGAATACCCCATCGGCTACCATCCGTGGCGCTTCCCATTCGCTTTTTCCCTTGGGCTTGCGGCTGGTCCAGATGCAGACATCGGGATTGCGCTCTTTGGTTCCACCGAAGTAGGTGGCCAGCAGGTCACCGTTTTTCAGTTCTACGATGGAGGCACTATGACATTCGGGGAAGGTGGCCGTCTCATAGAGGAACTGGTTTTCCACCACGGCGGGGTGCACCTTGGGCAGAGTGCCTTCGAAGCGGTAGGATCCCGAACCTATGTGCTTGACCTCTCCGTTAGGCAAATGTACGGTGGCTCGCGTGTTGCATGGGACAGACACCTCCCATGTGTATTCCGTTACCGTCTTCTTCCAATGGCTCCGTATTTGGCCATAGGGGGTATTGTAACTGACTTTGGCAAAACTGAGGTCGGGAATGTCGAACGATGGTTTCAGTTCGATGTGCTTGAATGCGATACCCTCGTGTTGCTCACTGCTCCGGATGCCCCCTACGTATTGATACATCCATGTAACCAAATCGCCCAACAGCATCACGTGGTTGCCGCTGTTCATCGACGGGTCGGCCTTGTCACCGTTCCACAGTTCCCAGATGGTGGTTGCTCCGTTCAGTGCCATATATCCCCATGAAGGGTAGTAGTTGGCTGAGGCCAAGGCGAAAGCCACGTCGGCACGTCCGCGCCGGCTCAGTTCAGTCATCAGCCACTGCACGCCTATCACTCCACACGATACGGCGGGAATGCAGTTCGGGGCAGGCATCAGTTTGGCCAGCACATGGCGGAATACAGCGTCCTCATGTTCCGTTGGCACAATGCCGAAAGCCAAGGGAAGGAGGTTGGCTGTCACCGTGTTGTTTCCGTAATAGATGCTGTCGGGGTAGAGTATGTGGTCAGGTCGTGGAGATGTCCCTTCCTTCACGGTGAGGAAACGCTTGTTGAAGGCCATTTTCACCTCCTCTTGCAAAGCCTTCCAAGCCTTGGCCTCTTCCGCTTGGGACATCAGGGTGGCAAACTTCTCCATCAGTTGCAGTTGGCGGACATAGTAGGCCGAAGCAATGAGGGTGCCGTCGGTCTTGCGTGCGGGATCTTCGCTGTGCACCAAGTTCAGTTTTTCGGGTGGCACACACCAGTCGCCGTACTTGTCTTTGGTAATCAGTCCGTCGCGCATGTATTCCTCCTTCAAGAAACGTGTCCACTTGGCCATGGCCGCATAGTTCTCCTGAATGGGGCCTATGTTGCCGTATTGGGTGTAGAGCATGTCACAAATGAAGGGTAGGGCAGCGGGCCAGGTGACATCGCCCGTGTAGTAGTTCCAATAGGCGGGGGCTACGTCGGGGATGAGTCCGTCTTCGCGCTGTGCCTCGCGTATGTCGTCCATCCACTTGGTATAGAGACGCTCGTTGTCGAAAATGTAGCTTTCGCCCAAAGCCCCGCGTGTGCGGTCGCCCAGCCAGGGCTGGCGCTCGTTGCGTTGGGGGCAGTCGATGGGCATTCCTTTGTAATTGCCCAAGATGCCCCAGTAGGCATTGCGGTAGATGCGGTTGACCAGTGTGTCGCTGCATTCGAATGAGCCGGTAATCTCCATTTCGTCCGACACAACTTCGCCCACAAAGTCATCCGTCGTGGCCTGTGGCAGACCTGTGACTTCCACGTAACGGAATCCGTGGGTGACGAATCGGGGTGCCCACGAATGACCCTCTTCTTCGCGTCCGTTGCAGACATATACATCGGTTACCCGTGCATCGCGCAGGTTGTCTGTGTATAGCGAACCGTCCTCTTGCAGGCGTTCGGCAAAACGCAGACGGATGGAGTCACCTTCAGCGTGGCCGTGCAGGTTGCGTATGCGTAGCCATCCCACCATGTTCTGTCCCATATCCAGGATGAGGCTGTTGCCGTGAGGCGTGATGGAGCGGGGCGCGATACGGTCGAGCACTTTCATGGCGGGCATCATCTGGGCACGCAGTGTACCGTCGGGAATACTCACGCGCTGGGCTGCCAGCCAATGGCTGTCGTCGTAGCCCGGGCAGGTCCATTCGCCCAACTCCTTGCGGGCATCGTACTCTTCACCATCATACTCGTTGTTGGAACGGATGGGGCCGTCGGCCGTCAGTTTCCATGTGCGGTCATCGGTGGCTATCACTCGTCGGCCGCCACCTTCGTATTCAATGATGAGGTTGGCACGCACTTTGGGATAGCCGAAGTTGGGAGCCTTGTAGGGCTTGAAGTCCTGACGCATGTGGTAGAAGCGTCCGTTGCCTAATGTCACTCCGATGGCATTGGCCGAGTCAGAGAGCAGGTCGGTCACGTCGTATGTGTTGTACAGTATGGTCTTCCGGTAGTCGGTGGGGGCTGGGGCCAACACTTGGTTGCCTACGCGCTGTCCGTTGATGAATGCTTCGTAGAGACCCAAGCCGCAGATGTGGAGTGTGGCCTGTTTGACGGGACGGTCCAAGGCAAATTCGTGGCGCACATAGCGTGCTCCCAAGCGGCTCCATTGTGTCTCGCTCTCCCACGGCATCGCTTTGTCCAGGCCTATCCATCGGCCGTTCCAATGATTCTCAATCAGCAGTCCCATGCTCCAACTGGCGGGGGTGCTCCAGGCTGTTTCGCCCACTGTTGTGGCTACACGCACTTTCCACCATACACGTTGGTTGTCCTTCAGAGCCTTGCCCTTGTAAGAAATCCACAGGGAGGAATCGCTCTTCACCACGTCAGAATCCCACAGGTCGCCTTTGTCCTGTGCCAACCTTTCGGGCGACGAAGCCACCAAGATGTGGTAGCTCTCTTGCATCACGTCCTGTTCGGCTGAAACGATTTTCCAACTGAGTCTCGGTATTTGTGTGTCAATACCCATCGGGTCGGTCAGATTTTCCACCCGCAGGTCTTCTACCATTACCACCGGTCCCTTGTTTCGGCGGGCAAAAGTCACGGTACTGCTTATCACTAAAAGGAGGAACACACACACTAATCCTCCGAAACGATTGTTCCGATAGTTCTTCATGAAGTTTGTCTTTATGTTCAGTCGGGCAAATATAGATATTTTTATCCATGTAGCCAAAGCATCTTAAAAAAAATGAAGGAGTGTCTCTTCATTCTTCGTTCTTCGTTCTTCATTCTTCTCTCTTCACTCTTCACTCTTCATTCTTTACATCCCGCAGTAACAAATCCCGAATTCCTGTTTCCTCTCTATTTCATCAGAGGAGGATACCTCGTAACGGGTACTTTTTCGCATATTTATGCAATGCCCGAAGGGTGGAATACAGAAAATGGGAAGGGCGTGTGCACACGTGTCGCCAGCCGTGTGCACACGGTCGGCGGAGTTTCTTCAGACATACTACTATAGGTTGTACTGACGCCCGACAGAGGATGTGGCACA
>JAFXDG010000079.1 GCA_017521285.1 Bacteroidaceae bacterium | reverse complement strand
GATGTGGGTAAGCCCTCTTTTATGCAGAACTGACGGTCTCTGTCATCCTGAGCGAAGTCGAAGGATCTACAAGCAAAACATTTTATAATACTCTGACTGATAGACCCTTCGACTACGCTCAGGGTGACAGAGACAGCATGAGAAAGAACCAAAAACAAAGTACTGCAAATTGGACACCCGACTTTCGACCTTTGACCTTAGACCTTTGACCTTAGACTTTCTACCTTAGACTTTAGACCTTTAACCATTCATCCGCGTCATCCGTGCCCCAAAAAAAGGGAATGGCATCATTTGACACCATTCCCTTCTGCTGACCCAACGTCAGCGTAGCCCAATAAAGCAATTACGAGCTGTGAGATTTCCCCTTCATCAAGGAATATAATGTTTCACCACACGACCATCCGCCTTGCGTTCGATGCAGAATCCATGCGGCCCATCCAACAGGCGACCTTGCATATCATAATAAACCGAAGGGCCTTTGACGGGAGCAGGAACATACACCTCTTCCACCATACCGGCAGCTTCACGGTCAATCTGAAGGATATAAGTATTCAGACTGCGGGCAGGCAGTGAAACAGTAACAGTAGATGCAGCTTCACTCATTTCAATGGGCAACTGTTGGCACACGGCCTCGTCAGTTGAGAGCAAATGAGTACCTCCCTTTACTTTATAAGGCAGATTGAGCTTGAGGTCGAACGCATTCTTGGTGGTATCAATAGCCATCACAATGAGCGAATCGCCCTTGATGTATGCCGATGCCTGAAAGGCACTGTTCGTTCCCACATGTACACTGGCCTTGCTGCCCAAACGGGTAGAACCAGTGACATTCTTGGAGAAATGAGACATCACATAACCACGACGAAGCAATTTGCCGTATGTGTTTCCCTTTCCATACTTGGTCTCCCCTGTCCCAACGAATGACCAGTGAGCCATCATGTACCAATAGACGTATGCATTGGCTCCGGCCAGCATAGACTCGTTGAGTTCTTCGGCAAAGATAAGTTCGTCGTGCCAATTGGGCAAACGGTCGCCACACTCCACTGAGTGTTCGGTCATCCACACGTCCTTGCCATACTTGCGGGCTGTCTCGGCCGACTTGGCCATGTATTCCAACGGCGGAGTACCATAGAGGTGGCCACCAATCACATCAATGTACTCGCAAGAACCCGGGTCGTTCAACAAAGGGTCGGTGTATTTGGGGTTAAAGTTCAAGCTTTCACCCGACATCAGTTTCACCTTGTACTGGTCTTTCTTCAGCAGGTGGGCATTCTCCTTCACAAGTGTCACCAACTGTTCGGGACTGTAGAGACAGCCGGAATAGTTCACCCACCAGTCGGGTTCGTTCTGAATGGCCACGACATCAACATCGGCCTGGTTGCTGTGCATATAAGCAAGATAGGAATTGAGCCAAGGGAAGAATTTGGCATAATGGTCTTGGCGGAGTTCACCACGCTTGTAGCCCTGGTCTTCACTGTTACCACCTTGAGCAGTGTTGTTGGTCTTGTAACTGCCGGGAGGCGACCACGGACAACCATAAACGAGTGCACCGCGCTTCTTGGCTTCCTTGATGACGGGCAGATACCCATGCCAGTCATAAGGTGTGTCCCACGGATACTTGACGTCACCCTGTGTGTTGGGCGAAATCTCCATACGCACAATGTTCAATCCTACGGGAGAATCTTCTCCGTAGAGAAGTTTGATGACATTCACATCATCAATGGGAAGCATGGCTCCCCAACAGGCTGCAGCACCGAAGCCTGTCACCTTCTGATGGCGCACACTGTCAACTGTTACGGTAATAGTGGCGGCACGGGAAATGCCCATAACAGCAAACAGGGAAAGAATAAGAAGTAGTTTTCTGTTCATATACTGATTTGGTTAAGTTTACATTCGAAAATAAATAAAAAACAGCCTCCCACATGAGGATGTGTCATAATCAACTTTTTAGACACAGATGACGCGGATGACGCGGATTTTTCTTGATTGTTATACCCGATAGGTTATAATTTATCTGCGTTATCCGCGTCATCCGCGTCTAAAGAATGAAAAGAGGGCATTTTGACACACCCCCATGAAAAGAGACTGTCATCATAAAATCGCTCTATCAAGGCAATGGCAGATACCAGTTCTGCTCGTTCATCAGCTTGGCACGCAGGGCGGCATCTTCTTCACCGTCGCGACGGCTGATGGGGTCGGCCAGATAGGCATTGTCACCACGGCGCATGGCCACACGCATAAGGTCGTGCAGACGATGTCCCTCGAAAGCAAATTCAAGCGCCATTTCGTCGATAATCATGTCCTCAACGAGAGGAATCTGGTAATCGATAGTATCCTGGCGGGTTGCCAATGAATCAGCAGGCATAGGGAGCACATAGTATTTGTTGCACTGGCTCTCGCCACTACCGAAGGAGTGGATACCTTTGGCATCCTGTTGCAAATAGACATTGGGGTCGAACTCAATCAGAATACCGGCAGCCTGACGCTCGACAGAGTCAACATACGCAATCAGATTGTCCTGACACATACCGTACTTGAGCACAACCATAGCCGACTGGGGATAACCGGCACGGTTCAACGCTTCGGCATAGCGGAGGTAGAGCATGGACTTAGTGTAAGTGGGAATACGTTCTTCGGTATTCGAAGAATACTTTCTTATTGACTGAGTCTCATTATTATATTCTGAATACTGGTTCTGAGAGCCTGATGCACTATGAGAATAAGAAGCATACAGACGCATGTCACCCAAATCGAGCGGATCGTCCAATCCTTCACGCGGAGCATACAAGGTGTCGGTCTGGGTATCTGTTTTGTGTTCCATACAATAAATCTGCTCACCAGACAAACGACGTATTCCGACAGAAGGTGTCAACTGGAAGTATCTGTAATTTCTCCCGGTACTATTGAACAAGTCGGGCAATTCACTCATGATACCATCGAACTGACGAGCTTCCATCGGGATGTAGCTCAACTCATAGCTGCCACTAGTCATGACATGAGAGGTAAAATGTATGTTACCCCAGCCGCCACCAATTCTGGAAGCTGTTATAATAATGGGGTCATCACGGTCTGTCATATAATCGTGATACCATGTGGCAGCTTCCTGATAACGGCCGGCCCACAAGCAAAGGTCGCCCAACAACGCACGTATGGGAATAAAGAAATATTGTGAGTTACTTCCATTGATGCTTCCCCAATTGGGCATTCTGCGATAGGCATAAGGGGTAAGGTCATTGATGAAATAGTTACAGATAGTCTGCATGTCAGCATACTTTGACTGGTCGTTCATGGCCTTACGGGCATCCTGTTCAGTCATCAGCGGCTCAGTTACCAAAGGAATACGACCGTAGTTCTTGGCCAATTCCAGATAAGTCCATGCACGGAAGCCCTTTACAGCTGCATACTCAGCCTCGAAAATCTTGTAACCACGACGCTGCAAGGTGGTATCCACATGATGGAGGAAATAGTTACAGTGATTGATAACAGAATAGTAATCGCTCACGGCATTGTACTTGTTTTCCTGAGAGAAATCCCAAGCAGCCAAACGCTTGAGGTCGGCCGATGCAGCTTCGGTAGGCGTTACCAAATCGGCACGCACCTCGCCCAACAACACGGTGCGGTCGGCAATCTTCTGCATCTGATTGATGATACCCAACACACTGTAAATGGAGTCGGTGGGATCAGACAAGGTATTGTCTTTCTCGTACATCACGAAGTCTGAATCAGTATCCAGTATGTCTTCACAGGAAGTGAGAGCAAAGAAACTGCAAAACATTCCAACAAAGAGGAGACCCACCCCCTTGCCCCTCCCAAGGGAGGGGAGTGAACAGTTTGTACTCATTCGTTGAGTTGTTCTTTTTATTAAATTAGTCATCATATTGCTTTTAATTATTCGTTAATAACTTTTCTATTCGGACTATCCACTCCCCTCCCCTGTGGAGGGATTGGGGGTGGGTCCACTTTTTTCTTTAGAGATTGATATTCACACCCAATGAGAATGAACGACCGGCAGAAAGCTGGCCACGGTCGATACCTTGAGAAAGAACACTGCCTGACATGACACAATCAGGATTGTTGCCCAAATAGCGTGAAATGGTGAACAAGTTGGCAGCATTTCCCCATACGGTGATACCTTGCAAATAGGTGCTCACGATAGGAATGTGATAGCTCAATGTCACAGAACTGAGGCGCAGGTAACTGCCATCTTCAATCCAACGGTCGCTGAAACGGCTGTTGCCCATGGGGTCGCCGTATGCCACACGAGGAATGCTGGTGTGCTGGCCCTCGGTAGTCCAACGACGGCTCATTGCTGTAGTCTGGTTGAGGAAAAGACTTCCACCTTCGAGCAAAGAACGCTGGTAATTGTAAATGTCGTTACCCAACGAATAATTGAAGGCTGCTGACAATGTCAGGTTCTTCCAATTAAGGGTCGTAAAGATATTACCGAAGAGATCGGGATTAGGATCACCGATAACCACACGGTCGGCATTGTCGATTACATGATTATTGTCCACATCCTTGAAACGCATGTCACCAGCACCGAAGTTGATGTGGTCGCCATTTCCGCTAACCAAATATTTTCCTTCAGCTGCAGCCTCGGCTGATGTGGCATATACGCCGTCACTGTCCCAACCGTAGAAGACTCCGACAGGCTGACCAACTTGAGTAAGAACAGTGGCACCATAAATATCGGTCTCAACAGGTCTGTTGTTATTGGGAAGCGCAGTCACTTCATTCTTATAGTGACCCACTGAAGCACCCACTTCCCAACGGAAGTTCTTCAGATTGACAGCTTTCACCGATGCAGTGACATCAAAGCCCATATTTTCCAACTTACCGCCATTGCCCCAGTTTTCCTCCAAACCACTTGTCCAGGCCAAGCGGCTCAATGAAAGCAGGTTGTCAGTCCAGCTCTTGAAGAAGTTGGCGCGAACACTCAAACGATTGTTGAAGAAGTTACCCTGCAAACCGGCAGTCAAGCGGTTGGTGGTCTCCCACTGCAACTCAGTGTTACCAATGTTACCGATTACCAGACCTGTAGCATTGTCGCCCAACATACGCTGTGCAATGAAGTAACTGCGTGATGCGGTGTAGTCAATATTGTCATTTCCGGTCATGTCGAAACCAAGGTTCAAACGCAAGTAATTGATACCCTTGATGTCGGCCAACCATTTTTCATTACTGATTACCCAAGCACCTTCGATATTGGGGAAGAGTCCCCACTTGACACCCATCAATTCCAATCCGGGAGCATCGTCACCAAAGCGAGAAGAGGCATTGGCTGAAATACCAGCATTCACATAGAAACGCTCGGCAAAGTTATAATCAGCCAAAGCATACCAGGACATTTCACGTGATTTGTCTTCAGCACCGCCAGTAGTCTTGAACTGAAGTGAACTGTTCATGTTAGGAGTCTTGTCGTTACCCGTATTGTAACCCTTCTGCTGTGTCAGGTTATAATCATTGCTGATGAAACGGAAACCTCCCTTTACAGAGATGTTATGAGCCTTGTAACGATTCTGCCATTCGATACGGGTATCGCTATGAACAGCTGTCTGACGAGCAGCCAAACTCTGTGCGAAGTTCTGCAAAGAGGTTCCTTCGTCCAAACCTTCAACCTTGAAAGTTGGCACACCATGAACAGAAAGGTAGTACATTTCATTGGTATTTACCAATCCCAAAGAGAATTGTTCACTGACAGTCAAATGCTTGTTTATCTCGTAACGGGGAGTCACAGAGAACATTATCAGACGATTACCGTGTGAGTTACGATTCTCTCCATCACCATAATGCAGAATGGCTGTAGGATTGGCCAAACGACCTTCACCCTGGAACATACCTTCCAAATAATCATCGGCTTCGGCCAAATACTGGCTGACGTTACCCTGATTGTCAAACGCATAAGGAGAAAGGAACGGAGACTTTGCCAAAGCAAGGAATGTAGGAGAAGTGATGACACCCGTGCGAGTCTCAGCCGGTGCACCATCGTCGAACAGGCTACGGTCCACATCGCTATAAGAAGCATCGAAACGGACTTTCATGCCGGTAAACACTTCAATGTCCGAGTTCAGTCTCATGCTGAAACGTGAATAGTCGTTCTTCTTGAACGGACTGTTAGCCATTGAATAACCGACAGAAAGGTTGTAAGAGGCTACGTCGTCACCACCCTGTACATTGATTCCATAGTTCTGTGAGAAAGCATTCTCAAAAACCTGGTCTTTCCAATCTGTATTATTATGATACATATTGTAATAGTAATAGTTGGGGTCAGGATTCAAATACTTCATTGAACCCAATGTAGGAGTCTTGTCCGCCAACAACTGGGTTGTGTAGAGACGGTAATCTTCGGCTCCCATCATTTCGGGCATACGCGGAATCAATTCGTAGCGGCCATTGATGGTCAAATCAATTTTAGTAGCCATACTCTTGCTACGCTTGGTATTAATAAGGATAACACCATTGGCTGCCTTAGAACCATAAAGAGCCGTTCCATTCTTCAGAATCTCGACACTTTCGATATCGTTCACATTGATGTTGCCCAACATGTTATTGAAATAACCTTCGTGTAACATCTCGCGGCTCTGCTGCATATCCATGATAACACCATCAATAACAACCAAAGGCTGGGCATTGGCATAAAGAGAATTGATACCATTCATCATCATTACAGTTCCAATACCTGGCAGTCCGCCACGAGAAACGGTACGGACATCAGCACCCAAACGTTGCTGAATCAGCGGATCAATACTCAATTCCGACGTATTGTCAAAACCTATAGCTGAAGCCCCCAACGTGGCTGCAGTCTTGGAAGCATAATCAGTCGCAAAAGCTTCGTGATAGAGCTTGGCATCAGCCCGACCATCAGAAGAAATGGCTTCCTGCTGAAGGTTGTATCCCTCGACACTCATCGATACCGAACGAGTATAAGCCGGCACTGTCATTTCATAGTTTCCTTGTTCATCAGTCATGCCTGTATAGCGGGCATCACCGTATGCTGTCACAATCACACCTACCAACGGTTGACCTGTTGCGGCATCCACCACCTTACCAGTCACCGTATTCATGTTTTCTTGTGCCGCAGCGGTAAGCGAACCACTGATTGCAAGGGCGGCACAGATTGTCTTATAGAGTTTCATAATTACATTTTCAATTTACAATGTACTACTTACTATTTTCTTCACTCTTCGCTATTTGCCACGTCTTTTCTCGGACGCAAATAGATGCAGTCGAGATACATTTCGCGTGAATAGCTCGAATTTTCACGTGCAGTAATTGAGCATTGCAACTTCACAGTGACTTTAATGTCATTCTGAGCATAGTTACATGCTGGCAAGTAGAAATTCTCGGCCAATACTACAGTATCAACTCGCGTAGGGTCAGTCTTGAATTGCGTGTTATCGCAATTGAACTTCTGAGATACGCCTCGTTCATCCACATAATTGATGTTAGCCTTGAACTTGCAAGGTTTGAAGGTCTTGTCGGGATCTGTTATCGTACGCGGCAATACAATGGCACAAATGTCATAATGCGCACTCAATGTATTGTCAATACGGAAAGTCATTTCCCAATTCGAAGTGGCTTTTTCATGCAAAATCTGCAGATAACCATAATTTGAGATTGAGTCAACTACAAGGAAACGGCTATTGTAATAGCAAGACTTATACTCAGTAATACCTGAATCATACTCAGCTTCTGTCCACAATTCACGGAAGAATGTCTTTTCGGGATCATACGTCCACTCATCCATTTCGTAAATAATACCATTGCTACACTCTATCTCACGTGCGTTGGCCAGAATACCATCCGCAGCAAACGGTTTGTGGAACACATGATAAACAGGTTTGCGATAGTCAGTCGGACGGTAATAAGGAACTGACGTCAAAGAATCGAGTGAAGCCAAGGCTTCAGCCTCTTTAGCTTCCTCGTACCAAGGATTGAGCGTCACATTGAAAACAGCATCTTCCATCAAGGCACGCATGGTCCAATGCTGTTGCAACGAGTCGCGCTTGTTAGTCCGGTTATCATAAGTAAAGTACTTGGAAGTCTCTTCCCATACACGATTCCATTCATCTTTTGTGGGAGCAGCCACCAGATAAAGAGAGTCTTCTCTATTGAGATAGCCAAGGACATTCAACATACGATTACGCTCTATGATTACAGAATCCACATAGATGGGCACACCTTCTACGATTCCACTTGATATAGACTGGTCTGCATCAAAGTAATCCTCTTCATAGTCACGAAGTATAGCGCCAATGGGTGACAATTCAGCCTTATCGCACAACGTTTCATAGAGGTTACGCTCGTAAGGAATCGGACTCTCAGCCACATGCAACATACCATTCTTGGCACGCTGGTTAGGAGCAGTCAGAGCCACTCCTTCAATCTTGCCATCTTCAAAGTCGGCATACTTGGAGTTCAGCAATAATACACGCTTATCTTCTGGTGTAATAGAACTTAACGACCGTGAAAGGTGATTGAAGATGAAAGATTTCTCCACTACAGAGTCTCCTTGAGCGGTCTGAACCATTTTCAACAAAGTATCTTTGTCAAAAGAATCATTCACAGGAGCCACAACAGTGAAACTTTGTCCACCATCCAACAACTGGGCATAACTTACTGATGTCTTCTTATGTTGACGGAAGACTTTTGTCTCTTCAAGCACCTCGGCAAAGTCGCTCAATTGCGGATTTTCTTTAATCATTTGCCACAGGGTTACATTACTCCCTGCTTCACCATTTCCTGCACCATTGAAATGGTCATCCCAATCCGAGCAAGAAGCAATCAGGCAACTTGCAAAGAGAGGTATGGCATACAATATATGTTTTTTCATAATGACACTTTTTTAATTTTTAATTCTGAATTCTGAATTCATGCCATAAACTTGTTGCTTATCAGCCACAAATTCAGAATTCATAATTAATCATTCATAATTAATAAATATCTTCTCCTTCAGGACTACCGTAAACACTCTTGGGACAAAGTTCGATAAAGTCGAATGAAAGATAGCATTCAGGATCATCCAATACCTGACGGAAACGCAATCTATAGGTCTCCTCAGAATCCAAATATTGCGTAACCAATATTCGACGCAGGTTATTGGTGTTAGCTCTCAGTGTGTGGTCTGAATCCCATTGGCGATAGCAGTCCATACCCTTCATGTATCCACGATTGTGCATAGCCTTATCGTTGGCAATGTTTTCCTCTTCGTCTTCGGTATCCTCTACCCAACCGATGGTAGGATCAGTACCATACATACGCAAATCTACGGGAATACCACACGGTTTGTTGTTCAAATATGCCTGTACAACACCACGCTCAGGATTGACAGTATAACCCAAACGGATTTCGTATGTGCCAGACGGAACAGGAGGCAACTTGAATTCAATATCGAAGATTCCACTAATGGTTACACCGTTAGAGTAATAGTGCTGCCACCATTGCTGGTCGCTATGTACTCCGACAAATGTTTCTTCACTGATTTTCCAATCAGCAATATACCCTCTCTTCATACCAACCAACTGGTCTTTATTGAAACGACCACGACCATTACTGTTCATAAAGTCGGGACTCAGCGTAGATGCATCCTTACGGATTCGGCAGTTCAACACGACATCACGCACCTTGGTATCATACACGAGGATGTCATCCAAATAGTGATAAACACCATTCAACGCATTCTGGTCAGCAGATCCTGATTCAGAAGGAGAAAGCACTCTCACACCACGACAACCATCATCAATTCTTGCCTTCAAGCCCTTACGGTTGATGAAAAGTCCAATACCGGCAGGCTGGGCAATACGCATAATGGTACCCGGACACATGGTTTCAAAGAACTCTTCGGGGTCTTTCACTGTAGTAATGAAACAGTGTTCCAACACTTCGCTGGGTGCCAACAGATTGTTGTACTGTCCAATGACAGGGAGCAAATGATAACTTACAAAACGATTCAAGGGGTTCTTACGATGAGTGAAATCATCATCATACAATCCTGCATCCTGAGGATAAGTCTGGTCATACACCTGCTTTGCGTATGCAATAAGATCGTCAATAGTGTAGATGCCCTTATCGTTGAACACCTTATCAGGTTCTACAAATGCCGTATATTTATAGTATCTCTTCTCAGGCCAGAAGCATGGAGAGGTACCTTCGGCTTTACACTTCTTGGGGAATCCTTCGAATACAGAATCTTCACCACAAGAATAAGTCTCGTCCAAATAGTAACGCAAAGAGTCGTCCATATTGGTCAACTTCAAAGCCTCGGCAAACAACAGCAATGTAGTATCAGCCTCAATTCTATCGGGCAAGAAATCACTGGTACGAGTAATCACATTGTTTACTGTATGCACTACTCCATTGGTCACAGAGTCATCATACTCTATCATGCGCGCGTTCTTATTAATATAATATACCAACTCATTGTTGTTATATACATCCGAATCGCTGGAAAGCACGATATACGAATCTTCCATATTCAAGTCAGGCATAGCACCTTCCACCACATCCGTAGTAAAGTAAGCACCTTTCTTGATGATATGTGTACGGGCTAACGTGTCACAGTTAGCATCCGTCATTCCTTCTATACTGCCAAATCCCATTTCTGTCACATACTTGTCAATTGCTTCATTGGTTGGAGCAAACAAAGTGAACTCACCATAGGTTGAAAGCAAAGCATAATAAGGAGTACGCTGCAGAATATTGATAAACTGACTGAAGCGTTCAGGATTCTGATCCAGGAATCCGGCAGCCGTCACTTTTGTAGAGGCGTAGTAGTTGACCACCACGTCATCATTATCTACACAGGATCCCATCGCAAAACTTGCGACCAAGACACCTAATATATATTTCAATGTTTTTTTCATAATTGTATAAACAAATTAGAATGTTTCAATCTATTCTACTTATTAGTAGTCAATTCTGAATCTTCCGTATTTGAATAGGCCGGATTCTGCTTGAGCAAAGGATTCACCTTCAACTCACTTTTTGCATACGGGAAATAAATACGATCAGGATTAGCCAATTTAATCTTGATGGCATTCACATTCTCAATGTACTTGCGGGTTGCAAGTGTAGAGAGACGGATGTTGTTACCATCGCGACGAGCCATACGAATCAAATCGAACCAACGTTTTCCTTCAAACAGGAATTCACGATGACGCTCCTCCATCAACAGGTCTTCCATAGCAACTTTAGAAGTCACATAGTCTGCCATCTTCAAGGTATCGACACGTGATGAGATAGGAGAAGCATCGATGGCGCGTTTGTTCACGGTGTTAATCAGGTGGAATGCACGCTGATAGTCCACTGCCACACCCGATGTGTCAATTGTACCACGTTGAATCAACGCTTCGGCCTTCATCAGAATGGCATCACTCAAACGATAGAAAATAAAGTTTGCATCTTCTCTGCTACGGGAAGAACCGGAAAAGGCCAAACTGCTCTCAGCAGTCACACTCTGTGTGTTGAACGTAACAGATTCATAATAGAATTTACGGGGATAATAGGACTGGTTTTCCATCGCAATGCTTGCGTATGCACGACCGTCGATCTTCTTGAACAACGTGTTGGTTCCAATGGCCACATCCTGGCGAAGGAAATCGGGAGCACCCAGATGACCAATCGTATTATTATTGTTTCCTCCATAGTATTTACCTACCCACGTATTCAACTGGCGCTGATTACTTTCGAAATAAAGTTCGAAAAGGCTCTCAAAAGAGTTTCCATAACCAAAAATCTCATTGTAAGAATGACCATACACAGTATTTCCAGAAGGTTTCTCCAAGATCATGGGAATATCACCAAAGAGGTCAATATCAGGAACAAGACCATCGCGGTCCAACATATCTTCGTATTGTTGGCGTTTGAAATCCAACACCAAGTCGCAATACTTGATACAATTGTCCCAATCACCTCTCCACAAATAAAGGTCGGCCAGAATTGCCCAAATGGCAACACGGGTAATGCGGCTACTGTTCTGATAAGCATTGGGGCTGTCATCCAAATAATAACGGCGAACAGCATCGTTCTTTATACTTTCAAGGTCAGTAATCAACGAATCCAATACATCGTTGAAAGGAGTGGCCGGCAATACATAATTCTGAGCATCGTCAATACTCGGCTGTGTAGTATAAGGCACATCGCGGAAAGTACGAATCAAATAGAAATAGCACAATGCACGAAGTGCTGAAACTTCGGCAATATTGGCACGCATCTCAGACTCTGTGTAATTGGGGTCAATAGCCTGCACTTGAGGAGCATAATGACACACTGTATTACAACGGTTGATTGTCTGATAGAAGACTTTCCAATTACACATTGAATTGGAAGGAAGGATGTTCTCCTTCAAAATCTGATTGATTTCGTCAGAAGGGTTAGAGCCACCTTTCAAATTGTCGCTTCGCAACTCACCCCATACACCCATGCGTACCAAACAGTCTTCACTTTCAAGCGACTCGTAACAACTGTTCACTACGCTGGTCACATCGTTCTTGTCTGTCCAAAAGTTTTCAAGCACCACTTCATTCATAGGCAGGGTATCGAAGAAATCTTCACATCCTGTCAGTGCAGTAGCGATGAAAAGGGAGCAAACTATATGTTTGAATGTTTTCATATCTTTATTATTTTAGCTTTTTACTTTATACTCATCAGAATTGCACTGTCACACCTGCCGTGAAAGACTTGGCACGCGGTGTCTGGGCATTATCGGAAGATACGCCATAACCACCATAACCAACTTCGGGGTCAGCTCCTGAATACTTGGTCAGACAGAACAAGTTGTTAGCTGATACATACAGACTGAGACGATTGATACCGAACTGCTTCATGATTTTCGGGTCAAACGCATAACTAATCTGTGAATAGTTCAAACGGATGAATGAACCATCTTCAACGAAACGGTCGCTACCCAACCAGTTGTAACCATACTGACGAAGGGCACGAGGAATAGTGGTGATGTCACCTTCAACACGCCAGCGCCAGTTGACAGCACGGCTTTGATTGTTGTTAGAGTACATGTTCTCCGCATTCATACGAGCCTTGTTGACAATCTTGTTTCCATAACGGAAGTTGAACTGGTTGTTCCATGAGAGACGGCCCCACTTGAGTTTGAAACCGAAACCTCCAGTAAACTTAGGCAGAGAAGAACCCAAATAAACGATATCCAATTCATCGATTGAACCATCGGCATTAACATCGTCATAGATAGCATCACCACCACGGAACTCATAGTTTGTCGTTCCGGCACGGAACATCATAGGTTTGGTACGCTGATTCTCGTCCAGAATCACTACACCATCCTTATCACGAACAACCGGTGCATTAGGACCACTCACGCCAGGAATTTCCTCGGCTGAATATTCCGTATATTGATAAACACCCTTATAGCGGAAACCATAGATACTTCCCAAAGCATGGTTAAGCTCAACGCGAGAGAGGTATGAACCATTGTTACCATCCCACTCGTTATTCAAACTGATCAAACAGCTTTCATCCATCTTGGTCAATTCATTCCGGTTGTTGGCAAAAGTAACATTAAAGTCAGCTGAGAACTTACCTAATTTAATAATAGAATTACCGTTCAAGTTAAACTCCCAACCTATATTCTCCATGTCACCCACGTTACGAGTTGAGAAAGAAGTATAACCGGAAGAGGTAGGAATACCATAGTTACTCATCAAAAGGTCGCTGGTGTACTGCCAGTAGAATTCCACGTTACCAGTAATGCGATCATCGAAGAAACCGAAATCAGTACCCAAGTTATAGGTCTCTTTCTCCTGCCACTTCAAATTGCTCAAACGGATGTTATTCGGATGAATAGAGGTCTGTCCCATATAACCATTACCATTGGCATATCTACTGAAGAAGAGATATTCCTGACCCGGTTGCGAACCTACAAGACCCCAACCCGGACGGATTGAAAGCATGGAAACCCAAGGCAAAGCGTTGTGGAACCATGGTTCACGACTGACATTCCAACGTACAGAGAAAGCAGGGAAATTACCCCAACGCTTATCGGGACCGAATTTGGTAGTACCGTCGCGACGTACAGAGAAGTCGGCCATATAGCGTCCTTTGTAAGCATAGTGAGCAGAGTAAGTAAAATAGATACTGCGTGACTGTCCGCTACCAGTACTCATACCATCAATGATACCATTGGCACCTGTGCTTTGGATAGTACCAGAAGGTGTACCCCATGTAACAGTGCTCTGTGAAGTGTTGCTACCTGTTGACATCTGTCCACGCAACATCATGCTCAACGAATGGTCACGATTCTTGAAGACAGGAGTAAATGTCAACGTATGAGTTGTAGTAAGACCAAAGTTCTTGTTTGAACTTGCTGTAGTACGGTTAGCTTGTTTGTCAGTCCAGCCTGCCGTATTGAGTGATGACGGCATATACTCATCAGTATAACTGTTGAAGATGTTGAACATCACTTTACCCTCGTAGTTCAAGCGAGTTCTTTCTTCACCTATACCCAACAAATCGTAACGCAATATAAACTCAGGCTTGATGTCGTAACTGGTCTGGTGATTCTTGGCCAAATGAGCCGAAGCAACAGGATTGCGTTGTTTCAATTGGTCGTTACGGAACTCTGAAGAAACAGAAGGCAACATGTGATAGAACTGATTCAAATTGTTACCCTGTCTGTCCTGCTCATAAATAGAGAGGTTAGGCATTCTGTTGTAAGCAATGGACAAAAGGCCATCACTGTTTCGCTGATTGTTAGTATAGGTCAACGAAATGTTGGTTGCAATCTTGATGCGGTCGCTCACAAAATAGTCCAAATTCACACGAGAGGTAAAACGGTCGAGCTGCTGTTTGATAATAGAACCTGTTTCACGGTCGTAACCGGCACCAATACGGAAGTGTGCTTTCTCACCACCACCACTCAGAGCTACATAGTGATTCTGACGGAAACCAATCTGCTTCACGGCATCCAACCAATCGGTATTGTTGTTGTACATCTCATATTCAGAGAAACTGGGATTGTAGTTCAACTCAACAATGTTGCTGGCAGCATCACTAAGTGAAGGATTGAAATACTCCTCTTTCAGCAACATGGTGTATTCGTCACCATTCAGCATCTTGTAACCCAAAGGCTGGTAGGTAGCTGTCAAACGGTAGCTATACTCCACACGAGTCTTTCCACGTGTACCACGCTTTGTCTTGATTTCGATTACACCGTTGGCACCTTGTGAACCCCAAATGGCAGTAGCCGCAGCATCCTTCAATACCGAAATACTTTGGATGTCATCAGGGTTTACATTCAGCAATTGGGCAAAGTTCTCTTCGTTGGCCGAATTGAAGTCAAAATTCTCAGTGTCTGCAGACAGCACGTTACCATCAACTACAATCAGTGGTTCACTGGAACCATTGATAGTAGATACACCACGCAGACGCATAGAAGTACCGGCACCCAAGTTACCTGAGTTGGCCACAATGTCAAGACCGGCAATACGTCCCTGCAAAGCTTCATCTACAGAGGTGATACCCAATCCCTCAAACTCGGTCATGTCGATACTCTGACGAGCAGTAGAGATTTCATCCAAAGGAATGGCCAGACCTGAACCATCAGCCTTTTTACGAGCGGTGACTTCTACAACATCAATCAAAGCTTCATCTTTCATTTTGATACTGAACTTCAGCTTGTTGATGGGAAGTGTTACAGTTTTGTAACCCACGTATGTCACACGCAATTTGTTCTTCGGATTCTTCAGGCGGAAAGAGAAGTTTCCGTTGATATCCGTCACGGCATTGGCCACGATACGGTTAGCGGCGTCCAACTCTACCACATTGGCAGCCATCACAGGACCAAAATCATCCGTGACAGTACCACTGATGATGTCGCCTACCTTTTGAGCAAGCGCACTGGCTATTGACAGCTGACAACCGACAGCCATCAAACCCATTATCTTTATTATTCTGTTTGTACTCATAATTGTTCGATTTTAGAGTTTTCCACCAAGTCTTATTGGTTTTGCTTTTTATATGAAAGCGGTTTATCAATCAGGTGGATAACGGCTGAAGACGATGTCTCAATCTGATTTACAGTCTTAGCATCTTTACCATTATACTGGTATTCACGTGCCATCAAGTTGTAACAACCTTCTTTTGCAATCACCTTGCTACTGTTACCAGCGTTATCCTTTAAAAGGATTTCCTTACCTGTCGAATTTGCAGAAATACGATAGAAACGTTTGGTATTGGGGTCAATAAGAGCCGTTTCATATTCTCCACTTTCAGGGGCAGCATCAAAGAAGAGGGCATTATCCTGAATATGGTAACGCAAGAAATTTTCAATAGCCAAAGAGTCGCGTGTCTTAGCAGTCAGATTTCCTTCCTGTTCGTAGATGTCCACTTGATCCCATGTAGGAAGCTGACCTGCACGTTGCATTTCCTCTATACTTTCATTCGTGGGAACATAAACAGTATAGTGATAAGTGTTAAACATGGAGATGTTTGTACCACCACATACATAACGTTCGTTATGGAGAACCTCGTACAACGAGCTACCCTGCATCAATTCATTGAACTTAGAGAATTCGGGGATGCTGTCCAACCAATCATGTACTGTCATACGAGTTCCCAAGATAGGACCTGATTCCAAAATATAGCTCTTTCCGTTACCACCCTTAGATTCCTTACTCTGGTCGTAAATCTGACTTACACGAATCGGAGTACTTTCATTCAGCTGATAACTTCCTGCTACAGTCATATTATCCTTTCCTGCATTATCTACACGGATTTCTGTTCCACCTTTAGTACGATAGTAAGTGTTTCCATCTTCCACATTACCAATCACGATATGAGTTTCAAGAATATCTTTCAATCGGTTAGTGATTCGAGAACCACCATTCACTCTTTCAAGACTGTCAAGCACTTCACCTGTAACGGGGTCATAGTTCCATACACTGGCCCATACACGATCGCTCTTGTTCACCTTGGTCGGGTCATAATGGAAGCGGTAGAGCTGTGTTTTGCTCTTACCATAAGAAACAGGGTCAATATACTCCAACAATGCGTTGTTGGTAGGAATGAAGAAACTGTAAGTGGCATTAAGAGAGTTCAAATACACATTGTACTGCAACTGCTCAATAGCCCAATCGATAATCTTCATAGTCTCGTTAATCAACGCAGGGAATGACACACTCACGTATGCAGTAGGAGAATATACCTTATTAGTAAGATATACGGCACCATTACATCCCAACCATACAGAGTCAATATCAGCAATATTCACGCCCATGGGATCGTTGGCATCATTAAGCACATTGTTGAACTTTGAAGGCACTGAAGAAATAAAGGAACTGAGCATATTCACATTGAGCAATTCTTCGATTACATCATCAGGAACATTTTCCCATGTACCATAATAATTCTTCAATACACTACCTCTACCATCTTCACCGTTCCAATAGGTGTTCATCGCCTCATTACTGGGGACCATCATAACGGCCATATCCTTTTGCATGGCGGTATTTCCTTCGCCAGCCAAACCAGCATAATAGGCATTCCATCCCGGATCAAACTTCAAGGTTCCACTTACTGCTTTGCCATCAGGAGTTTCGGTCAAAGCAGAACCACCCGTAGATTTTTCAGAGAAAAAGCGCTTGGTAAAGACTGTATCCACACTGGCTCCATACAATTCATTGTATTGCATAGTGACACTTCCACTCTGGTCAGGATTGCGGTCAGGGAATGGTGCACAGAAGCGCTCCAACAATTTGTTGTATGTGCTTACATGTGGTTTGCTGGCTATCAAATCTGCCATATTGGGTCGCGGAGTGATAACTTCCTCCATACGGTGGATAAAACCATTTGAACAACGGATGTTGCCCTCTTCCACTTTCACACCATTCACACTGGCATCACCGGGTTGGCGATCTGTGGTGTAATTGAACAAGAAGTTATAGTCATCATTCGTAATTCTCTTGTTAGCCAACTGCTTTTCGATAAAGAACAACAAGGGCACTACGGAATTATCAGTCATGCAGACCAACGACTTGTCATTCTCACGATAATATTTCCAATAAGGATTGTCTGGCATAAGGTCGGCATTTATCACCGTCACCGAATCATACACAGAACTGGAAGCGAAACGACGCATACACTCGCCTTCAATGGGAGGTGTACCCTGAATGCTGGGCAACACGCTCAACTGCATGGAGTTGTCGAGCATACTACCAAAAAGGAGCAACTTTTTCTGGGAAAGGGAAAGTTGCTCATAGCTGTTCACTCCCCATGAATTGTTTTGATAAAAACGGCTGTAGGCATCATCATCTGCCACAAACAACGTCTTTGAACCTGTCTTGGCCAACACTTCCTTGTAGCCAAGATCTTCAATCAAACGTACTGTGTTGGTAAAGTTACCTTGTTCGTCCAACCAACTGTAGATACTGGCTCCCCACCCTTCTGGGGTACGTTCATCCAAGTCGTACTCGTCAGAACATGACGTAAAGGCACTACCACCTGCCAACAGCACTCCGGCAGCCAACATTGCCAAACGTCGGCTCTTCCTCAAGATTTGTTTTTCGGTTTTCATACTTTTTTGAGTTTTTATTGATAAATTTTAATTCCTTATATTCTCTCACTAACGGCAAAGCGTACAAACGCACACTTTTCATCGATGCAAAATTAGAAAAAAGCAACAAAACTTACTTATTATTTTGTTTGTCCTGCTTTTTTGTACGTCACACAGGTTTTGTATATGTTTCATGCGTTTTTCATTTTATCTCAAAACCCCTATAACGTACATTACTTACAGCTTATTACGGCGTTTTTCACACAAAACACCGCAGAAAATTCGTCAGTGGTCAAAAGATATAAAGGAGCCCGAAAAGAAGAAGAAAAGTAGTTTCAAATATAAAGAATTCAGGCGCGGATTACGCGGATTACGCAGATAAATTTACCCTTCGGTATAGAGTGAAAATATAAATACGTGTAATCCGCGAAATCCGTGCCTGAAATTTGGAATGGCATCATTTTTGGCACATCCCCTCATTGTCATTTTATGTGTGCTTCAATACACTCACTTGTTATGCCTGAGCCAATTCTACGACTTTATCTACGGCAGAGATAAGGCCCTCAGGATTCTTGCCACCTGCGGTTGCAAAGTGAGGCTGTCCGCCACCACCACCTTGAATCAGTCTGGCAGCTTCTTTCACCAGTGCACCGGCCTTGAGACCTGAGGCTACAAGGTCGTCGCTAATCATGACGGTAAGCATAGGCTTTCCTTCGTTCACACTACCGATGACACAAAGGAGCTTCTCGGGGATAGCCTGACGCACCTGGAAGGCAATATTCTTCACGGCATCAGCAGGCATAGGCATTACGCCCTTCACCACCTTCATGCCACCAATTTCCTTGGCTTCGGCAATAAGGCGGTCTTTCACCTCGGCTTCCTTCTCCTTCATGAAGTCCTCCACCTGCTTGCGGAGGCCGGCATTCTCTTCGATATGCTTGCGGATGGCAGCCTTGAGGTCGGGAGTGTTGTTGAAGAGGGCACGCAAGTCGTTCATGGTGTCCTGAATGGTGTCGAGCATAGCTTCTACCTTCTCGCCAGTGATGGCTTCGATACGACGCACTCCGGCAGCCACACTGCTTTCTGAGAGAATCTTCACCATACCAATCTTACCGGTAGCCGACACGTGAGTACCACCACAGAACTCAACCGATGAGCCGAACTGGACAACACGTACACGGTCGCCATACTTCTCGCCAAAGAGGGCGATGGCACCCAATTCCTTAGCCTGCTCGATAGGCAGGTCGCGATGGTCGGTCAAAGGCACATTCTCGCGAATCTTGGCATTAACCAAGTGCTCTACCTGACGGATTTCTTCGTCGGTCACCTTCTGGAAGTGCGAGAAGTCGAAACGGAGACTATCGGGAGTCACCAATGAACCCTTCTGCTCGACGTGTGTGCCGAGAACTTCGCGCAAGGCTTCGTCGATGAGGTGGGTACATGAGTGGTTGGCAGCACAAGCAGCACGCTTGTCAGTATCCACACAAGCCATCATGGGAGCCTCAGGATGTTCGGGCAGTTTCTTCGCAATGTGGATGGGCAGATTGTTTTCCTTCTTGGTGTCGATGATGTCGATGGTTTCAAATTCACTTACCAACACACCGGTGTCGCCCACCTGACCACCACTTTCGGCATAGAAAGGCGTCTTGTCGAGTACAATCTGATAGAGGGTCTGATTCTTCTGCTTCACCTGACGGTAACGCAAGATGCTGGTTTCGTATTCGGTATAGTCATATCCCACAAACTCTGTATCACCTTCCTTCAGAGTAACCCAGTCACCGGTCTCCACGGCCGCAGCATTGCGGGCACGCTCCTTCTGTTGCTGCATCTGGGCGTTAAACTCGTCAATATTAACGGCCAGTCCGTTCTCGCGACAGATAAGCTCGGTCAGGTCGAGGGGGAATCCGTAAGTATCATAGAGGGTAAAGGCATTGACACCATTGATTTCTGTTTTGCCGGCAGCCTTCACCTCCCCCATCACCTTGTCGAGCAGGCGGATACCAGTTTCGAGTGTACGCAGGAAAGATTCCTCCTCTTCCTTCATCACCTTCTCAATGAGTGTCTGCTGAGCCTTCAGCTCGGGATAAGCGCCTCCCATGTTGTCGATAAGCACGGGCAGGAGGCGGTACATGAAGGCCTCTTTCTGACCAAGGAACGTGTAACCATAGCGGACGGCACGGCGAAGGATACGACGGATGACATATCCGGCTTTGGCATTCGAGGGAAGCTGGCCATCTGTGATAGAGAAAGCAATCGTACGGATATGGTCGGCAATCACGCGCATGGCCACATCAGTCTCGCGGGCAGCACCATAATTGATGCCGGCCAACTGGCCTATGGCACGGATGATAGGTTGGAAGACGTCGGTGTCGTAGTTGGAAGTCTTGCCATGCAGAGCCATACAGAGGCGCTCGAATCCCATACCAGTGTCGATAACCTTGGCAGGCAGTCCTTCGAGCGAACCGTCGGCCTTGCGGTTGTATTGCATGAACACGAGGTTCCAGATTTCAATCACCTGAGGATGGTCGTGGTTCACCAAGTCGCGTCCGCTCACCTTCGCACGCTCTTCGGCAGGACGGAGGTCAATGTGAATCTCTGAACATGGGCCACAGGGACCTGTATCACCCATTTCCCAGAAGTTATCCTTCTTGTTACCATTAATAATATGGTCTTTGGGCAAGTACTGCTCCCAATAACCGGCCGCTTCATCATCACGGCCAAGGTTTTCCTCGGGGCTACCCTCAAACACCGTTGCATAGAGATTCTCGGGATTCAGTTTCAACACATCCACCAAATATTCCCATGCCCAGCTGATGGCCTCTTTCTTGAAATAGTCTCCGAAAGACCAGGTGCCGAGCATCTCGAACATCGTGTGGTGATAGGTATCGTGTCCCACCTCTTCAAGGTCGTTATGCTTGCCACTCACGCGCAAACACTTCTGAGAATCCGCCACACGTTTGCTCTTGGCAGGCGCATTGCCCAAAATGATATCCTTGAACTGGTTCATACCGGCATTGGTAAACATCAGTGTCGGGTCATCCTTGACCACCATGGGAGCCGAGGGCACAATCAAGTGCTCCTTTGACTCGAAAAAACTCTTGAATGAGTCTCTGATTTCGTTTGCTGTCAACATATATTATAAGTATAAATTTTTAATATTCCTGAAAATGATTTGCAAAGATACAGCCTTTTTCGTATTTTTGCCCCCTTAAACGGACAAAAGTTTAAGAATAAAGCCGAAATAACACCAGAACACCCTAAAAAAGACAACGAAAATATGAGAAAAGTATATTATGTATATAATGCAAAGACCCGGACATACGACCGCATTTATCCCAACAAGACACAAAGGATATTGGGCATCGCACGCCGCATGTTCTACGGTATGGGATTTGCCATTGTATGCTTTTTGGCCTTCTATCTGCTATTGGGAACACCCTCTGAAAATGCCTTACGGATAGAGAACTCACAACTTCAGGCCCAATACAACGTGCTCTCGCACCAATTGGACGAAGCACTGGAGGTGCTGACAGACTTGCAGCAACGCGACGACAACCTGTACCGGGTTATCCTGCAGGCCGACCCCATTTCACCCTACATCAGACAAGCCGGATATGGAGGCACAAACCGATACGAACATCTGGAAGAGATGGCAAACGCCGACATGATTATAGAAACAACGCAAAAAATCGACTTGTTGAAACGGCAACTGTACATCCAGTCCAAATCATACGACGAAATCGTAGCCCTATGCAAGCAGAACGACCAGCGCCTCCAATGCATTCCTGCCATACAGCCCGTGGCCAACAAAGACCTGAAATATACCGCTTCGGGATACGGAAGGCGGATTGACCCCATATACAAAACGGTGAAATTCCATCATGGCATGGACTTTTCAGCAAACACCGGCACACCCGTATATGCTACTGGAAACGGCACCGTCACCTCATCCGGCTGGGAAAGCGGATATGGACTCACCATTGAAATCGACCACGGATTCGGATACAGGACACGCTATGCCCACCTGAGCAAGACCCAAGTGCGGCGCGGACAGAAAGTAAAACGAGGGGAAACCATCGGATTGGTGGGAAGCACAGGAAAGAGCACAGGCCCACACTTGCACTACGAAGTGGTGAACAAGGGAGTGAAGGTAAACCCCATCAATTACTACTTCATGGATCTGACGGAAGAAGAATACGACCGTATGATACAAATGGCGACCAACCATGGAAAAGTGTATGACTAAAAATTAAAAGTTAAGAATTAGTTCGAGCATAGCCCTCATCAGCTTACACAAATCATAAATCATAAATCACTATAAAGAATGGCATATAATCCCGATAAAGAACTGAAACTCTACTACTCCATCAGTGAAGTGGCAGAAATGTTTGATGTACCCGAAACCCTGTTGCGCTATTGGGAAAAAATGTTCCCCGAACATCTGACACCCCGAAAAGCAGGACGTGGCATAAGGCAATACCAGAAAGAAGACATTGAAAATTTGCGCATAGTCTATCACCTGGTCAAAGAAAAGGGAATGACATTGGCTGGAGCCAAACAAGCCCTGAAAAAAAACAAGACAGGAACCATACAGACGTTTGAAGTCATCGAACGGTTAAAAAACATTCGGGAAGAATTGGTAAAAATGCGCAAAGAATTGGACTATGTCGTATGAAACTAAAGCAAAGAGGGAATATTTTGTTAAAAAAAGCCAAATATTAGCATTTGAGCGAAACAAAAAATTGTATGATACAAAAATTATATATACCTTTGCACACGTAACTCATAGAGAGAGTTACTTTCAAGTAAGAAATTGTTGTTTTTTTAGGAAGGATGACCTACAGTGATGTACGTTACTTCCGGATTATTAATTAATTGTTTTAATTAATAGTCTGAAAATATTATATACCATCAAACTTTGAATTAGACATAAGATTAGTGAGAAACGTTCCGCAGTGATGCGGGACGTTTTTATTTGTATATACTGTTGCCACAAAGTCCCTCTACACACAGTCTGAAAACTTGCGATAAATGAAACAGTCCGAAAAGTTGGTTACATATAATTGATTTGCACGATGCCTCTGTCTTGCCCCTCAATCACCCCTTACAAAATCAATTGTCCATTTGTCCATTGTCCCTCCATTTTGGGTAACTGTCCCCCACCCTTGGGTGATAACATGTGTTGGGTTTCAAAAGTATTACAGACACTTCATTTGTCGGAAAATATTATCATATTCAAGCAACATTTTCCATGTCAAAAATATGGCTGATTTTGCAAAAAAAAGGAAAAACAATGTCCATCGTAAAAGTAAATGGACTACAATTGCTTATAGAGGTAAAAAAAAGAACATTAGTGATAAGATTATTTTAGTGAACGGATGAATTTTTTAAAGGGTGGAGCAAAAAATCCATTTCCAATGGCCGATATATACGATGGGGGACCATGTGCTATTGCAAAATGCCGAAAAATCTGACAGCTGACAGATGACAGTTACAAAAATGAGAAAACAGGATGAAAAGAAGGTAATGTAAAGAATATTTTATATTATATATATTATTATATAATTATATAATAATATATATAATATAAGTTTTCACATCAAAACTACGAATTTGACTTTTTACTAACTGTCAACTGTCAGCTGTCAGATTTCGGGGATGCCCTTTCCTGAAAAGGTGGGCACCCTCGTCTGAGAAAGTTGACCGTTGTACGCTTTTGATTGACTTTCCTTCTTGATGGAACAAGAAAGGGGCACTTCTGAATTATCCTTACAAATCCCGATTTCACAATTGTTAAACAGCACAAAAGAGTGAAGAACGAATAGTGAAGAGTGAAGAATCCGATAGTCAGCACATTATGATTCTTCGTTCTTCATTCTTCACTCTTCATTTTTTGTTAAATCTCCGCCAAAACGACCTCCCCTCTTGACAACCCGGGGCACAGTTTTGTACCTTTGCATTGTGACCGGTCAAAAAAGGTGGGAGAGAAATGGCACACGGATGAAACGGAAAGAACGGATAAGCACGAAAAAGGGGCAAAGGTTGATGCGTTGAGACGCTGATGCGTTGAAGGGGTGGAACGTTGATGCGTTGAGGGAGACAAAGCCATAGCTCAAGGTTCATGCTGTCTCTGTCATTCTGAGCGGAGTTTACGGAGTCGAAGGAATGACAGAGCACAGGAAAAGTGAGATAGTTACGAGTGACGAGCTACGAGTTCAAAAGCCCCTCTCCAAGAAGGCGTGTCACAATTCACTTTTCAGACGCAGATGGCGCGTTTAAGGAATTGAATGGTTGCATTTTTGCCCCCGCAAGAAAGCAACACCTTACCCCAAGGATGAACCATGCCTATCCCAAGGGTAAAGAGGGACAAACCCAAGGCTAAGGTTCGTTAACAGAACCGTTGACGGGGAAGGCGATGACGGCCATGCCAGTTTACCACTTGTAGGAGAGACCAAACTGGAGGAATTCCTTGAACTGGAAATAAGTGTAGCCCTTTTTCTTTCTCACACCATCGTCGAACCGACCATGCATGAACAATTTGGTGGAGAGGTATTTGCTGACGGCAAAATCAAAGGTGTTTTCCCAGTTTGCATACACTTTCTCGTAGCTGGTGAAGGCGTCAATATGGCTTGACCAACGGATGTTCTTGGCAATCTGCCACGATGAGTTGATGTTGGTGCTCGAACCGAACTCTTGCAACGAACGGTGGTCGCCCTTGACACCATAACGGCCGGCAAGGAATTTCTCGCTGACGTATAACCAACGGTAGGTCAGCGGAGCGATGTTGACTGAAATGTTGAAGTTCTTCCAGCTCTTCTTGTAATCCATACCGATACCGACTTTTGTATCAAGCGGAGCAAGGAAGGCAGAGGTGTAATCGTTGCTGTTGGCGGGATAGTTGCGCAAGGATTGTGTCTTCGACTCCACCTGGAAGGAGTAATTCCACGACTTGATGGCCTTCAACAGGAGTTTGGTTGTGAGACGTATCATGTCGGCATTGGTGCGATAGTCGTGCTCCTTGTCCGAAGGGGCTGTGGTAAAGCCCAATTTGGCTTCAAACGTATTGTCCCACTGTATTTTCTGCTTGTCGTTATAGTTGGCTTTCAGTATCAGTCCGGACATCAGGGTGTTGGTGCTCTCGCCACCTTGTGACCAGTTTCCTGAGATATAGTTTTGGGTAAACTGGAGGTAAACTTCACCCGACGTTATCCAGAAATTAGGTTTCTTCACCTTCATTTCCACTCCTACAGCTGTCTGATTGTCCTGACTCTGTTGGGGGACTATTTCGGGTACTATATTGCTGATAAGCTGTTGTTCTTCGACGGATTCGACCGACTTCACGTCTTCTTTGAAATTCTTTTCCGTATATTTGAACTTTTCGGGATGCATCATGCTGGCGTGCAGGACGGCATTGTCGATGGCATTCTCCACCTCTTGCTGATGGGCGAGTTGTGAATTGTCGGCAAGTTCCAGATAACCTTCGCCTTCGGATGCCTGATACAGCTCTTCGCTTTTTTCTGACTTGAGGGTATTGCTCACACTGGATCCATAGAGGGTGGTTTCACCGAAAAGACGGATGAGACGAGGGTTCATCTGAGTCTCGGAAGAGGATGATCGGGTTTCAAGTCCATCAGCCAGCTGACTGATAGCATCTTCGTATTTTTGTGTCAATGCAACAAAATCATTGTCCGTCGCGCTTTCCACTTCAGGTGTTTTTTCGGGCATAGCCGCAAACAGATGAGTCATGGAAAAGAGGCACAATGCAGATGCAGTAATTTTAGATTTCATAATCAGTGTCGGTTTTAAAAAATGAAAAGGGTTAGGGATTGCAAAGTTACATCATTCTTTCCATTTATCCGTACTTTTTTCCATAAAAATGAACATAAAAGGCAAAAGTATCATTCCTGACATCTTTTTCAACAGAAAATAAAGAGAAAATGATACTCGTAAGTGCTTTTTTTCGTAACTTTGCACGTTATTTGATTGTTCAAATCGAATAGTGTGACAGAATCAAAGTTATAACATTATAATATCTACAACTGTGGCAGAAACTAAGTACATCTTTGTGACGGGAGGAGTTGCCTCGTCACTTGGAAAAGGAATCATTTCAGCGTCAATCGGAAAATTGTTGCAAGCCCGTGGCTACAACGTGACCATCCAGAAGTTTGACCCGTACATCAACATCGATCCGGGTACGTTGAACCCGCATGAACATGGCGAATGTTATGTAACGGTCGATGGACACCAGGCCGACCTTGACCTTGGTCACTACGAACGCTTCCTCAGCATCGAAGCGACTAAGGCCAACAACATCACCAGCGGACGTATTTATAAAGGTGTGATAGACAAGGAACGTCGTGGCGATTATTTAGGCAAAACCGTACAGGTGGTACCTCATATTACAGACGAAATCAAGCGTAACGTGAAACTGATGGGTACGAAGTACAAATATGACTTCGTGATTACCGAAATCGGTGGTACGGTGGGCGACATTGAGTCACTCCCTTACATTGAAAGCCTCCGCCAGTTGAAATGGGAGCTTGGGCGCAATGCCGTAAGTGTACACTTGACCTATGTCCCTTATCTGTCAGCCGCAGGCGAGCTGAAGAGCAAGCCTACCCAACACAGTGTGCAAAAATTGCAATCATTAGGTGTCCAACCTGACATCCTCGTTCTTCGTACAGAACACGAAATACCTCAGGACATGCGCGACAAAGTGGCTCTTTTCTGCAATGTCGATAAGAAAGCCGTGGTGCAATCCATGGATGTACCCACCATCTATGAAGTACCCCTTAAAATGCAAGAGCAGGGATTGGATGCCACCATACTGGAAAAAGTAGGATTGCCAGTAGGCGAAACTCCCTCCCTCGGCCCGTGGCGCGACTTTCTGAACCGCCGCTATAATGCGACAGAAGCAGTGAACATTGCCATCGTCGGAAAGTACGACCTGCAGGATGCTTACAAATCTATCATGGAGTCACTCTCGCAAGCAGCCACCTATAACGACCGAAAAGCGAAAGTTCATTTTATCTATAGCGAAAACATCAACAATGAAAACATCGGGGAACTTCTCGAGAACATAGATGGTGTAGTCATCTGTCCAGGGTTCGGAAACCGTGGTATCGAAGGTAAACTCATCGTTGCCAAGTATTGTCGCGAACACAATGTGCCCACCCTCGGCCTTGGTCTCGGTCTCCAGGTGATGGCCATCGAATTTGCCCGCAATGTATTGGGCTATGCTGATGCCAATTCAACCGAGATGGACGAGAAGACAACCCACCCTGTCATCGACCTGATGGAAGAGCAGAAAGCAGTTCTCGATATGAAGGAAAACATGCGACTCGGCTCATACGAATGTGTGCTCACACAAGGCAACAAAGTGTTCGAAGCATACGGCAAAGAGCATATCCAGGAGCGCCATCGCCATCGCTATGAGTTCAACAATGCCTATAAGGCCGAATTCGAGAAGAACGGCATGAATTGCGTGGGTGTGAACCCCGAAAGTGAATTGGCTGAAATCATGGAGATACCTTCACTGAAGTGGTACGTAGGCGTACAATTCCATCCCGAATACGGAAGCACAGTGCTCAAGCCACACCCTCTCTTCCTGGCATTCGTGAAGGTTGCTATCAATAAGTAAAACAGCTATAGAACACAGAGACACGGAGACATAGAGTTCCTTTTGTACACTCTACTCTCTCCTCCGTGTCTCTGTGTCTTTGTGTTCTAAAAAATCAAATTCATAATTCATAATTTATAATTCATAACTCAACTTAATGGACAAAAACACCTTAATCGGATTCACTCTCATCGGATTGGTACTGATAGGCTTCAGTATCTTCAACCGTCCCAGCGAAGAAGAGATGGCGCAAATCCAACGCTATCAGGATTCAATCCAACAAGTCATGCAAGAACAAGCAGCCCTTGAAGCTGCAGGATTGGCCGAAGCTCAACAGAAAGCACAGGCCTACATGCCCGATTCGACTTCAGCTCTGTTCTCTGCCTCACAGGGCGAAGAATCTTTCGTAACACTGAAAAATAATCTCGTAGAGCTCCAACTCTCAACCAAGGGAGCACGCGTAAACAAAGCCACCCTTGCCGACTACAAGGGACAAGACAGAAACCCCGTCGTCCTGTTCGATGGCAACGAAGAGATGGTCATGAACTTCGCCTTCAGCGGAAAGAATGAGAACATCCTGACCGAGAACCTCTATTTCCAACCCTTGAACGCATCAGACAGCACCATCACCATGCGCCTCAATGTGGGCGAGGGACAATACATCGACTTCAACTACTTCCTCCCGACTGACCTGTATATGGCAAACCTCAGCATCCATGCCGAAGGTATGCACAATTTCTTCACTCCCAACACAAAGACGATGAACTTCAACTGGTTTCAGCGTACACGCCAATTGGAAAAGGGATACAGCTTCGAACAACAGTTCTCATCGCTCACCTACCGCATCGACAACGATGACACCGAGCACCTGAACGAACAAGGCGAAGACAAGGAAGAGGCCGAAGGCATTGTCAACTGGATAGCCTTCAAGAACCAGTTCTTCTCCAGTGTCGTCATCGCCGAACAGGATTTTGAAAAGGCTTCATTCAAGTCTGTCCCCCAAAAGGAGGGAAGCGGATATCTGAAGAAATACAATGCGGAAACTGAAGCTTTCTTCGACCCCACGGGTAAGGAGAGCACCAACTTCCAGCTCTACTTCGGCCCCAACCACTTCAAGACCTTGCAAGCAACCAATGACTTTGTGCTTGGCGAAGACAAAGACCCCGAATTGGAAAACCTCGTCTATCTCGGTTGGCCACTCATCCGTTGGATTAACCGTTGGTTCACCATCAACGTGTTCGATTGGCTCAGCGGATGGGGACTCAACATGGGTATCGTACTCCTCCTGATGACCATCATCGTGAAGATTGTGGTTTATCCCACCACTTACAAGTCCTACATGTCGTCAGCAAAGATGCGCGTACTCCGCCCCTATGTGGATGAAATCAACAAGAAGTACCCCAATCCCGAGGATGCCATGAAGAAGAATCAGGAGACTATGGCCCTTTATAGCCGCTATGGCGTAAGCCCCATGGGTGGATGTTTGCCCATGCTTATCCAGATGCCTGTTTATATCGCTCTCTTCAACTTTGTGCCTAACGCTATCGAGCTTCGTGGCGAAAGTTTCCTTTGGGCAAAAGACCTCTCTACTTACGACGATGTCATCAATTGGGGAACTGATATCTGGTTGCTCGGCGATCACTTGAGCCTCTTCTGCTTGCTTTTCAGTGTCACCAACATCCTCAACACCTGGTACATGATGCGCCAACAGAAAGACACCATGGCCCAGCAACAGATGCCTGGTATGAAGATTATGATGTACGCGATGCCCATCATGTTCATCTTCTTCTTCAACAGCTACTCGGCAGGTTTGAACTACTACTACTTCGTGTCAGGCCTTATCGGTATCCTCATCATGATTGTCCTGCGTAAGACTACCGACGACAAGGCTCTGCTTGCCAAGCTCGAAGCCCGCATGGAAGCCAACAAGAACAAGCCGCGCAAAATGACCGGTATGGCAGCCAAGCTCGAAGCCCTACAGAAGCAGCTCGAAGAGCAACAACGCCTTCAGCAACAACAGCAACAGAACCGGAATAACAAGCGATAACTGATTTATAAGCGCGGATTACGCGAATTACACGGAAATAAGTTCAATGAAATAAAGAATCAATCCGCGTTAATCCGTGTAATCCGCGCCTTATTTTTATAAATAAACAATAAAACATGAAAACAACCACCGCATTTATGGCAACCGCCTTATTATTGGCATCCTGCACCAATGGCAAGCAGGAGAATAACGAAGCCAATGCACCCATCATCGGCAAACAGACAGAGATAAAGATTGAAAACGGACGCATGACTCCCGAAGCCCTGTGGGCTATGGGACGCATCGGCGACTATCAGGTGAGTGCCGACGGACAACGCATAGTCTATACCGTAGCTTACTACAGCGTTGAGCAAAACAAGAGCCACCGCGTCATTTACATAATGAATGCTGACGGAACCGGAAACACCCTGCTCACCACCACCGCACAGAGCGAAAGCAACCCCATGTGGATAAAGGGAGACACCAAAATTGCCTTCCTCTGTAGCGAGAGTGGCAAGAGTCAGATTTGGGAGATGAATCCCGATGGAACCGAACGTCGTCAGCTCTCAGACTTCGATGGCGACATTGAGGGCTTCACCCCATCACCCACGGGTGACAAAATGCTCTTTGTTGCACAGGTGAAGTACGGACAACGCACCGTTGACCTCTATCCCGACCTGCCGAAATCAACAGGTATCATCGTAGATGACCTCATGTACAAGCATTGGGACGAATGGGTCGAGACTGTCCCCCACCCTTACGTAGCCTCTTTCGATGGCAACAAGGTGGGCGAAGCCAAAGACATTCTCGAAGGCGAACCTTACGAATCACCCATGAAGCCCTTTGGCGGTATGGAGCAACTCGCTTGGAGCCCCGACGGGCAACTCATCGCCTACACTTGCCGCAAGAAGACTGGCCTTGCCTACAGCATCTCTACCGACTCCGACATATACCTTTATAATATAGCGGCAGGCATCACTACCAATCTCTGCAAAGAGAACGGAAAGAAGAGCAACGGTCGCGACATGATGGCCGGTTACGACACCAATCCTACGTTCAGCCCTGATGGCAAATACATTGCTTGGCAGAGTATGGAGCGTGACGGATACGAAAGTGACCGAAACCGCCTCTGTGTGCTCGACCTGAATAGTGGAGAGAAGCGTTACGTCACCGAAACTTTCGAAAGCGGAGTAGATGGTTTCTGCTGGGAGCGCGACTCCAAAACACTCTACTTCACGGGTGTATGGCACGGCACAAGCATGATCTACAGTACCAACCTCGACGGTCAGGTGAAGAAGCTCACCGATGGTGACTACGACTATACCAGCGTTGCCCTTGGCAAACCCGGAGAACTGATTGTAAAGCGCCACTCAATGAGCCATGCCGACGAGATTTATTCAATGACAAGTGTTGAATCAAACAAGCCCCTCGTAGCCAAAGCTATTACTCACGAAAATGACCACATCTTCTCCCAACTCCGATTAGGTAAGGTGGAATCACGTTGGACAACGGCTACCGACGGCAAGCCTCTCCACTCGTGGGTAATCTATCCTACCGACTTCGACCCAGCGAAGAAGTACCCCACCCTACTCTTTTGCGAAGGCGGTCCCCAATCGCCCGTCAGCCAGTTCTGGAGTTTCCGTTGGAACTTCCAGATTATGGCCGCCAACGACTACATCATCATAGCTCCCAACCGTCGTGGCCTTCCCGGCTTCGGCATGGAGTGGCTCGAGCAGATCAGTGGCGACTACGGTGGCCAATGTATGAAAGACTACCTGAGCGCCATCGACGACTTCGCACGCGAACCTTATGTGGATAGCGACCGTTTGGGATGCGTAGGTGCTTCGTTCGGCGGATTCAGCGTCTATTGGTTGGCAGGTCACCACGACAAGCGCTTCAAGGCATTCATTGCCCACGACGGTATCTTCAATATGGAGCAGCAATACCTTGAAACCGAAGAGATGTGGTTTGCCAACTGGGATATGGGTGGTGCTTATTGGGATAAGAACAATGCCATCGCCCAACGCACCTTCGCCAACTCTCCTCATAAGTTTGTTGACAAGTGGGACACTCCCATCCTCTGTATCCACGGCGAAAAGGATTACCGCATCCTTGCATCACAAGGTATGAGTGCCTTCAATGCCGCCGTCCTCCGCGGAGTACCCGCCCAACTTCTCATCTATCCCGACGAAAACCATTGGGTGCTCAAGCCTCAAAACGGAATCCTCTGGCAACGCACCTACTTCCGTTGGCTCGACAAGTGGTTGAAGAAGTGAAAAAAGGTTGCCCCCCAACATCACGTCGGAGGGCAACCAAAACACAAACACAAAATAAAACACGACAAAACTACTATGCAATCTTAATAGGCCTGCTCTGCACCCAGGAGGCGCAACTACCTCTGACCACCGTATATTCGCATATACCTGCGGGGCTTCGGCCTATCTGCATATATAAACACAACTTACTTGTTTTTGTTCAATAGTCATTTATTTATTGTATTCCATCTTCGCGGAGCTTCTGCTGCCACTTCCATGCACTGCGCAATGTGTCCTCGATAGTGCTTTCAGCCTTCCAACCGAGTACATTGTTGGCCTTGTCGGGATTGGCCCATACTTGCTCGATATCTCCGGCACGGCGACCCACAATCTGATAGTTGAGTTTCACGCCTGTTGACTCTTCGAAAGCATGGATGAGTTCGAGTACAGAGAGGCCACGACCGGTACCGATGTTGAATACCTCTACCTGCTCGTCCTGCTTGTCCTGAAGGATACGGTCGATAGCTACCACGTGAGCCTTGGCAAGGTCAACCACATTGATATAGTCGCGGATGCAAGAGCCGTCGGGAGTATTGTAATCATCGCCAAACACGCTCAGTTTCTCGCGGATACCGATAGCTGTCTGAGTCAAGAAAGGAATAAGGTTCTGGGGAACACCGTTGGGCATCTCACCGATGATGGCAGTGGGGTGTGCACCAATGGGGTTAAAGTAGCGGAGCAGGATAGCCTGGATGGGCGAACCGCTCTTGATTGTATCGCGGATAATCTCCTCGTTAATCTGTTTGGTGTTACCGTAGGGAGACTCGGCCACTTTAATGGGAGCATCTTCTGTCACGGGCAACACATCGGGCTGGCCATAGACGGTACAGCTTGATGAGAACACAATACCTTTCACATTGTACTTGGGCATCAGCTCCAACAGGTTGATGAGTGAAACAAGGTTGTTGCGGTAGTAGAGCAACGGTTTCTGCACACTCTCACCTACGGCCTTGCTGGCAGCAAAGTGGATGATAGACTTGATGTTTCCGTACTTGGCGAATACCTTGTCCAAGCCTTCATAGTCGAGGCAGTCGAGTTGTTCAAAGTCGGGACGGATGCCGGTAATCTTCTCAATGCCGTCCACCACGTCAGCGCTACTGTTTGACAAGTTATCGATGATAACCACGTCATAACCACTGTTCTGCAACTCTACTACGGTATGGCTTCCAATAAAACCGGTACCACCGGTTACTAAGATTCTCTCTTTCATAGGATGTCGATTTATGATTTATATTTATTACTTTATTCGAATAATCGCGCCGGGTAATGTCCCTTACGGATAAGTTCGTTGATTCTCAAGATGGTTTGAATCTTGTCATCAGGACTGACCACTCCCATCCATACAGCCGAAGTCTCGTGGGTCATCACCTCTCCTTCGCCTTGTGCTATCATGCCGTTGATAAAGTCAGGGATGGTGAAGAATGCCTTCAGGTCCTGCCCCGAACGGTTGATGAATGCTTCAAAGTCCCGACGTATGCAAGGGAAGATGGTAGGCGAGAATCCCCACATATTCATGGAGACCAGCGCATCCTCTTCAAGTTGCACCCATTTGTTCAGTTCATTGAGGTACATGGGATGTCCGCTGATGCGTTCCACTCCGGGCCGGTCAACCACCGACAGGAGTCTTCCCTGTTCGTCCACCTCGCAGATGCCACGGTTGGCTCCTCCACTCTCGGGCACCACATTGCCCAGACGGTAACTGATGAGGATATGGCGGTTTTCGTCGGCACGCAACTGCTGCAAGTGTTCATAGAGCATCTGGAAGCTCTCGCGCTGATAGAAGTTCACAGCATTAATGACCCCAAAGGGTTCCTTCAATATGTCTGCACCGACAAGAATGGCCTGAGCCGAGCCCCACAGGTGGGTACGTTTGGGATTGCGCAACTGTTCGTCCACCAGATCCACTTCCTGATACACATATCCGACATCAACCACACCGGCATATTTGGCGGCTATCTTCTCTTTGAACTCTTCCTCAAAGAAACGGCTTATTACGAATACCACCCTGTTGAATCCGGCCTTCACCGCATCGTATATGGAGTAATCGAGTACTGTCTCGCCATTAGGGCCTATGCCTTCGGGTGACTTCAGGCCTCCATACCGGTTGCCCATCGTGGCTGCTAACACTAACAATGTCGTTGTCATTTATCTCTCTTATGTTTGCTTTTCATGTGCAAAGGTAGTAGAAAAATTCGAGTATGTGAACAGAAAAGCGATGAATTATTCAAAAAATATCGCACATGACTGAAAATGTTTGTACATTTGCGCCCATATATATATAATGTATGCCGGATTGACCGTATAACATAAACCATCATACACATGAAAAGAACAATCATTACCCTGTGTGCCGTGGCCATCGGATGGATGTGCCAGGCACAGATTCCCGTCTATCAGGACGAGACGAAACCCATTGAAGAGCGAGTGAAGGATGCCCTCGGGCGCATGACGTTGGAGGAGAAGGTAGCCATGTGCCATGCACAGAGCAAGTTCAGCAGCCCCGGTGTGCCCCGTCTGGGAATACCCGAACTGTGGATGAGCGACGGCCCCCACGGCGTGCGCGAGGAGATTCAGTGGGGCTCGTGGAGCAACGCCGCATGGACAAACGACTCGTGCACGGCCTTTCCCGCACTGACCTGCCTCGCCGCAACCTGGAACCCCGAGATGGCGGCACTCTACGGCAAGGCTGTGGGTGAAGAGGCACGCTTCCGCGAGAAGGACATCCTCCTCGGCCCAGGAGCCAACATCTACCGCACCCCACTCAACGGGCGCAACTTCGAGTATTTGGGCGAAGACCCCTACCTGACAAGCCGCATGATAGTGCCCTATGTGCAGGAGCTGCAGAAGAATGGCGTGGCCGCCTGCGTAAAGCACTACGCACTGAACAACCAGGAGAAGCAGCGCTGGAACGTCGATGTCCGCGTGAGCGAACGTGCCATGTACGAGATATACCTGCCGGGCTTCCGTGCCGCCGTGCAGGAGGGTGGCGCCTGGAGCATCATGGGTGCCTACAACAAGATACTGGGCACACACGCCTGCCACAACGACCTTACCCTGAACCGCATACTCAAGGGTGAATGGGGATTCGACGGTGTGGTAGTGAGCGACTGGGCCGGCACCCACGACACCCGCGAGGCTGCCATGAACGGACTCGACATCGAGATGGGTACCGACAGCCGTCCCGACAAAGGCATCAGTGGAAACAAGTTCCGGGCACAGGACTGCTACTTGGGCGACGACTACCTGCAGTTGCTCCGCCGTGGCGAAGTCAGCGAAGCGGCTCTCAACGACAAGGCAAGCCGCATCCTGCGACTCATCTTCCGCACAGCTATGAACACTAAGAAACCCTTCGGAAACATGGACTATGCCGCCCACTCACGCGTGGCCCGCACCATCGGTGGCGAGGGCATGGTACTCCTCCAGAATAGCCCCACCAAGAAGGGCGAGCAGCCCCTGCTGCCCATCGACCCGAGCCGCTATGGCAAGATACTCGTGGTGGGCGACAATGCCACACGCCGACTCTGCATGGGCGGAGGCTCCAGCGAGCTGAAGGTGCAGCACGAGACATCGGTGCTCACAGCCATGCAGGCCAAGTATGGCGACAAGATTTCCTACGCCAAGGGATACCAGGCCGGCAAGACCATGTACGGTAGCGTGGAAGAGGTGGAGCAGAGCGTCGTGGACCAGTTGCGTAACGAGGCCGTAACGGCAGCCCGTGAGGCCGACCTCATCGTCTTCGTGGGCGGACTCAACAAGAACCGCTTCCAGGACTGCGAGGATGGCGACCGCCAGTCGTACGACCTCCCCTTCGGGCAGAACGAACTGCTCAGTGAACTGCTCGCCGTGAATCCCCGTGTGGTGCTGGTGCTGGTAAGCGGAAACGCCGTGCGCATCCCCAACCCCGACCACATCCCCGCCATCGTGCAGAGCTGGTATGTGGGTTCTGAGCTGGGTCCCACGGTGGTCGATGTGCTCAGTGGCGACGTCAACCCCAGTGGCAAGCTGCCCTTCTCGTTCCCCGTGAAGCTGGAGGACTGTGGCGCCCATGCCTTCGGCGAGATAGGCTATCCGGGCGATGGCGTGAAGGTGGAGTACCGCGAAGACATCCTCGTGGGCTACCGCTGGCACGACACCAAGAAGATTCCCGCCCTCTACCCCTTCGGCCACGGCCTGAGCTATACCACCTTCAAGTATGGCAAACCGGCCCTCTCGGCCAAGAAGATGACTGCCGACGGCACCCTGACCGTGACCATCGACGTGACCAACAACGGCCAGCGCGCCGGCAAGGAAGTGGTTCAGCTCTACATTGGCGACGACAAGTCCACCCTGCTCCGCCCCGTGAAGGAGCTGAAGGGATTCCAGAAGATAGCCCTCGCCCCCGGCGAAACCCGTCAGGTGACGTTCACCATCACCCCCGACATGCTGAAGTACTGGAGCGAAGCCACCCACTCATGGCAAGCCGAGCCCGGCAAGTTCACCGCCTACGTCGGCAGTTCGTCAACGGACATCCGCGGGAAGGTGAAGTTTGAGTTGGAAGCCCCCCTCTAATCATGATGTCTCTGTCATTCTGAGGACGATATACTTTTTAGGCGCGGATTACGCGGATTACACGGATTTTTCTTGAGTATTCAAGTTTCGCAAGTAGAGAAGTAGCAGGAGTGTAGGAGTGTAAATAATAGTTTCAACTATGCATGCAGCACTATCGCCTACACTCCTAAGCGAAGCGTCACTCCTACACTACTGTACTCCTTGAAAGTTGAGCTTGCGAAACCTGAATTTTATAATCTTATCTGTGTAATCCGCGTAATCCGCGCCTAATTTCTATCCCTTCCCCCCTCGGGGGGATTGAGGGGGACCCTCCTTACAACGGATTGCTCCCCGTTCCCCCGCCGTTGCCCGAGTCGGTCGAGCCGCTGTCGGATGAGCCGCCGCCCGATGTTGACGAGCCTTTCACGATGCTTTCGCCCCACACGAAGGTGGCCTTCTGCAGGGCGGCCTTCATCTCGCTACCCGGCTGGAAGTTGATGCGCACCTGCTTCACATTGCCCGCCGTCAGTGCCTCCTTCGTGTCGGCCCCTTCGGTGCTGAGGCGCACCTGGAAGCTGCCCCAGTCGCCCAGTTTCACACTCTTGCCGTCCAGCAGTGCACGCAGCACCACCTTGCGCAGCTGGCGGATGGCCATCAGTGCCTCGGCGGGGTTCAGGGTTGTCTCGTCGGCCACTTGTGCGGCCACGGCGCTCTCGTCCATCTGCTCCAGTGTGTGCTGCACGGGATACCACTTCTTTTCAGCCGATTCCATGTTCTCTTTCGATGTGCCCGGCTTCACGCGCTGGGTCTTCTTCAAAATAATTGCCATAGTTTTTAATGGTTTTAAAGGGTTAATACTAAAATATTGACTGTTAGCGCATTATGCGCATTTCTCGTTTCTCTGTCGGGAGGCCGAAAAAACTTACGTGTGAGTTTTTCCAAACTTACGTGTGAGTTTCTGGAAACTTACGTGTAAGTTCCGAGGTAACTCACGTGTAAGTTTTTTCGGGCTTGCGTGCAGGATTCCCCTACGTCACGTGTGAGTTTCCCCAATCCTGCGTGTGAGATTCCAAAAGCTCTCGTGTAGGTTTCCCGAAACTTGCGTGTGAGATACCCGAAACTCACACGCAAGATTCCCGATTAATGGTTCTCGTTATTGGTTTGCTTTACATTCGTCGCACTCGCCGGTGTGGGTCAGCGTGATGCTCTTCCAAGTCACATTGCCACCCCAGCTTGGCTTGTACCACACGTTGTTTTCGAGATCGGGTTTGTATGTATCTTCGGTCTGCAGCTGCCCGCAGTTAAGGACGAGGTCACAGAGACCTCCATCAACCATCCTTCCAACTTCGTAAAAAACATAACTATTACTTTGATTGATAGACGTGACAACCGAACCAAACGTCATTTTTTTCAAATAGTAGCAACCAGTAAAAGCACCGTCACCGACAGTTGTTACTTTTGGAAGAGTGATGCTGTTAAGGGCGAATGCAGCATAAAACTCCATAGCAATGATTTCCGTTACATCGGGAAGAATCAAATCAATCTTGCCATTATATTGATTATCCTCACTATAACTACCATTGCTCGACAAACGATAAATTGCTTCTCCGATAGCAGTCTCAGTGACGTTGCCCACAGTTATCATAGCCGGTTGGCTGCCCGGTACGGTAATCGTGGTAAATCCGTTATCCACATACGCTTTAAGTTGTTCCACCAAGGCAGTGATGTCTTCTTCAGTAGCTTCAGTCTTGCCACCCAAAGTACCGTCGATGACAGGAGTTACATCCTCCGCCTCACCACCATCGATGGCGCCGCCATCAGTCCACGGCTGTACGCTGACACTGGTGAGTTCCGCAGCCGTCTTGCCTATGGTGAGGTTGAAGGTGTAGTGAGTACCTTCGGCGAAGGTGATAGCCTCCGGCATCTTGGCAATCTGCTGCTTACCATCCGCGGTAATACGGATGAACTCGTCGCCTGCGCTATAGGCATCGGGCGAGACGATGGCGGTGAACTGGTTCTCATCATGCTTATAGGCTTTGACCCAAATGTCATGCCCTTCTTCCCAAGCGACTTCCCTTCTTTCTAAAGTATTTATATCAAAGAGGATACATTGAGTATAGCTATACACTTCAGGAGTGATGTCAACTGTTGGCTCAAACTCGCTGGTGAAAGTGTAGGTAACCGTAACCATCGACATGCGGTGCTTGAGATTGAGATTGATTGGCTCTGTTGTAGGAGTGCCTTTCCACATTGCATTCATATGGTCGGCCTTCTTGAGATTTGGAAGTGTACTTTGGTCCGCAAGAATATACCATGTGTCCCACGCCCAACCCGTGCCTGCAGGATAATTAACAACTAATTTGTGTTCACCATTATCATCCCAGTAGAGTTTGCTGTCGGGTGTCCACGTGGTAACCTCGTCGGCTACAGCAGCTGTAAGGGAGTGTTCTGCCCATTGATTCTCCTTAGATATTCTACAGAAGTAAAGTTCGTCACCATCCTCCCACACGTCTCCACCTTCAAGTGTGTTCACGCGTGTCTGTACACCGCCAGCAGTGATGTTGAGATGAATCTCCTGCTCTTCTCCGCCTTGTGGAGCAAAGCCCTCTTCCTGTGAGCAACTTGCAAAGCCCAATGTCAGGAGGGATAAGGCTGCATATCTGTATGTCTTCATTGTCATAATCGTTTTATGTTATTACTCAGTTTTAAGGTCACTGCCTGTTGCTGACGGAGTCCATTTGCTTGCAGTGATGCCGCCCAATGTCACCTTGTCCTTCCCGGCTGTAAGGGCGAGGGTGTATTCATAGCCGCCCGCAAGGGTAACATCACTTGCGGAAGTCCACTTGAACGTACGGTCGCCCACGTTGAACTGTACGCTGAATCCACCGGCAGCCACCGTCTGTGGCACGAGGACAACCTCGTACCCGGCAGTGGCGTTTGGCTTGTCGGTGGCCGGTGCGGTGTATGCGTTGCAGAGCGGTGTGATGTCCGTAGCAGTGGCATCCGCAGCAATTTCAGCCCAACCCGTTCCGGCTGTATAGCTGTTGCTGGCTACGGTTCCCTTGAAAGTGACATCCGTAAATGGGTTTTCGGCTTCGTTGAACTCGTCGCCAAGGGTAATGGTCAGGAGGACTTTCGACATCAGGTGTGAGAACTCTACCGAAATGCCCTCGGCCGAGGGGGCTACCTCTTTGCCTGTCATCAGCAGGTGGTCGCTGCCCGTCACCCCTTCGGCAGTGCTCTGGTCGGCCAGCACCGTCAAGGTCTGCGCCCCATCAAGCGGGAAGGTGGCGGCGGTGACGGTGACGTTCTCAGTGCCACCCGCCCAAAGGAGCTGAGACTCGGGGGTGTAGGCATTTCCCTCCTCAGCCTTTGTCATCAGCATATTGGGATAGTCATAGTCATCCCCTGTCTGGTCGATGCCGAGGTAGAACGTTGCGGGGAGCACACTCTGGGTGTCGTCCGTCGCATCGGTCCCGTATCCTGCACGTGTCTTCATTCCCTCCACACCGGCACTGACGGTGATGGGCGTATCCTTGAGGTTGTCCACCTGTGGGGTGAGCGTCTCGTCGCTGGAGCAGCCTGCCACTATCGCGGCCAAAGCTGCAATGGTCAAATACTTTCTTTTCATTGTTGATACAAATAATTAAGATTGTTAATTGGTTTCAAGGTTAAAGTTTAAAGTTCAAGGTTTCAGGTTCAAGGTTCCAAGTTCAAAGCCATCGCCATCTGCCATCGCCATCAGCCATCCTGACGACAGGAAGGAACTGCATACGTCAGCATAAATTGCTCCTTGCTTGCGTTTACAGATTCTTCACTACGTAAACTACGTTCAGAATGACAAAGACGGCATAAACCTTGAGAACTTGCCCCTTTGAATTTGGAACCTGAAACTTTGAACTTAGAACTTGCCCCCCAAGGGGCCAGGCATCCTACCAAAACTCCTCTGCTTCTCCGCCACCGAGGCTGCCGCCGTCGCCCCATCCGCCTACGGTGACATCGCTGACAGCGAAGCCGTGTTCAACGGCCACTTCCACAAGCTCCATCCGGGGAGCCTCATACCATCTCTCTCTGTGTCTCTCTTCCATAGTCATTCCTGTTGTTGTTACATAAACGCAGATGTCCCTGCCCGGCGTGAGCTTACGCTCCCACCAGACAGGGACATCTGTCCGTCCGGGCCAAGGCCCGTCCTATACCTATTTATATATATACACTTGCTTGCTTGCTTGCTAACAAATTATCTGAGATATGCAAATGTTTGTCCATCTTTTTGCTGACTTTATGTTTTGAGCTGACAAATTTAGGCAAAAGAACGGAAAGATGCAACATTCCCGTATTATTTTGTCAAAGAAACACGAATCTTTCTATTTTTTTGTTACCTTTGCGGCCCTATTAACGACAAAAGAAATGAAAACAGTCATCCTACAACGCAATATTGAATGGGCCAACCCCGCGGAAAACTGCCAACGGGCGAAGAAGGCCATCATGCAAAACAAGGGGGCCGACCTCTACGTGTTGCCCGAAATGTTCTCAACCGGATTCTGTACCCACCCCGACGGAATAGCCGAGCGGAAGAACTACACCCTCAACTGGATGAAGAAGACAGCCGCCCACATGAAAGCCGCCATAGCCGGCAGCGTGGCCACAGAGATTGAGGGCAAATACTACAACCGCTTCTACTTCGTGAAGCCCGACGGCACAGTTACCCACTACGACAAGAAGCACCTGTTCACCTATGGAGGCGAACACCTGCGCTTCACCCCCGGAGACGAACGCGTCATTGTGGAATGGAAAGGTGTGCGCATCCTCCTTGAGGTGTGCTACGACCTGCGTTTCCCAGTCTGGTCGCGCAACCATGGCGACTACGACATGATACTCTACGTGGCCAGCTGGCCCACCCCGCGCGTGGAGGCATGGAGCGCCCTGCTGGTGGCCCGCGCCATCGAGAACCAGTGCTATGTGGCAGGCGTGAACCGCGTGGGCTACGACCCGACGTGTGACTACTGCGGCGGCAGCGTCATCATCGACCCCTACGGCAAGACGATAGCCGCCTGCGCCCATGGCGAAGAGTGCGAGGCATCGGCCGAGATAGACATGGAACGGCTCATCGAATTCAAGCGGAAGTTCCCGGTGCTGAGAGATGCGGACAAGTTTAATCTGAATAAGGAAGACAAGACGATATGATAACAAGAAAACTACTTTTGGGCGACGAAGCCATAGCGCTCGGGGCTATCCATGCCGGCATCAGCGGCGTGTATGCCTACCCCGGTACGCCCTCGACTGAGATAACCGAATACATACAGGCACATGCACCCGAGGTGCGCAGCCGCTGGTGTACCAACGAAAAGACGGCGATGGAGGCCGCACTGGGTATGGCGTATGCCGGCAAACGGGCACTGGTGTGCATGAAGCATGTGGGCATGAATGTGGCCGCCGATGCCTTCGTCAACTCTGCCATCACGGGTGTGAATGGCGGACTGGTGGTGTTGGCTGCCGACGATCCCTCGATGCACTCGTCGCAGAACGAACAGGACTCTCGCTTCTACGGCAAGTTTGCCATGATACCCATTCTGGAACCTTCGACACAGCAGGAGGCTTACGACATGATGCCCTACGCCTACGCCCTCTCCGAGGAGACGAAGCTGCCCGTGCTGATGCGCGTGGTCACCCGTCTGGCACACTCGCGTGCCGGAGTCACCGTGCGCGAGCCAAGGCCGCAGAATGTGCTCCACCCCGAGACCGACCGCACCCATTGGGTGCTCCTGCCTGCCAATGCCCGCCGCCAGTATGCATCGCTCGTGGGCAAACAGGACAGCCTATTGGCCTCGTCGGAAGCGTCACCCTACAACAGCTGCAAGCGACCAGCAGCTACGGGTAACGTAGCTCCTTTGGGCGTCATTGCCTGCGGCATAGCCTACAACTACGTCATGGAGAATTGCCCGCAGGAGCTGGGCATCCCCGTACTGAAAGTATCGCAATATCCTCTGCCCGAAGCAGCCATCAAGGCCCTCGCCAACGAGTGTGAGGCCCTGCTCATCGCTGAGGACGGACAACCCTTGGTGGAGGAGCAGGTGAAGAGCCTGCTCGGTGCTGACTATCCCATCAAAGGACGACTGACGGGCGACCTTCCCCGCATGGGCGAACTGACCCCCGATTGTGTTGGCAAAGCCTTGGGAGTGACCATCGAACAACCCTACGTGCAGGCACAAAATGTGATGCCACGTCCGCCGGCACTCTGTCAGGGATGTGGCCACCGCGACGTGTATGACGCCCTGAACAAGGTGGCTGCCGAATACGAAGGTGCACGCATCTTCGGCGACATTGGCTGCTACACGCTGGGCGCCCTCCCACCCTTCCGTGCCATCGACAGTTGCGTGGATATGGGAGCCTCTATCACCATGGCCAAGGGTGCGGCCGATGCCGGCCTCTTCCCCGCCATTGCCGTGATTGGCGACTCCACCTTCACACACTCGGGCATGACGGGTCTGCTCGACGCCATCAACGACGGGTCGAACATCACCGTCATCATCTCCGACAACCTGACCACCGCCATGACTGGCGGTCAGGACTCGGCAGGCACCAACAAGTTCGAAGCCATCTGCTTGGGACTCGGACTTGCCCCCGAACATGTCCGCGTGGTGGTGCCCCTGCCGAAGAACATGGAGGAGATTACGCGCATCATCCGCGAAGAGATAGAATACCCCGGTGTCTCCGTCATCATCCCCCGCCGCGAATGTATGCAGACACTGCAAAGGAAACTGAGGAATAAGAAATAGTCCAGTTGACAACTAAAAAGAATATGAAAAAAGACATCATACTTGCCGGCGTGGGAGGACAAGGCATCCTCACCATTGCCACCATCATAGGCGATGCGGCTACGGCTGCGGGCCTCAATCTGAAGCAGGCCGAGGTGCACGGCATGAGCCAACGTGGAGGCGACGTGCAGAGTAACCTGCGCCTGTCAACCGAGCTTATCCACTCTGACCTCATCAAGCAAGGGGCAACTGACCTCATCATCTCCATGGAGCCGATGGAGGCACTGCGCTATATACCTTATATTAATAAGGAGGCTTGGGTTATCACCTCCTCACACCCCTTCAAGAACATCCCCAACTATCCCGAAGAAGAGGCTCTGATGAAGGAGCTGGAGAACTTGCCCCATGTGGCCGCCCTCCCCATTGAGGACGTGGCCAAGGAAAACAACTTGCCTAAGAGTGCCAACGTCATCCTGCTGGGCATGGCAGCCCGTTACATCGACATCCTCAGCCCCGAACAGTTGCGCGAGAGCATCACCCGCGTATTTGCCAGTAAGGGAGACAAGGTAGTGGAGGCCAACCTGAAGGCTTTTGACTTAGGACTGGAGGCAGTAAAATGACACAACCATGAAGATATTCAGTGAAGCATTAGTAGAGCAGGCGGCACAGGAATGCAAAGTGGCCGACCTGTCACGAGCTACCATCGGTGAAGTGCTGCTGGTGGCACAATACTTGGAGAAAGAGACAGGCATCCCCTTCATCCGCATGGACCAAGGTTCGCCCGGACTGCCGGTGAACCACTATGGTGTAGAGGCCGAGAAGGCCGCCCTTGACCGCGGCGTAGGGTCGCAATATCCTGCAGCCGCCGGTGTACCCGAACTGAAGGAAGAGGCATCGCGCTTCGTCAAGGCATTCCTCAATGTCGATATTTCCCCCCGCTCATGTGTGCCTACGGTAGGCAGTGTGGCCGGCTCGTTCGGCTCGTTCATCGCCTGCACCCAACGCACACCGGGCAAGAACAAGGTGCTCTTTATAGACCCGGGCTTCCCCATACAGAAGTCACAACTGCGGGTCATCGGTGCCGAATGGGTGGAGTTCGACATCTACCCCTATCGTGGTGAAGCCCTACGGCAGAAGCTGGAGGAGATGCTCAGTGCAGGCGACATCGCCGCCATCATCTACAGCAACCCCAACAACCCGGCATGGATATGCCTGGAGGAAGAGGAACTGGCCATCATAGGCGAACTGGCCACGAAGCACGACGTCATCGTGATGGAGGACCTGGCCTACTTCTGCATGGACTTCCGCCGCGACATGGGACATCCCTTCGAGCCGCCCTATGCCCCCACGGTGGCCCATTATACCGACAATTACATCCTCATGTTGTCCTCCTCGAAGATATTCAGCTATGCCGGACAGCGCATGGCTCTCGTCTGCATCAGCGACAAACTGTTCGACCGCCACTTCCCCGCTTTGGCAGAGCGCTACAAGGATGCAGGTGTGTTCGGACAGACACTCATTGCCAGCATCCTCTACATGATTACATCGGGCTGCACAGCCTCTACCCAATATGCATACGCCGAGATGCTCCGCCTCTCTACCGAAGGAAAGATTAACTTCGTGGAGGACACCCGCGAATATGCCGTGCGGGCCGAGAAGATGAAGAAGATATTCACCGACAATGGCTTCCACATCGTCTATGACTATGATGCCACACAGGTAGTCGGCGACGGCTTCTTCTTCACCATAGGTTACCCGGGCATGACGGGTGGCGAACTGCTGAAAGAGTTGCTCTACTACGGTGTGAGCAGCATCAACCTCTCCACCACCGGCAGCCAGCAGCAGGGAGTCCGTGCCTGCACCTCACGTATGAGAGACGAGCTGTATCCCGTTATGGAGGAGCGCATGAAGGCGTTCCATGAGGACCATAAATAAAGAGACCCTCCCCCCCTTCCCCTCCCAAGGGAGGGGCGTAGGATGCTTCAGCAACTGACAACAACAACAATAACAATAATAACAATAATCATCAACCTAAACGGACCATCCACTCCCCTCCCCTGGGAGGGGCAAGGGGGAAGGTCCAAACAATACTATTATGATTTGGAATCCTAACAAAGAATGTATGAGCCGCGATGAGATGCACGCCCTGCAGAGCAAGCGGCTACAGAAGCTGGTGACGTATGTCTATCACAACGTCCCCTTCTACCGTAACAAGATGCAGGCTATGGACCTCTCTCCCGAGGACATCCGCAGCATCGACGACATAGTGAAACTCCCCTTTACCACCAAACAGGACCTGCGCGATAATTATCCCTATGGCTTGCAAGCCGCCCCTCCCTCAGAAATTGTGCGTGTGCATGCCTCCAGTGGTACGACGGGCAACCCCACCATCGTTGGCTACACCCGTAAGGACTTGGCTGTGTGGTCCGAGGTGATGGCACGCTGCCTCACCGCCTATGGTGTTACCCGCGACGACACCTTCTCAGTGGCCTACGGCTATGGACTCTTTACTGGTGGATTGGGTGCCCACTATGGTGTGGAGAACCTCGGTGCCACAGTTATCCCCACCTCTACGGGTAACACTGAGAAGCACATCCGCCTTATCCGCGACCTGAAGATATCGGGTATTGCGTGCACTCCCTCATACGCCCTCTATCTGGCCGAGACACTGGAGAAGATGGGACTCTCGAAGGAGGACATCGGTCTGCGCATCGGAGCCTTCGGTGCAGAGCCTTGGACCGAGAACATGCGTAAGGAGATAGAAGAGCGCCTCGGATTGAAGGGCTACAACATCTATGGTTTGAGTGAGATTATGGGCCCGGGTGTATCATACGAGTGTCAGGAGCAGAACGGCTCACACATCTGTGAGGACCACTTCTACCCCGAAATCATCAACCCCGAGACACTGGAGCAACTGCCCTATGGCACCCAAGGCGAGCTGGTGTTCACCACTCTGACCAAGGAGGGAATGCCCGTACTTCGCTACCGTACGAAGGACCTCTGTACCCTCTACAACGACCCTTGCCCCTGTGGACGAACCGCCGTCAAGATGGGACGCATCGTGGGACGAAGCGACGACATGCTCATCATCCGAGGCATCAACGTATTCCCCTCACAAGTGGAGAGCGTCATCCTCACCATGCCCGAGTTCGAGCCGCAGTATATGCTCCTTGTTGACCGTGTGAACAACCTCGACACCCTGCAGGTACAGGTGGAGGTCCGCCGCGACTACTTCAGCGACGACATCGGCCGTATGCTTGCCATGAAGAAGGGACTGAGCGACAAGCTCAAGAGCGTCCTCTCCATCAGTGCCGACGTGAAGCTGATGGAGCCGGGCAGCATCGAACGCAGTCAGGGCAAGGGCAAGCATGTGATAGACAACCGGAAGTTGCAATAGGAGCCCCTCCCCCGTCCCCTCCCAAGGGAGGGGCGTAGGATGCTTCAGTAACTGACAACAATAATAATAAGAAGAATAGTAACCATTAACCCAACGGGCTACCCACTCCCCTCCCTTGGGAGGGCTGAGGGGGAGAGTCCGACAATCAATCAAGCTATGACTATCAAGCAAGTATCAGTGTTCCTCGAGAACAAGGCAGGAAGAATCAACAACGTGACCAAGGTACTGGCCGAGAACGGCATCAATATGCACGCCTTCAGTATGGCGGAGACTACCGAGTTCGGCATCCTGCGACTCATCGTCAGCGACGTGGAGAAGGCAGTGGAGGCACTGCGCGGTGCCAACTTCGCCGTGATGCTCACCGATGTGGTTTGCATCTCTTGTCCCGACGTGGCCGGCTCCTTGGCCGGCATCCTCGACCAACTGGCCGAGGAGGAGATCTTCATCGAGTATATGTACGCCTTTGCACAAGGGGAGAATGCCAACGTGGTCATCCGCCCCAACGACATCGTGAAGTGCGAGAAGGTGCTGGAGAAGATAATGTGATATCGCTCTCCTAACCATACTTACAGAGGAGTTCAGGAGTTACCTTACAGGAGTTCAGAAGTTCAGGAGCTCAGGAGTTCAGACAAATGCTTTGCCCACATGCAAGCAGTACTATTGTCTGAACTCCTGAAACACCTGAACTTCTGAACTCCTGTAAGGCTATAACTCCTGAACTCCTTTATGCCTTTCTATCATCTTTATTTCTTCACCACCTTCTTCCCCACAGCTTTGCGGGAGAAGAAGCGTTCCTCCATCGTCTGCATCCACTCGTACCAGCTGGGGATATAGAGGGTAGCGACCACGGTGTTGAGCGCCATGCCGAATACGACGGTTGCCCCAAGGGAGAGTTCACTGCCTGCGCCGGCACCACTGGCAAAGAGCAGGGGCATCACTCCGAAGACAAACGAGAGGGAGGTCATCAGGATGGGGCGCAGCCGGACACTGGCCGCCTCGGAGGCACTCTGGCGGATGCCGAAGCCCTGGGCCCGATAGTCGCGGGCAAACTCCACGATGAGGATACCGTTCTTGGCACTGAGGGCTATGAGGAGCACGATGCCTATCTGTGAGTAGATGCTGACGGGCAGGCCGAAGAGCCAACAGCCCATGACAGCGCCCAGCAGGGCAATGGGCACACCCATGACGGCGGCCACAGGACTGGTCCAGCTCTCGTACTGTGCAGCCAACACCAGGAAGGCCACCAGCAAGGCCATGGCAAAGACCAGTGCCGTGCTGCCCTGAGCCTCCTGTTCCTGATAAGCGACGGAGGTCCACTCATAGCCGAAGCTGTCGCCCAACTCGCGCTGTACGAGGCGCTCCATAGCTTCGATAGCTTCGCCCGAACTGTAGCCCGCTGCCACATTGCAGGTCAGGGCCGCCGCGTCGTACATGTTGTAGCGCGTTATCTGATCCATCCCCAACTGCTCCTTCAGCCAAGTGAACGCGCTGAAGGGAACCACTTCCCCATCTTTGTTTGTCACACTGAGGCGAAGCACGTCGGCCGCTTGCTTCTGCGACTGCTCGCCAGCCGAGAGGAGCACCTGGTACGTGCGGCCGAACTGCACGTAATCGTTCACATAGGCCTGCCCCATATAGTAAGCCAAAGTCTGGAAGACGGCATCCATCGTCAGCCCCATCACCTGCACCTTGTCGCGGTCAATCTCAAGGAAGTATTGCGGCACATTGGCCTGGAAGACACTGCTCACGCCTGCCAGTGCCGGCTCGGTGTGCCACGTCTGCATGAGGGTCTGCACGGCTTTCTGCATCTCGGCCGCACCCAGTGAGCGGCGGTCCTCCAACTCGAGCTGCAGGCCGCCCGTAGCGCCCAGTCCCGGGATAGCCGGCGGTATCATGGCAAACACCTGAGCCTGTTGCACGCGGGCATAGACCTCGGCATTGAACCGCTCCACCACCGTGGCTGCATGATGCTCCCTACCCTTGCGTTCCTTCCAGTCCTTCAGCACCACGAAGAAGGTGCCCGCGTTCGTCTGTGCACCGCCCCCCATCAGGTTGAATCCGGCCAGACTGATACAGGTCTTCACCTCGGGATAGGCCGACAGCATCTGTTCCACCTCGGAGCAGACCTGCTCGGTGCGCGTGAGCGACGAGGCCGGAGGCAGTTGCACGGCCACCATGAAGTACCCGTCGTCCTCCTCGGGAATGAAGGTCGAAGGCCAACGGTCGTACAGAGTGAAGGCCGCCACGGCCATAATGACAAAGGTGATGGCCGTCAGGGCCGGGCGCACCAGCAAGGTGCCTACCGTGCGGTCGAAGAGTCGCTGCAGGCGGCCAGTGGAAGCTGCGGGGGCTTTAGAGGCTATAGTATCCATAGAGCCTTCAGTTCCTTCAGAGGCAGTCTCCGCCTCCGGTTGGAGGGAGGCGGCAGGCCCTTTCAGCAACAGGGCACACAAGGCTGGCGAGAGTGTCAGCGAATTGATAGCGCTGATGACCGTCGAGGCCGCTATGGTGAGGGCAAACTGCTTGTACAGTTCTCCGGAGATGCCCCCAATGAAGATGGTGGGCAGGAAGACAGCGAGCATCACCAGCACCACTCCCACAATGGGTCCCGTAATCTCGCGCATGGCATCGGTGGTGGCATCGGCAGCCGACCGGTAGCGCCCGGTGGAAAGCAGGCGGGTGGCGTTCTCAGTCACCACAATGGCGTCATCTACCACTATAGCGATGGCCAGCACCAGTCCGAACAGGGTGAGCATATTCAGGGAGAAGCCCAACAGATGCATGACCGCCAGCGTACCTATCAGCGAGACGGGGATGGTGATGCAGGGGATGATGACCGCCCGCCAGCTTCGCAGGAACAGGAAGATGACCAGCACCACCAGCACCGTGGCTTCAATGAAGGTCTTGAGCACCTCGTGGATGGAGGCCGACACCACCTCCGTAGTGTCCAGTGCCACCTCGTACCTGACCCCGACGGGAAGGGCTTGGGCCAGTTCGTCCATGCGGTCGCGCACGTCCGTCACCACCTCCAAGGCATTGGCCCCTGGCAACTGATAGATGGCGATGGCCGCCGTGGGCTGTCCGTTGACGCGCGAGATGGTGGTGTACGTCTGGCTGCCGACTTCGATGCGGGCCACGTCAGAGAGGCGCAACAGCCGCTCGCCGTCCTCCACACGGATGATGATGCGCCCGAACTCCTCGGGAGTCTCCAACCGCCCCTTCACCGAAAGGGCATACTGGAAGGCATTGTCGTCGCCCGCGCCGACGGGCTGGCCCACATACCCGGCCGACACCTGCATGTTCTGGGCAGCCACAGCCTGATAGACCTCTTGGGGAGTGACACCACGGATGCGCATAGCCTCGGGGTCGAGCCATACGCGCATCGAATAGTTGCCCGTACCCATCACCTGCACACTGCCCACACCCGGCACACGGGCCAACTGGTCGCTCAGGTTGAGCTGGGCGTAGTTGGCCAGGTAGAGGCCATCGTACAGCGAGTCACCCGTCAGTGTGAGGAACATCAGGATGTCGGTACTCTGTTTCGTCACCGCCACTCCCTGCTGCTTCACGGCATCGGGCAGCGAGGGCAGTGCCGCGTTCACCCGATTCTGCACCATGACAGTGGCCATATCCACATCGGTACCCACCTCGAAGGTGACGGTCAGGCGGTACTCGCCCGAGGCCGACGAGGTGGAGGACATGTACATCATCCCCTCCACACCGTTCACCTGCTGTTCGATGGGGATGCCCACCGTCTGGGCCACGGTGTTGGCATTGGCGCCCGGATAGGTGGCCTTCACCTGCACGGTGGGCGGTGTGATGTCGGGATACTGTGCCACGGGCAACACGCCCAGGCTGAGGAGGCCGGCCACCACGAAAAGCAGGGCCAGCACGGTGGCCAGGATAGGCCGCTTGATGAAGAAATGGGAGAAATTCATAATGGCTTTGGTTTGGGGTTGGTTATTATAAACGGGGGACAGCGAAGCAGAGACACTGTAGAGGCAGAAGGCGACACCAGTAGTCTCACCCTATGCGACACCAGTAGTCTCACCTATGGCGACACTAATAGTCTCGGTTGGTGACACCTGAGTATCTCCCCATCAGACACGGTGTGTGGTGCACCAACAGACACCGTGTGTGGCACATCATCAGACACGGTGTGTGTCATACCATCAGACACGGTGTCTGTTGTGTGGTGAGATACCTGTCTCCATGGGTGAAATATCCTTGTCTCACTTGGTGGGAGTCACCACAGGTGTGATGTGCATCCCATCGCGCACCTTCAGCAGGGCATGGGTCACATAGAGGTCGGCAGGCCGCAGTCCCGACTTCACGATGCGCAGGGTGTCGTCGATAAGTTCGCCCGTCTCGATGTGGCGGTAGTGCACCACTCCCGAGTCGGAGACCACATAGAGGTATTTTCCTAATTGGTCAGTACCAATGCTGGCATCGGGCACCAACAGGGCATCGGGCAGTTCACCCACGGGCAGGGTAATGGTGACGTAGGAGCCGGCCTTCAGCAGGTGGCTCGGGTCTGTGAGCACGGCACGCACGTCCAGTGTACCCGTGGTGAGGGAGACGTTGGGCGACAGGTAGTCGAGCCGGGCCTGCCACTTCAAGTTGCCACCCTCGCCCAGACGGACGGTTACGTAGTAGGTACTGTCCGCCGAGTGTTTCGTCAGCTCCTCGACGAGCAGCTGGCGCAGCCACTGGTTGTCGGCCACGGTGAAGTTCGCATACATGATGTCGTCCTTATAGATGGTGGCCATGGCCACCGGACTGCCTCCGCCGGGGATATATGCGCCCACACTGAAGTTGCCCTTCGTAATCTGTCCGTCGATGGGAGCCTTGATCTGGCAATAGCCCAGGTCAGTGCGGGCCGTGTTCAGACTGGCCTCGGCGCTGTGCAGGGCCGCCTCACACTTCTTCACGTTGGCTTCGGCCTGCAGGAGCTGTATCTCGCTCACGGCCTCGCTCTTGATTACCTCTTGCATACGCTCGTAGCTGCTGCGGGCGTATGCCAGTTCGGCCTGTGCGGTCTTCAGGGTGGCTTCGGCCTGACGCACCGCATCGCGGTAGGGAGTGGGGTCGATCAGCCAGAGTACGTCGCCCTTGCGCACACGCTGTCCGGCCGTGACGTTGCTCTGGGTGAGCTGTCCGTTCACCCGGCACATCACCTCCACGGCCGCATCAGCTGAAAGGTAACCGGGATATTGGCGGGTAAGGACAACGTCCTTCACCATAGGATGGGCCACCTGAATGGGCAGTGTGGCCTCAGAGTCGCCGGAGGCACTGCTGCGTTTGCCGCATCCTGCCAGGGCGGTGGCCAGTGCAAGCAGGAGCAGGGGAATGGGATGTAGGTTCATAGTCTGTTGGTTTATGGGTGGTTTATAGAAAATTTTGTAGGAGTTCAGGAGTTTCAGGAGTTACAGGAGTTCAGACAAATGACAGGCTTGCATAAGGGCAGAAGTATTGTCTGAACTCCTGAACTACTGCAACTCCTGAACTCCTTTTGAAGAATTTCTCACTCCCACCCTCCTCCCAACGCCTGATACAGCTGTACCAGGGTGGTGAGCGAAGCGGCCTGGGCCTGTACCAGACTCTCTTCGTAGCCGAGGAGCGAGCGCTGTGCATCGAGCACACTCTGGAAGGTGGTAAGCCCCTGCTTGTAGAGGTCGAGCGAAAGGGTGAGTGCCGTCTGGCTCTGTACGAAGGCCTGGCGTGTGGCCACAATCTGCTCAATGGAGTTGGTGTAGGCACTCATGGCAGTGGCGGCCTCCTGCATGGCGGTCAGCACCGTCTGGTTGTACTGCGTGATGGCTTCGTCCAGCTGGGCACGGTTCAGGCGGATGTTGTTCGTCCGCTGTCCGCCGTTGAAGAGGGTCCAGCTCATCGAGGGGGCAATCTGCCACGACAGGCTGCCGGCGCGGGGCAGACTCTTCAGCTCCGAGGAAGCATAGCCAATGGAGCCGTCGAGGAAGAAGCGGGGCAACCAGTCCCTTTTGGCCGCTCCCAACAGGGCAGCCTGTGCCTCCACTTGCCGTTCGGCCTGACGGATGTCGGGGCGTCGGCGGATGAGCGAGGCAGGCACGTCCACACCCACCACCTCCATATAGTCGGGCAACGGAGCCGGGTCTGACAGGCCCTGCACCACCTGTTGGGGAAACTGGCCGAGAAGCACGGCCAGCTGGTTCATCGTGCGGATGATGGCAGCCTCCATGGCAGGCTGTTGGGCCAGGGTTCCATAATAGACCTGGCGGGCCTGGGCCACGTCGAGCTTCGAGGCCAGACCACTGCGGTTGCGGGCCTCAGTCAGGTTCACCACGGCCAGCTGCGACTCGCAGTTGTGGTCCAGCACTTCCCACTCCTGCTGGTACTGGCGCAGGCTGAAGTAGGCCGTGGCCACCTGTGCACACAGGGCGACCATCACCCCACGGTACTCCTCCTCGCTGGCCAGGAACTGTTCGCGCTGGGCCTTCACGCGCTGGCGGATGCTGCCGAAGAGGTCCACCTCCCACGTCATGTTGGCCGTCAGGTTGTACTGCCCGCTCCACGAACGTGAGCCTCCCCCAGTGTTGCCGCTGGTCTGTTGGCGTGTCCATCCGCCATTCACACCGATGGAGGGCAGAAAGGCTCCCCGCTCTATGTTGAGGTTCAGTCTTGCCTGCTCCATGCGGCTGATGGCAGTCTCCACCGAAAGGTTCTGCTGCATGGCCAGACGGATGAGCGAGTCGAGCGTGGCATCGCCGAAGCCTGTCCACCAGGCATCCTCTACGGGAAGTGTCTGCACCACCACCTCGTCGGCACCGACCCAAGCCTCGGGCAGAGTGGCCGGAGAGATTGCGGCTGGAGAACCGGCGGTCTGGGCCGATGTCACAGAGGCCCATCCGAGCCAGGCAAACAGTGTGCCCCACAGGGGCAAAGTCTTCATTCTTCTCATAAGCTGTTCAAGTTTATCCGGTTTCTCACAGCTAAACACACGGGGCAGGGAATTGTTCACTGAACCAAACGGGCCACCCGGCCGTTATGGGCTATATATATAAATAAGGTATATATGGACTACATCGACTATTACCACACACTGGGTGTGGAACGCACGGCCACACAGGCCGACATCAAACGGGCCTACCGCCGGCTGGCCCGCCAGTATCACCCCGACCTGCATCCCGACGACCCGACGGCACAGGCCAAGTTCCAACAACTGAACGAAGCCAACGAGGTGTTGGGCGACCCTGAGAAGCGGCAGAAGTACGACGAGTATGGCCAGCACTGGCGTCAGGCCGAGGAGATGGAGGCACAGCGGCGCAACCGGCAGAACAGCCGGACGGGAGGCGGATACGGGGAGTTCTATGGGGACTTCACAGAGGGTATGGGAAGTGGCTTCGGAGGCTTCACGCAAGGAGACAGCGGATTCTCCACATTCTTCGAGCAACTGTTTGGCACACAGGGACGGAGAAGACAACAGGGAGTGCGCGGACAGGACTTCGAAGCCGAGCTGCAACTGACCCTGCAAGAGGCTGCCACCACCCATCGGCGCATCATCCAAGTGTTCGACCGCAAGCTGCGCATCACCATACCCGCCGGCATTGCCAACGGCCAACGCATCAGACTGGCCGGCAAGGGAGGAAAGGGACAACAGGGAGGAACCGACGGCGACCTCTACCTGACCCTGCACATCGCGCCCGACCCGCGCTTTGAACGGCAAGGAGACGACCTCAGCACCACGGCACACATCGACCTATACACCGCCCTGTTGGGAGGCGAGACTACCATCGACACCCTGACGGGAGCCGTCAGACTGAAGGTGAAGCCCCTGACACAGAACCTCAGTAAAGTGCGACTGCGAGGCAAGGGATTCCCCGTATATAGACACGAGGGAGAGGCGGGCGACCTGATAGTGACCTTCCAGGTGGACCTGCCCAAAGCCCTCACACCACACCAGCAGGAACTGCTCCGAAAGATGAAGGATGAGGACTGAAAACCCCATCCCACACAAGCCAAAGGACAGAGAAAAGTGTCCCTTAACACATTTTCAGTCAGTTTGCTTCCGTCTCTCAAATATTTTGAGTACTTTTGCGCCTTTAATTAACGAAAGGTAACAAAAATAACTATAAAGCGCATGGATAAGAGATTTGCCGAACATAGCCAACTGAACCTCTCGGAGGTGAACAAGGCAGTGCTGAAGCAGTGGGACGAAGCAGACGTGTTCCACAAGAGTATGACAGAGCGCGAGGGCTGCCCCTCGTTTGTATTCTACGAAGGTCCCCCCTCGGCCAACGGTATGCCGGGTATCCACCACGTGATGGCACGCACCATCAAGGACACCTTCTGCCGGTACAAGACCATGAAGGGATACCAAGTGAAGCGTAAAGCCGGATGGGACACCCACGGACTGCCCGTTGAGCTGGGCGTGGAAAAGGCTCGAGGTATTAAAAAAGAAGACATTGGCAAGACTATCAGTGTGGCAGAATACAACACGCATTGCCGCACTGACGTGATGAAGTTCACCAAGGAATGGACCGACCTGACCCACAAGATGGGTTACTGGGTGGACCTGGAAAACCCCTATATCACCTACGACAACCGCTACATCGAGACCCTCTGGTGGCTGTTGAAGCAGCTCTATGGCAAGAACCTCCTCTACAAGGGATACACCATCCAGCCCTACTCTCCCGCCGCAGGTACGGGTCTCAGCTCACACGAGTTGAACCAGCCCGGATGCTACCGCGACGTGAAGGACACCACCTGTGTGGCACAGTTCAAGATGAAGAACCCGCGTCCCGAAATGGCCGCATGGGGAACTCCCTACTTCATCGCATGGACAACCACTCCCTGGACGTTGCCCTCGAACACAGCCCTCTGTGTGGGACCCAAGATTGACTACGTGGCCGTACAGAGCTACAACGGATATACAGGCCAGCCCATCACCGTGGTATTGGCCAAAGCCCTCCTCTACACCCACTTCAACCAAAAGGCCGAAGGGCTTGACCTCGAAGCCTATAAGCCGGGCGACAAGCTTATCCCCTTCAAGGTGGTAGGCGAGTACAAGGGTACCGACCTGGTAGGTATGGAGTACGAGCAGCTCATCCCCTGGGTGAAGCCCGTGGAACTGGATGAGAAGGGACAGTGGATAGAGGCAGAGAAGAAGGCCTTCCGGGTAATCCCCGGCGACTATGTGACTACCGAGGACGGTACGGGTATTGTTCACATCGCACCTACTTTCGGTGCCGACGATGCCCAGGTGGCCCGTGCAGCAGGCATCCCCTCGCTGTTCATGATTAACCAGAAGGGCGAGACCCGCCCCATGGTGGACCTCACCGGAAAGTTCTACCTGATGGAGGAACTGGATGCCGACTTCGTGGCACAGTGCATCGACACAGCTGCCTACAAGGAGTACGAAGGCCGCTGGGTGAAGAATGCCTACGACCCGCAGTTCACCGTGGATGGCCGCTTTGATGAGAAGGCTGCAGCCGGCGCCGAGTCACTCGACATCTACATCTGTATGATGCTGAAGGCCGGCAACCAGGTGTTCAAGATAGAGAAGCATGTGCACAACTACCCCCACTGCTGGCGTACGGACAAGCCTGTCCTCTATTATCCGCTGGACAGCTGGTTCATCCGCTCGACTGCCGCCAAGGAGCGCATGATGGAACTGAACAAGACCATCAACTGGAAACCCGAGTCAACCGGAACCGGACGCTTCGGCAAATGGCTGGAGAACCTGAACGACTGGAACCTCAGCCGCTCACGCTACTGGGGAACTCCCCTGCCCATCTGGCGCAGCGAAGAGGGAGAAGAACTCTGCATCGGCTCGGTGGAAGAGCTCTACAATGAGATGGAGAAGGCAGTGGCCGCCGGACTGATGGAGGCCAACCCCTATAAAGAGGCAGGCTTCGTGCCGGGACTCTACACTCAGGAGAACTACGACAAGATTGACCTGCACCGCCCCTACGTGGACGACATCATCCTTGTCTCTCCCACAGGCAAGGCCATGAAGCGTGAGCTGGACCTCATCGACGTTTGGTTCGACTCGGGTGCCATGCCGTATGCGCAGCTGCACTACCCCTTCGAGAACAAGGAGATTGTTGACAACCGCTCCTACTACCCCGCCGACTTCATTGCCGAAGGAGTGGACCAGACCCGCGGCTGGTTCTTCACCCTCCACGCCATCGCCACGATGGTATTCGACAGTGTGTCGTACAAGAGCGTAATCTCTAACGGCCTTGTACTGGACAAGAACGGCAACAAGATGTCCAAGCGACTGGGCAATGCCGTCGATCCCTTCGGTGCCATTGAGAAGTATGGTTCCGACCCCCTGCGCTGGTACATGATTACCAACTCGTCTCCCTGGGACAACTTGAAGTTCGACGAAGATGGTGTGGCTGAAGTAAGCCGCAAGTTCTTCGGTACCTTATATAATACATACTCTTTCTTCGCCATGTATGCCAACATCGACGGCTTCACCTACAGCGAAGAGGAGGTGCCCATGAACGAGCGCCCCGAACTGGACCGCTGGATTCTGTCTGTACTGAACTCCCTCATCAAGGAAGTGGATGCCTGTCTGGCCGATTATGAACCTACACGTGCCGGCCGCCTTGTACAGGACTTCGTGAACGACAACCTCTCCAACTGGTTCGTGCGCTTGAGCCGTAAGCGCTTCTGGGGTGGAGGCATGACTACTGACAAGCTCTCGGCATACCAGACTCTCTACATCTGTCTGGAGACCGTAGCCAAGCTGATGGCCCCCATCGCTCCCTTCTTTGCCGACCGCCTCTACATGGACCTCATTGCTACCACCGGACGCGACAACGTGGTATCTATCCATTTGGCCAAGTTCCCCGTATGCAACGAGGCTCTCATCGACGAAGCCCTCGAAGCCCGCATGAAGATGGCTCAGGACATCACATCCATGACACTGGCCCTGCGCAAGAAGGTGAACATCAAGGTTCGTCAGCCCCTGCAGTGCATCATGATACCGACCGTAAGCGAGGAACAAAAGGCCCACATCGAGGCAGTGAAGAACCTCATCATGAACGAAGTGAACGTGAAGGAGGTGAACTTTGCCGAAAGCTCTACCGGCCTGCTCGTGAAGCGTGTGAAGTGTAACTTCCGCGTGATGGGTAAGAAGTTCGGCAAGCAGATGAAGGCCGTAGCTGCCGCCATGGAGGCGCTCGACCAGGAAGCTATCGCCCTGTTGGAGAAGGAAGGCACCTACACACTGACTATCGAAGGTGCTCCGCTCACCGTAGAGGTGGCCGATGTGGAGATCATCAACGAGGATATCCCCGGCTGGCTGGTTGCCAACGAAGGCAAGCTGACTGTGGCCTTGGAGGTAGAGGTGACAGAGGAACTGCGCCGCGAAGGTATCGCCCGCGAACTGGTGAACCGCATCCAGAACATCCGCAAGAGCAGCGGCTTTGAGATTACAGACAAGATAAACGTGACACTGACCCACAACGAGCAGACCGATGCTGCCGTAGAAGAGTACAAGCAGTACATCTGCACCCAGGTACAGGCCAACGAACTGACTCTGGCCGAGGTGACAGAAGGAACCGAACTCGACTTCGACGACTTCAAGCTGGTAGCCCGCGTGGAGAAGGCATAATCATTAACTTTTAACACTAATAAAACCATGTCAGAGAAAACAAGGTACTCGGATGCCGAACTGGAAGAGTTCCGTTCTATCATCCTGCAGAAACTGGAGCTTGCCCAGCGCGACTATGACTCCATGAAGGCAACGTTGATGAATACCGACTGCAATGGAGTGGACGACACATCACCAACGTTCAAGATATTGGAAGAAGGAAGCAACACCATGACCAAAGAAGAGACAACCCGCTTGGCCGAACGTCAATTGAAGTTCATTGGTGACTTGAAAGCCGCCCTCATCCGCATCGAGAACAAGACATACGGCGTATGCCGCGTAACAGGCAAGCTGATTCCGGCTGAACGCCTGCGTGCCGTGCCCCATGCCACACTCAGCATCGAGGCCAAACAAATGAAAAAGTAAATCAGTGATGAGCAACAAGCTACAAGTGACAGGTGTGCACTATATGCCACCTAACTCGTAGCTTGTAGCTTATAACTCGTAGCTAAAGAACATGAAGCAACTACTTACAAGAGGCAGATTGGCCGTCCTCATCGTGACGGCCATTCTGCTGATTGACCAAATCATCAAAGTGTGGGTAAAGACCCACATGTCACGAGGCGAAAGCATACGCATTGCCGACTGGTTCTACATCCATTTCACAGAAAACCCGGGCATGGCCTTCGGTATGGAAGTCTTCGACAAGTTGTTCTTGACCAGCTTCCGCATCATAGCCGCAGTGGCCATCACATGGTATATATGGAAACTGTGCAAGAAGGCTATACAAGAAGTACCTGTGGGATACATCGTCTGTCTGTCTTGTATTCTGGCCGGAGCCGTAGGAAACATCATCGATTGTGTATGCTATGGGGCAATCTTCAGCGAAAGCACCTACCATGAGGTCGCCCGTTTCGTGTCGCCAGGCGAAGGATATGCCCCTTGGTTCTATGGCAAGGTTGTGGATATGTTCTACTTCCCTTTGATAGAGACCAACTGGCCCTCATGGATGCCTTTCGTAGGCGGTGAACACTTCATCTTCTTCAGCCCCATCTTTAACTTTGCCGATGCTGCCATCAGTTGTGGCATCGTGGCCTTGCTGCTGTTCTACAACCGATTCCTCAATATGGAATCACAAGCAGACAAAGCGAAAGATACAGAAACCGACAATTCCCAGAAAGCTATATGACACACTTCTTCAAAGACATAAAGCGCATTGCCTTGTGCCTGGCCACTTCTGCATGGATATCGGCATGCACAGTAGAGGTTCCTTCACATGTGATTCAACCCAAGGAAATGGAGAACCTGCTCTATGACTATCACCTGATGCAGGCCATGGCCGGTGACCTGAAATCATCAGAAGGATACAAGCGCAAACAGTACGAACAGTACGTCTTTGACAAATACAATGTAACCGAAGCTGAGTTTGACACATCACTCACTTGGTATATGCGTCATACGAAGGAATTGGAGGCTATCTACAAGAATCTGAACACACGATACGCTACCAAAAAGGAAGAACTGGCAGCACACATTCCTCCCTATGAACGGATAGAACGGATGTCGGAAGCTGGAGATACGGTAGATGTATGGGATGATTTCCGACTGATGCGTCTGACCACCTCACCCATCAGTAACAAGATGGTGTTCAAACTGAGTCCGGACAGCAACTACCACCAGCGAGACTCATTTGTATGGAAACTGAATGCCCATTTCTTGGGAGATACGGCTGTTTCACGAGCAATCATGGGCCTCACTATAATGTACGACAAGGATACCATCGGACAATCAACCCTCATTGACCACTCAGGAGAGTATGCTTTGTCATTGGCTTGCGATTCAAGTTTCCAACTGAAGGAAATCTATGGACACATATATTATTACGAGAATAAGGAAGAATCAACGGAGCATCAGACAGTTCGCACCGATTCTCTACCAGAATTCCGCGTACTTCCCGTAGCCGACCTCTTGTTGTCTGACATTGCCGTCATGCGATACCATCGGACTGATACCCTGTCTGTTGCCGATACAACCTCCGTTGCCAACAAAGAATCCGTACAAGAGGAATTCCAAGTAGCCAAAGAATAAGGAAGTATTGAACAGAGACGTCTATGCCTGCCTATGGCTCCATCTGAACAGACCAACAATTATGCTTGTCATCGCCTGATAGATGAAAAAGGTAGAATACATGCCCATTCTATTATACATGTGGACAAGTCACAAGGAGTGGTCATTGGCCACGAGCCATTCCCCAAAGAGGAGCTTCCTTTCACACAATGGTTGGGAGGAACTGTCATACTCTTGTCCAAAGCGCAGCTCCCTTTGTTATCAAATGCTCACACATTGTCTGAATACATAGACAATATTGAAGCTAACACATCAATCCCCATTGGAGATGCCCCCCTCTACGCATGGCACACCCCTCTCATAGACATACATTCTCCCCTATCCTCTCCCCCGCAACCATTGAAATAGCTTTATCTCACATAATTTATATCAAAGACTTTATATGTTAACCGAAGGATTGACTCACACCAGTTCAGTCATTGTCAACAATGACAATACAGCCCAAGCATTAGGTTCAGGTGATATGCCCGTGTTTGCCACACCGGCTCTCGTTGCCTTGATGGAAAATGCGGCCATGCAAGCCGTTGCTTCTCTGATTCCTGAAGATTCAACCACAGTAGGCGGATTCATCGAAACATCACACCTGGCCCCATCATCGCTCGGTGCCACCATACAAGCAACCGCCACTCTGACGGAAGTGAAAGGACGTAAGCTCACCTTTACCATTGAAGCCAAAGAGGGAGAAAAAACAGTAGGTAAAGCAACACATATCCGATTCATTGTCGAACGAAAGAAATTCTTGGAAAGCCTTTGAGTCATCGCTTCTTCTACTCTTCTGTTCTATATAGGAAGCCTTTGCAAGAGGGATTATAAAGGGATTGAAAAGAATGCGAAAAACTGTTTAAAAACAATTCGTTTTTCTTCTCCTTTCAGGAATTGTTGTACCTTTGCACAAAACTTCAACAAGAAAAATAGTTTTCTATATGAACAATGATATAATACCGACACTCGGACTTGAGAAGGACTTCATGGTTATCCGCTATCCCGAAGGAAAAAGAAGTTTTGAACCAACAAAGGACACTTTCCGTTTGACAAACGGAGCTTTCATATTAGGATTACGTGGAAGGCTCAGTCTCTCCATGAACCTTACATCATACGATGTGACAGGAAACACGTTGCTCACCATCATTCCTCACCACATCGTACAAGCACAATCCATCAGTGATGATTTTGAAGGATATATAGTCTTATTCACTCCTTCATTTGCCGCAGATACCAACCTATTGCGATCCAATCTGCCCTTCATGACCGAAATGAGATACAACCCATTAGTTAATCTGACAGAAGACGAATGCACCCTCTTTACTAATTTCTGCCGTTTCTTTTATGACATTGAAGGAAATGAATTGATTGGCAATTCACCTGAAGTACGCAAAGGACTGCTTACCTCACTCCTATATACACTGGGAGCACTCTACCGCCGACAATTGCCACAGGTTCCTGCTGAAAAGCAAAGCAGAGCCAACATTATCTTCAAAAAATTTCTGGCGCTTTTGGTAGAACATTATACGCATGAACGAAGCGTAGCTTTCTATGCTGGTGAATTGTGCATCACTCCCAAATATTTGGGCACAATCTGCCGCGAAGTCAGTTCCAAGATGGCTACAGACATCATTGCCAGTGCTGTGATTTTGGATGCTAAGACCAAGCTACACAATAGTGATCTGACCGTTCAGGAGATTTCCAATTCACTAAACTTTCCGAACGCTTCATTCTTCGGACGATACTTCAAAAGGCACACAGGATATTCTCCCGTGCAGTACCGAGAGAGAATCTGAACAAAATCTGAGATGTGTCCAGCCCTCTCTCCGTACTCACTTTCACTCAACAATCTATACGAGTCACAGTTTTTATCTGTTCTATCTTCTTTAGATTCTTACAGATGGTGTTCACATCTTCCACATCGTGGACATTTAATTGTATATGCCCGACGAATATCCCATCGTTTGTTTCAAAGGAAAGGCGGTGGATATTGACATTCATCTGTCGTGATATGATTTCGGTGATGGAATTGAGAACACCGACTCCGTCTATACCCTCCAATTTCAAACTGACAGGGAAATAAAGCTTTTTGTGGGTGCTCCACTCTGCTGCCAAGATGCGATTACCATAACTACTTTTCAATCGTGAGGCTACAGGACATTGGCGCTTGTGGATGACAATCTGGTTATTATCGTCAATGAATCCCAAGACATCATCACCTGGTATAGGTTTACAACAATCGGCAATGATATAACTCTCCTGAATTGCTTCTTCGGTGAGCAACAAAGGTTTCTTGCGGTCAATATCTTTGATGGCAACCTTCGTGGTTGAAGGTTGCTTTTCCTTCTTGCCTTTCTTATTCTTTTGATTTCCAAAGGGGAATTGAAGCAACTTGATCCATCCGTTACCTTGTGAACTCTTCTCGCGGAAGGCATCCAAGTCTGCCTCCCCCAAAACAATATCTTTGTGTCCGATGGCGGCAAACAATTCCTCCTTTGTCTTTTTCTGATGGAATTTATAGAGCTTCTCTATATTGATTGTACTTGCTTCAATGTCATGTGCCTTGAAGTATTCGTTCAGCATCTCCTCACCTTCGCGTTGGGCATTGCGTTGTTCTTTACGCAAAATGGCCATAATCTTGCTTTTGGCCTTTGCCGTAGTGGCAAAGTTGAGCCATGCTGACGTTACATGCTGACTTTTCGACGTGATGATTTCCACTTGGTCACCACTTTGTAACGGATGACTCAGCGGGACGAGTTTATGGTTCACCTTGGCTCCGATACAATGGCTGCCCAAGAATGTATGGATAGAGAAAGCAAAATCAAGTGCTGTAGCATTCTGAGGCATCGTCTTGATTTCACCTTTCGGAGTAAATACAAAGATTTCCGACGCAAACAGATTCAGTTTGATTGTATCAAGGAAATCCATGGCATCAGGTTGCGGGTCATCCAATATTTCCTTAATCGTATGGAGCCACTTGTCCAATTCGCCCTCATCTTCACTTCCACCTCCATCTTTATATTTCCAATGGGCTGCAAATCCATGTTCAGCCACATCATTCATGCGTTCACTACGAATCTGCACCTCAATCCAATCGCCATGAGGGCTCATCAACGTTGTGTGCAAGGCTTGATATCCATTGGCTTTCGGATGGCTAATCCAATCGCGCAGACGATCAGGATGAGACTTGTATATTTTACTCATCGACACATAGATGTCGAAACATTCATTCAATTCCTCTTCTGGGTCTGTTGGTGTAAATATGATGCGGACGGCCAATATATCATAGATTTCTTCAAACGCCACATGCTTGGTTTGCATCTTATTCCAAATGGAATACGGTGTCTTCACACGGTCTTCTATGCGATATATCACCCCTTTCTCATCCAAACGTTTCTTGATGGGAGCAATGAATTGTTCAAAAATGGTGCGTCGTTCAAGTTGGGTATCCTGCAATTTGTCCGATATTTCCTGATAGATATCCGGATGTTCATACTTGAAACTGAGATTCTCCAATTCACTCTTTATCTTGTTCAATCCCAATCTGTTGGCCAAAGGAGCATAGATGTAGAGAGTCTCTCCAGCGATTTTATATTGTTTGTTGGGCAACATTGAGCCTAACGTCCGCATGTTGTGCAAGCGGTCGGCCATCTTGATGAGAATGACACGGATATCCTCGCTCATGGTGAGCAAGAGTTTCTTGAAGTTTTCGGCTTGACTTGAAGCACGGTCGCCAAAAATACCTCCCGAGATTTTAGTTAATCCATCTACAATCTGAGCTATCTTAGGACCGAAGATATTGGAAATATCCTCTACCGTATAGTCCGTATCCTCCACCACATCATGCAGCAAAGCCGAACAAATGGACGTAGAGCCAAGCCCAATCTCCTGACAAACGATTTGTGCCACGGCCAGAGGATGCATGATATAAGGTTCTCCTGAACGACGGCGCACCCCCTTGTGTGCTTGTTTGGCAAAGTTAAAAGCCTTGGTTATGATTTCTACTTTTTTCCGATGTTTGGAAGCCAGATATGTATCGAGCAGCTTTTGAAAAGCGTCGTTTATCATTTTCTCCTCTTCCATTTCCGTTTGTTTATGTTGCTCATCCATAATGATTCATGAATTGTCAATTGTGATTTGTGATATGTGGTGGTGAATCTCATTGAGGGATACGCAAGCGTTTTCCGGCTCTGATATTGTTGTTTCTCATTCCGTTTTCGTCACGTATAGCCTTTACCGTTGTACCATATTTTCGGGCAATGCTTCCCAAATTTTCCCCACTCCTGATGGTGTGGTAGATGAAACCTCCGCCTCCCTTGCTCGATGTCTGAAGATTCACAAACTTGCGTCTGCTCAGCAATTCGCTGGCCTTATGGTTATAGACAGAGTCTCCATTTTCAATAAACATGGCCACGGCATCAAACGGAAGCCGGAGGATACAATGCATACTTTCGCCCGGCACTACGTCCTTCTTGTATTGCGGATTCAATGCACGAATGGCATCCATATCTACGTTACACAAGTCAACCACCTGTTGGAAATGCAGATTGCGGCTGACATGCAACGTGTCAGTACCATAAGGCAGTTGGGCGTTCATGGGTGCAATGTTGTGCAAGCAATAGTAGTTCATGATGTAGTTGGCTGCAATGAACGCAGGCACATACCCGCGGGTTTCGCGTGGCAGATAGGGGTAAATGTCCCAATAGTCTCCACTTCCGTCTGCCCTGTGTATGGCTTTGTTCACATTGCCCGGGCCACAATTATAAGCAGCAATCACCAGTATCCAATCATGATAAATGTCATACAATTCCTTCAAATACTTGGCGGCGGCAAAACTTGACTTGACGGGATCCATACGTTCGTCCACCAAACTGTTGTATGTAAGGTTGAACAACTTGCCCGTCTTTACCATAAATTGCCAAAGGCCGGCAGCACCAGCTTTCGATACAGCCGTCGGATTCAACGACGATTCGATGACGGGCAAGTACTTCAATTCGTTCGGCAATTCGTACATGGCAAGTGCCTCTTCGAAAATGGGAGTATAGAAGTTCATGGCTCCCAACAGATAGGAGACTTTCGAACGCATAGGGCCGGTGTACTGGTCAATGTATTTTCTCACCACATCGTTGTAAGGCATTTCTATGACAGAGGGGATACGGGCCAAGCGGTCGGCATACACCGAGTCGGTAGCCATGGCGACAGTATCCATGAACAACTCCTCGGATGCAGGAGAAAGGAAATGCTTTGCATGCCACTTCATCAGCAAGGTGTCAACATGGAAAAGCATGGATTCGGGCATTTCTATAGCGTCCGCTTCCCCCAATCCATCCGTTGCCTTGTCATCGTCCTTGGCATTCATGCCCACGACACAAACGGAAAATAATATAGCGAAAGTTAATATTTTACTCATTCTTATCAGTCTATATGTGTACCTTTTTCTATTTTTCTTCAAAACTTGAGGCTGCATTGCAAGCCATAGGAGTTTCCTTGTCGCAAGTCGTACTGATTGTTTTGTATCATGGTAGGCTTCACCTTCATCGACAAGTCTTGCGAAAGGTCGAAACTGGCCAACTCGGCATCCACGTATGCATCGATGATAGAGATGGCATAGACACCGATGAAGACAAACACACTCAAGTCACGATAGCGCCTGTAGGTATCCTTCTTGCGCTTGATGACGCGCTTCAGGTAATCCATGTTTGCCTCTACGTTGTATCCAGGTGGAAGCAGGTCGAGAAAACTGTCCGTAGCAGGATTGTCGTCCATGATGTCCAGATAGGCTTGCGAATAGTCACTATACATCTGTCCATTCCATGTGAGGGCGTATGCACATCCTACAAATCCACCATATATGATGGGCAGTTTCCAATACTTGCGGTTATAGATTTGTCCGCCTCCAGGGAAGATAACGGCCAGCCAAGTAGCTTTCGTCGGGTCAGGAATGAATTGTTTCTTCTCCTCCTCAACGGGCATCTCTTCCAGTTCGATGTCAGGTAAGTTTTTCACCAAGTCGGCCGAATCAATAGGAGCCTCCAAAGCCTCCATGTTGACGCGATTGGCCCGGGCAATGGTGTCTGCCTTTTGGATGCCGGTCAACAGGGTATCGTTCACAGGAGCCAGCTCTATGCGTTCGCGCCTCTGTTGCGAGCGGGGAAGCGGTTGCTGGGCAATCACCTCTGACAAGCCTGAAAGCATCATCAGCGCGGCACATATCCACACCTTATATATATTATTACAATTACATTTCATACCATTTATTCTCTGTTCGCTTTTTCTCCCCTACCTGAAAGATTTTTTTCTCTTGTAGGGGCGTAAAAAACATACTCCTTATCATATCCAACCATTCGCTACTCGTAGTTTGTAGCAGGTAACTCGTAGCTCGTCACTCGTAGCTCTCTCGTCACTTCAATTTGTCCAGTATCCCCACGATGCGCTCCAGTTCTTCTTCGCTATTGAAGGGGATGCTGATTTTGCCCTTTCCCTTGCCCGAGCATGAGAGTTGCACCTTGCTTTGGAAGAAGGTTGAGAGTTGCTTCTTCAACAAGTCGTATTCCTCGGGCAATTTGGCAGGAGCTATCTTCTTGCCACTGGTACCCTTCACGCTTTCCCCGTCGTTCAAGGCTTTCACCATCTGCTCCACCTTGCGCACCGAGTAACCTTCGCGCATCAGTTCTTCAAACAGGCGTATCTGCATGGTGGGATTGTCCAGTGTCAACAGGGCGCGGGCATGTCCCATGTCAATCTCCTTGTTTTGAAGGGCCACCTGTATCTGTGCAGGCAGTTTCAGCAAGCGCAGGTAGTTGGCAATGGTCGTACGCTTCTTTCCCACCCGTTCGCTCAAGCGCTCTTGTGTGAGGCCATATTGCTCAATCAGGTGCTGGTAAGCAAGGGCTATTTCCAGCGAGTTGAGGTCTTCGCGCTGGATGTTCTCAATGAGCGCCATCTCCATCACGTTCTCATCGTCGGCCGTGCGGATGTAGGCAGGCACACTGGTCAATCCGGCCAGTTGTGAAGCACGGAAGCGTCGTTCACCGGCAATAATCTGATAGGTATCGTCGTCCATCTTGCGAAGGGTGATGGGTTGGATGATACCAATCTCGGATATCGAGTCGGCCAACTCTTGCAGAGCCGTCTGGTCAAACTCGCGACGCGGTTGGTTGGGGTTAGCCTTTATCTGTGCCACGGGCACTTCGTGAATCGACGAAGAACCTTGAGTCTTCACCTCTTCTGTCGAAATCAACGCATCCAATCCTCTGCCCAATGAGGCATATTTTTTCTTTATTGCCATATATGTTTTTCCTTTTTTTAGTTGACAAGTTAACGGGTTGACGAGTTGACAAGGCCATGCGCACTTGCTTTTTCTTATTGATAGCGCATCAGCGTACCCAGCTTCGTCCACCCTTATCCTTGGGATGAACCTGCCTTAGCCTTGGGTTAAGGCAACCTTAACCCTGGGGTAAGGTAAGCCCCAATTTATTTCCCGTTCTTCTTCACTATCTCCTGCGCCAAAGCCAAGTGGTTGCGTGCACCGGTGGAGTCGGCATCGTAGAGTATCACGGGGATACCGTGGCTGGGAGCTTCACTCAACTTTACGTTCCGTTGGATGACGGTGCGGAAGACCAACTCCTGGAAGTGGCGCTTCACCTCGTCGTACACTTGATTGTGGAGGCGCAGGCGTGAGTCGTACATCGTCAGCAGGAAGCCCTCAATCTCCAACGCCGGATTAAGCTTCGACTTGATAATCTTGATGGTGTTCAGCAGCTTGCTGATACCCTCCAAGGCAAAGTATTCGCACTGGACGGGTATGATGACCGAGTTGGCAGCCGTCAGCGAGTTGATGGTTATCAATCCCAGCGAAGGCGAACAGTCGATGAGGATGTAGTCGTAATCATCGGCCACCGTAGCCAGTATCTTTTTCATCACCTTCTCGCGGGCGGGCATGTTCAGCATCTCTATCTCTGCTCCCACCAGATCGATATGCGAAGGCACAATGTCAAGCCCCTCAATATCGGTGGTATAGATGGATTCGCGAATGTCCGTCTGATTGATAAGACACTCGTAAATCGAACTTTCTATCACTTTAATATCTACACCCAATCCTGACGAGGCGTTTGCCTGAGGATCGGCGTCAATTACCAACACTTTCTTTTCCAACGTGGCCAACGATGCGGCCAGATTAATGGTGGTTGTGGTCTTTCCCACACCGCCCTTCTGATTGGCTAAAGCTATTATCTTTCCCATAAAAACACATTTAATCGGCTGCGAAGTAACTGATAATTCTACAAACAGCCTATTTTTTTTGGCAAAGATTGCCCAAACTGTTGATAACTTCCCCTTTCGGTGAATAACCTTTCAGGGGCTATCACAGTATCCCTGCTATGCAGACGGCTACAAAGATACTGTTTTTTCAATAAATATCGGCTTTCTGCCTTTGTTCATTACACTTTTTTGGCTATTTTTGCACCTAATCTTTAAGAAACATCAAAAAAAATCAGATAAAAACATGGATTCACAACGTCCTCTCATACTCATTTCCAACGACGATGGCCACTTGGCCAAGGGCATCAACGAACTGGTCAGTTTCCTTCGTCCGATGGCCGACATCATTGTGGTTGCCCCCGACGGTCCCCGTTCGGGCATGGCTTGTGCCATCACGTCGCAATTGCCTGTCACCGTCACTCCCGTCAGCCAGACGGAAGGTGTCGCCATCTACAAATGTTCGGGCACACCCACCGATTGCATCAAATTGGCATTGGAAACCGTCGTACCCCGAAAGCCTGACCTGGTGATTGGAGGTATCAACCATGGCGACAATTCGGCCGTAAATGTCCACTACTCAGGCACCATGGGCGTAGTACTCGAAGGGTGTATGAAGGGGATTCCATCCATCGGATTCTCGGTGTGCGACCACGACCCCGACCTCGATTTCTCTCCCACATGTCCCTATGTGCAACAGATTGTGGCCAAAGTGCTCGAAAAGGGACTCCCCGAAGGCTCTTGCCTGAACGTCAACTTCCCCCAACATGCACCTTATAAAGGCGTGAAGACAGGTCGTCAGACACGTGGCCGATGGGGTAACGAGTGGGCATCACTGCCCCATCCGCGCGGTGGAGGTAACCTCTATTGGCTCACCGGAAACTTTGCCAACCATGAGCCGGAAGCCACTGATACCGATCGCTTTGCCATCGAAAACGGATACATCTCCATCACCCCCATACAGATTGACATGACCGACTACACCCTGTTGGAAGCGATGAAAAGTTGGGAATTCAAGTAATCGTTGAATGTCGCTCCGCAACCGTTGAAACGTTGAAAGGTCAAACGCATCAACGCATAAACCCATCAACGTATCAACCCATCAACGTATCAACCCATCAACGTATCAACCCATCAACGCATAAACGAATCAACGAAATACGCAATGAAATACTACCTGATAGCCGGTGAAGCCTCGGGCGACTTGCACGCCTCCAATCTGATGAAGGCTCTGAAGAGTGAAGACCCCGAAGCCGATTTCCGCTTCTTCGGAGGCGACCTGATGAGTGCCGTAGGTGGCACCCGCGTGAAGCACTACCGCGAGTTAGCCTATATGGGATTCATCCCCGTACTGATGCACCTGCCCACCATCCTTTCCAACATGCGCTTGTGCAAGCACGACATCGTCAGTTGGCAACCCGATGTGGTCATCCTCATCGACTATCCGGGCTTCAATCTCGACATTGCCCAATACCTCCGCGCCAACACGCGCATCCCTGTCTATTACTATATCTCACCCAAAATATGGGCGTGGAAGGAGTACCGCATCAAGAACATCAAGCGCGACGTGGACGAGCTTTTCTCCATCCTCCCCTTCGAGATTGCCTTCTTCGAGAAGAAACATCACTACCCCATCCACTACGTGGGTAACCCTTGCGTAGATGCCGTGGCCCATTTCCAAGCCACCTACGCCGAAACAAAGGACGAATTCATCGCCCGTCACGCACTCCAACCCTCCAAGCCCATCATCGCCCTGTTGGCAGGAAGCCGTCGGCAAGAGATCAAGGACAACCTTCCACAGATGCTCGAAGCCGCTTCCACCTTTGCCCACACCCACCAACTGGTGCTGGCAGGTGCACCGGGTATCGACCCCGAATACTACGCCAAGTACATAGGCTCACACCCCGTAAAGATAGTCTTTGGCGAGACCTATCCCCTGCTCTCCCACTCGCGTGCCGCCCTGGTCACTTCGGGCACAGCCACCTTGGAGACTGCCCTCTTCCGTGTGCCCCAAGTCGTCTGCTACTACGTCGCCATGGGCAAAGTCATCAGTTTCCTCCGTCGCCACCTGTTGAAAGTGCCCTACATTTCGCTTGTCAACCTTGTAGCCAACCGCGGAGTGGTGAAAGAACTGGTGGCTCATCTGATGACCGTCCGCAATGTACGCGCCGAACTTGCCGACCTCATTGGCGACACTCCCGAACGTGCCGCCATGCTCAGTGGCTACGATGAATGCCTGCGCATCCTCGGCCCCGCCGGCGCCAGCGAAAAAGCCGCCCACCTGATGGTGAAGAAGTTGAAGGAAGGTAAAGTGTAGGGCTTAAACATTAAGGTTCAAAGTTTGTAAACATTTCACAATAAACCATATAAAGAAATAAGAATTTCACATTATTCTTTTTTACTCATCACAGGGTTAAGGCAGGCTTAGCCCTGTGATGATATCACCTTATCAATAGAATGATATTCAACCACTTATCCACTTGCTAAAATTTTCACGTATTTTCGTCCGAAAGGAAATTCGCGCCTATATACACGATTTTCGCGCGGTCAATTTTGCATATTTATACAGTCGGATTGTATAAATATACATTTCACCAGTTTTCATTCACATCCCCTCCTGTCCGTGTGCACACCCTCTATTGACCGTAAGCACAACCTATAGCAGAGTATCTGAAGAAACTCCGCTGACCGTGTGCACACGGTTGGCAGCACGTGTGCACACGCCCTTCCCGTTTTCTGTCTTCCGGCCTTTGTACATTGTATATATATGCAAAAAACGCCCCGTCACAGGGCGTTACCCTCTGATAAAATAGAGAGAAAATAAAAATGCGGGAATTATTACCAATGGATGTAAGAAATAAAGACAAAACAGTCCCCTGCAATTTCCCCAAGGAGTAAGAGAACGAAACTACAAAAAGAACATTCTAACTTAGTCATAAATAGCCTTTCCACAATAATTTTCCCCATCCCTTTTGTCATTCCAAAAACATTGTTTACCTTTGTGGCGTCAGTTGGGTGAAGTGTCACTTTGACTGACATGAAAAAATTGGGAATATAGCGTTTGAATGCTATTGTGATTTGCTCCAGAAACTACCACCTTCGAAAAGCAAAAACATATCGTACAATAGGCACGTTGAACGCCTACGCTTGTAGCGTGGGTTGTGCTTATCGATATGTTTAAGTATGTGGTAGTACTTTGGAGCGTGATAAACCAACTCACGCTTTTCTTTTATGGTTATGCGTGAGGTAGGAAAGAGAAAGAATTTTATAAACTCATATTTAAAACGACATGAAAGGATTTGTATACATCATGATGAACCCTTCGTATCAAGGAATCGTCAAAATAGGGAAAACCTGTAAAGACCCCGAAGAACGTGCAAGAGAATTGTCTTCTTCAACAGGGGTAGCCACTCCATTTATAGTAGTGTACAAACGAGAGTTTTACAATTGTGACTTGGCTGAGAAAATAGCTCATGCAGTTTTGACAGAAAAAGGTTATAGAGTAAATGATGCTCGCGAATTCTTTAATATTTCAATACCTGATGCTATTGATTTGATATTGAACTTGCCGAATGAAATGTCAGACATGGAAGATTTCTCTGACGATGAGGAGGAAGAATACGAAGAAAGTCTCGCTGAAAGTTATTATAGAAGGGCAGAAGATTGCTATTATGGATACAATGACACCTTTGAAGACGAAGAGCAAGCAATCTATTATTATGAAGAAAGTGCCAGACTTGGTTACAAAGAGGCATATCGCAAAATAGGCAAGATTTGGAAAGATAAGGGAAACACCTACAAAGCTATCCGTACATTCCAAGAAGGAGCCAACAAGGGGGATTATTATTGTTATGCAGAATTGGGAAAGATATACATGGACTCATATGATGACCAATTCTATCACAAAGACAATGCGAATCTTACATGGCGTAAATTCTTTGAATGTGCAGACCGCATGTATTCCGAAGAATGTAGTGAAACTACAAAAGACATAATGGATCAAATGAATGCCTTTATCCTACTTTCCCAACTTTACAATAAAGACATTGAACTCCTTTATGAAGAAATACTATATAAGTACCATAAGCATTTAATAAGTTATAATCAAGAGCTCAAGAACTTATTTGGCGATGAATCCAAAACTAAATACTTTGACAAGACAATAACTTATTTGACAGGTTTAAGAGAAAAAATAATGTTGGCAGAGACTGATTCTGATAAACTGTCTGAAAACTATTTAATCTTGGCAAAAGAGTATATGAAGGGGAAGGATGACCTTCCACCATACAATGCAAAAACAAAGTCCTTATTGAATAAGAGTATTGAATTGGGAAACAAAATAGCTTATGTCTATCTTGGAATATGGTGGTTGAACAACAAGAACCGGAACAATGCTGACAAAGCATGGAGAGATTATTACAATGATGTGTATGACCTGTTTGAAAACAATGTCCCAATTTCAGACGAGCAACAAGAGATATTGCTGAATGGTTTTTGTCTTATATTTGAAGAGGCTATAGAAAAGGAGGAAACTGACCTTATACATCAATACTACTTGATAGCGGTATTAAAACTGGGATTCATTGAGTATGCGATCAAGAAATTAGAAATTCTAAATGAAAGAATTGATGCATTGAATGAAAAATTGCCAACGGAAGGATTTTCTGTAGAATACAACGATACTGACAACTTGATAGAATCGACAAAAACATTACTCGAACACTTTGAATTCGAAAAAGAGAAATTGCAATTTACAACAGTCTATTCATTCGTAAGAGATTTTATTTCAGAAATGCAAAACAAACATGATAATGGCACAATAATGATGTACCGATTGGAGAAATAAAGAAACAGCTTAATGTATAACTTAAAAAAAGAAAAATGATTATGAGTGAAGTTTTTTTAATGACAGTATTTGTCGTAATGCTTATTTGTGGAATTTTAGAAATTGTTCTATTCTTCAAGATATGGGGAATGACCAACAACATTAAAGCTATAAAAGAAAAAAGCTTTAACGAAGGGTTGTCAAGTAATAATATAGATGTAACAATATCAAAATTGAGACATTATATATTCCTTCAGGATATTGAAACAGCAAAAAAAATCTTATTAGACAAATTTATATCAGAAATAGAGAATGAATATAGTTTACTACCACGGGAACATTATGATACAATAAAAGGAGAATATGTGGATGATGAGAAATACAATCTACAAAAGTCTATTCGTACACGAGTAGAAGCACTCGACAAACAATTTGCAAAGATTGGAGAAGAACTTCCTGAGTATATCAAACAAATGAATACTTATGAAGATTATTTTATGCTATTTACTGAAAAAGATTTCACATAAAAGAAAAACATATTCCTGAGATTATAGCACAAAACATAGAACTCTGCCTGTCCATCCGCGTTTGTAATGCGGATATTCGAGTCTAAAACATTTGTAATGTTACAAGTTGCTTACGATTTCCCTCGCTCCATATGAAACATATAAGGCGAGGGATTTTCTTTACCCCTGTATTTGTAAAGACAAGTCATTATAACAACATACAAAAGAATCGTGTGATTCGTACAATTCGTGTTCTATAAAAACATGTGGTTATTGTCAGGCAACATCCGCATTTCGAAATCGGGATGGACGGAGGGAGTGTTAAGTGTTGAGTTTGTTAAATGTTGAGTTTATGAATACACTACTTCATACAGTCCAGCATGATGGGGTAGTTTTTGGTTTTCAATCTCGCCATTGCAAACAAAAAAGGTGAATTCTTTGGAAAAAATGGAGAAAGCACGTATCTTTCGCCATACAAGTGAATGAAAAGAAGGTGAACATGAAACGGGATGTCGTAATCAATCAAATAAAAGAAGTGGCACGCAAAGCGATTCCGCATAATGGACAAGTACTGCTCTATGGCTCGCGGGCACGTGGTGAAGCTCGCGAAGATTCGGATTGGGACATTCTCATCATTCTGGACAAACTTTATCCAAACGGCAAAATATTATAATAAAAATCCTTCATTTGGCGCGATTTCATTCCTTCATTTGGCGCGATTCCGTTCCTTCATTTGGCGGAGTTTTACATTGCAAATGTGGATGGACGATGCTTGCCAACAATAAGATGTTATCCTCTTTGAGGAAACACCAATGTGTCTATCATATTGATGAACTCTCGGACTTTGGGGTATTGTTCTTTTACGGTAAGGAGGTCGAAATCCTTGAAGTCCTCATAATCGGCTGCAGAACGGCTATTGAACATGATGGTATAGAAACGTCCCCATTCGCGACTTACAATGTTTTTCAAAACAAAATGTTGCCCGAACTGTTGGCGTACACCTTCATGGGTTTTCACACCATCAATCTCATGATGGACAAGCAAGGCACTGACGGCATAGAAACAGGCATAATACATGCGGTTCATGGCCGTATTGTAATAACCATGGGAAATATGGTCTTCAATCTCGGGCAATAATCGTTTGGCAGAATCCAAGCGATAGGTTACGATGTCAAAGCGTTGTTCATCCGTCATAATAAAACTATGCCTTCTTTGGTGACGTTATTGTAAAAAGGTGTAACCCGACGCCCCCATTCTTTCATAAGTTCAATGTAGGGGTTTATCTGAATGCCTGTTTCAAGTTCGATGTCATAAAGGGGCTCGGTGAGTTTCATACGGTCGTTCAACGTAATGCGTTCCTTGTCTTGAAGAAGAATCAGCAGATCTATGTCGCTGTCGGCACGTGCGTCGCCTCTTGCTTCCGAGCCATAGAGTATCACTTTTGCCGTAGGGACAACCCTTTGCAAAGCTTGCTTGATACGTTGTACAATTTCCGTGCGTTTCATCTTCGTTAGTCTTTTTTCAATTCATTGAACGTTGCAAATTTACACTTTGTTTTTGAGTCTGCAAACATTTCTATGAAAAATGTTTAGTTTACACCCATATGTAGCAGGGAGAACTTGAATTATGCAACGTTGATGTCAGAGACGGTTCATGCTGACGGAGCGTTCAATATGGCATTCATGATGGAGAGGTCGGACTTGACTTCGCCTTGCATGAGGTAGTGGTGTTGCTGCTGCTGAAGGGTCTCACAGATGGATTGGGCTTTTGCAGAGTCGTTCTCGAGGTAGAGTGCTACGGCACAAAGGATGCGTTGCTTGGACGACATGACTCCCTTGAACTGTTGGATGTAGTTCTTCAACTCGTTGTCGGCATAAAGCGATGATGCCTGTTCGGTGCGACCAGTGACCATAGCGGAAAAGAGCAATTCGCAAGCCACTTCCTTGACGTAAAGTCCCATGATGTCGGCCTTGTGCTCATAGATTTCGGTTAAAGCTACATAGGCTTCTTCCCACTTCTCTTCGTCGAGCAGACGCGATGCGGCCATAAGGCGTATGTTTACCAAAAGGGGATTCTTATAATCGGCATACGCATCACCAATGAGGAACCATTCGCTTGGCATATCGCACGGACGGACTCCCTGTTGTGCCAGGGCATTACCCTCCAGTTGTATCATCAAAGCCCGTTTGCTCTCTTTGTCCTTTCGCAGGAGGATGACATTGTTAGCATCGTTGCTCACGCCACCGATAGTCATAGGGATGCCGTTCATCAAGATGAGGAACACACCAAAGATAATGAAAATGAAGAGGAAGATTTCGACAAAGGGATTGTCAGTCAGTTGCAAGAAGAGGAAAGCAACACCGACACACACGAGGTTGGCCAAGACTCCGCCGAGATTGTACCATGTGACGGGTATCTCGTCCAACGGTTTGTTGGGAGGGGCCATGAGGCACTGACCACCTGTGCCTGCTACGGAGAAGTGCTTGATGCGCAATTTGCCTGATTCGCGGATGAATGTCCAGTTGAATACTCTGAATGAGACAAAGCGATAGCCAGTCAAGAGGCCACACACCAGATGTCCGCCTTCGTGTATGATGATGTGCAAGAATGTGGCAACAAGAAAGCCTATGACACCGACCAACATTGCCAACATCATTTCACCCCATGCAATGGATGAGAGTTTTTGGAGATATTCCTCCAAGCTGACGTCCATGAAGAGTACAACAATCACTGCGGCACCCACAAGGCCTATGACTACACCGATGAGCAAACCGGCAATCATTCTGAGAATCTGTTTCATTGCTTTTTTACTTATAAGAAATTGCTAATACCATAATAAAAGGCGCGGATTACGCAAAGAATTTAGTTCCTTTTGGAGGATAAAACTGAAATCTTAATCCGCGAAATCCGCGCCTATAAAAGACACTGTCTGATGTGCTGACGTTCTTACTTCAATCCGAAGAGAACGGCCAAACCACCATCTACACCACTGAAGCCCATGAAGGCCATGGCAAGAAGACCTGCTACGACAAGGGCAATGGACATACCTTGCATACCCTTAGGCACGTTTACAAGGCTCAGTTGCTCGCGGATACCAGCAAAAACAATCAGCGCCAAAGCAAAACCAAGAGCGGTAGAGAAGGCGTAAACGACACCTGTGAGAAGGTCGTACTGCTTCTGGATTACGAGGATGGCTACACCAAGAATACAGCAGTTGGTGGTAATCAAAGGAAGGAACACACCGAGTGCCTGATACAGGGCGGGTGACACTTTCTTCAACACAATCTCAACCATCTGTACCAGGGCGGCAATCACAAGGATGAAGGTGATGGTCTGCAAATAGCCGAGGCCATTGGCATCGAGCACATAAATCTGAATCAGATAGGTTACAATCGTAGCAATGGTCAACACGAAAGCTACGGCAGCACCCATACCGGCAGCAGTCTCAATCTTCTTGGAAACGCCCAAGAAGGGACAGATACCGAGGAACTGCGAGAACACTACGTTGTTCACGAAAATGGCGGTGATAAATATCAATAAATATTCCATACTAATCGAAATTAAAAATTAAAAAATTAAAGAATTATCACGCTTTTCTCATCTTGTTCACAATGGCAATGAGGTAACCCAAGGCAATGAAAGCACCGGGTGCAAGTACGAAGACAAGCATACCGTACTCCTCGGGCATCAAGGTGAGACCGAAGAGCTTGCCAGTACCCAGAATTTCACGCACAGCACCTAAAATGGTGAGAGCCATGGTGAAACCAAGTCCCATACCGATACCGTCGAAAATGGAGGCTACAGGGCCGTTCTTGGCAGCAAAGGCTTCGGCACGACCAAGGATGATACAGTTCACCACAATCAAGGGGATAAAGAGTCCGAGGGTTGCATAGATGTCGGGCAAGTAAGCTTGCATGAGCATCTGCAACAGGGTTACAAACGAAGCGATAACCACAATGAACGAAGGAATGCGTACCATATCGGGAATCAGGTTCTTGATAAGGGAGATTACCAAGTTTGAGAGGATAAGCACAAACATGGTGGCAAGTCCCATACTCATACCGTTGATGGCCGATGAGGTGGTTCCCAAGGTGGGACACATACCGAGAAGAAGTACAAACGTGGGGTTCTCTTTGATGATACCGTTCATCAACACTTTAAAGTTATTCATAATCTTATACTCCTTTCTTTATTATTCGTTACTACCACAAACACAATTCTCTTTGTCGCCCGTACAGAAGTTGTCTTCACACTTTTCGGGATTGCCACAGCAAGCAGCTTTCGTAGCAGCTTCCACAACACCTTCTACGGCTTCCTTTACCTGCTGGGTGGCACTTGAATTGGCATCTACTGCCCCACCCTTGTATGCCTGATAAGCAGAGTTTACGGCTCCAAGGAAAGCACGGGTAGTGATGGTAGAAGCTGTGATGGCATCCACTTCACCACCATCTTTGCTCACGGTCAGGTTGTTCTTGGCAGGATGTTTGCCAATGATGTCACCCTTGGCCCCCTTTTGGAACCATTCACCAGCCTTGGCTCCCAATCCGGGAGTTTCGGCATGTTCGAGCACATTGTAACCAAGAATGTTGCCTTCGGCATCGAAACCTACCAACACTTTGATGGAACCACCAAAGGCGTTGTTGTTCACGGCTTGCACGGCAGTACCCTTGTCTGTCTTATAGACAATGGCAACGCCACCATCGATGGTGTCAGTACTCTGCACTGTAGCCTCGTCAGCTTGGAGCACAGCCTTGATACCATCAGCCAAAGCCTTGGCCTTAATCTCTTGGATAGGACCTTCGGTAACACCGTTGACGTATGCCAACAAGCCACCGGCAATCACAGATATCACGGTCAGTACGACCGCCATATTCAATAATGATGATTCTAACTTTTTCATTTCTTTACTACCTCCCCGAATCGTTTAGGTTTGCAATAGGTGTTAATCAGCGGTGTGAATGCGTTCATCAAAAGGATGGCGAACGACATACCCTCGGGATAAGCACCGAAGAGACGAATCACAACTGTCAGGAAACCAATGGCCACACCATAGATAATCATGCCCTTGTGGGTCATGGGTGAAGTTACATAGTCGGTAGCCATGAAGATGGCACCCAACATGACACCACCAGTAAAGAGGTGAGCCAAGGGTGAAGCATACATAGTGGGATCAATCAAATGCATCAATCCGGCAAACACAAAGATGGTGCCCAAGACTGACACAGGAACGTGCCATGTGATGATTTTCTTCCAAAGCATATAGCCAAGACCAAGCAACAGGGCCAAGGCACTGACTTCACCGACACAACCATAGTCGGCTCCCATAAACATCTCCCAAGCACTGGGAAGCTGATCAAGAGCAGATGCATCGCCCTTCACGGCAGCCTTCATCAAGGCAAGCGGAGTGGCAGCAGTCTCTGCATCGAGGTATGCGCCCCACTGACCTTGTACAGGCCAGCTGGTCATCTGCACGGGGAATGAAATCAAAAGGAATACACGACCTACCAACGCAGGGTTGAAGGGGTTGCAACCAAGTCCGCCAAAGGTCATCTTACCAATACCGATAGCTACCAGGGCACCAATGATAATAATCCATACGGGAAGGTTGGAAGGAAGATTGAATGCCAACAGAATACCTGTAAGGACGGCCGAACCATCAGTGATGGTAGAGGTCTCGCTATTCAGGATGAATTTAGAAATGGCCCACTCAAAGAATACGCAGGCTGCCACAGAGGTGAGTGTCACTACCACCGAACCCAAGCCAAAGGCATAGAATGACCACAGCAAGGCAGGAATCAAGGCAATGATGACACCATACATATTGCGCTCTACCGTGTCATTGTTATGCACGTGAGGCGACATGGATACGATTAATTTATTTGCCATATTACTTTTTTAGTTTACAAGATTTTCAGTTGACAAGTTGACAAGGCCATGCGGCACTCAGCCAAAATTTCATTAACGGAAATCCGACTCATCAACTCTGCTGACAGAAATATAGTTCCTTGTCAACTCGTTAACTTGTCAACTCGTCAACTCAATTTATTTACTTCGCACTACGTGCACGAATGATACCCATTACGGTTGACTTGCCCAAACGGATCATATCAAGCAACGGACGGTTACTCGGACAGGTGAATTGACACGAACCACACTCGATGCACGATACAATGTCGTCCTTCTCTGCACGTTCCCACTCGCTATGAGCAGAAAGGGTTGAAAGCAAGAAGGGTTCCAATCCCATAGGACAAGCACTCACACACTTGGCACAACGGATACACGGACGGACTTCACCACGACGGGCTTCCTTGTCGTTCATAATGAGCACACCTGAAGAACCTTTGCAAATAGGCACTTCGATGTTCATCAATGCTTTACCCATCATAGGACCACCACCGATTACCTTACCTGTATCTTCAGGAAGACCACCAGCTGCATCAATCAGCTGGCTCATCGGAGTACCCATGCGGGTGAGGAAGTTTGAAGGTTTTACCACACTCTTACCCGTCACGGTCACGATGCGCTCGAACAAGGGTTTGTTCTTCATCACAGCTTCGTAAACGGCATAGGCAGTACCTACGTTCTGTACCACAGCACCTACACTGATAGGAATGGCAGGAGGAGCAGGTACCTGACGACTGATGACAGCATCAATCAACTGCTTTTCACCACCCTGCGGATACTTCACCTTCAAGGGTACAATCTCTATACCTGGATAAGCAACAGCTTTCTCTTGCATCAGCTTGATGGCATCGGGCTTGTTGTTCTCAATACCAATGTAACCCTTGTCCACCTTGGCAGCCTTCATCAGGAGACTTACACCCACTAGAATTTCCTCGGGTTTCTCCAACATCAGGCGATGGTCGGCAGTGAGGTAAGGCTCACACTCAACAGCGTTGATAATCACACACTCAGCCTTGCTACCCGGAGGGGGACACAACTTCACATGTGTGGGGAAACAGGCTCCACCCATACCTACTACACCGGCATTCTTTATTTTTTCTACAATCTCTTCAGGTTTCAACGAACACTCCTTCACGAGTGTTTCGCTACGGTCGATACCCTCTTCCCACTCGTCACCATCCACGTCAATAAAGATGGCAGGCTTGCGGTAACCGCTGGCATCGATGACACTATCAATCTTTGCAACCTTTCCCGATACAGACGAGAAGATGGCTGCTGAAACAAAACCACCAGCATCGGCAATCTTGGTACCAACCTTCACCACATCACCTTTGGCAACACAAGGCACGGCAGGTGCACCAATGTGCTGTGAAAGTGGGAATACGGCCTGTTTTGGCAATCCCAACACTTCGATGGCACTGGCGGCAGACAACTTGTTTTCGGCGGGATGTACACCACCTATTCTGAATGTCTTCACGATTATCTTGTTTATTAGTTTTCTACTTTCAATTAATTGTATTATGCTTCAGCCTTAGGAGTTTCTGCCTTTGGCGCTTCCGTTGCAGGAGTTTCCACCTTAGGCTTACGCGGCGGGAAGTTTACGGCAACAATGGCATTCTTCGGACATACAGCCTCACACTTGCGGCACAAGCGGCACTTGTTGGGGTCAATGTAAGCCAGATTGTTCTCCACCTTGATGGCTTCGAACGAACACTCCTTCACACACTTGCCACAAGCGATACAGCTCACCTTGCAAGCCTTCATAGCTACAGGTCCTTTGTCCTTGTTCACACAGCTTACGTACACGCGACGGTTGTTCTTGCCCTTCGGACGAATTTCGATGATGACACGCGGACAAGCCTTGACACAAGCACCGCAAGCCGTACACTTCTCTTCATCCACTTCGGGAAGTCCTGTCTCGGGATTCATGTGGATGGCGTCGAACTGACAAGCCTTCACACAATCGCCACAACCGAGGCATCCGAAGGCACAAGCCGTCTCGCCACCACAAGTGGCATGAGCCACCTTACATGACTGGGCACCGTCGTACTTCACAATGCGCGGACGATTTTCACAACTGCCGTTACATCTTACTACAGCCACCTTAGGCTCAGATGCTTCGGCTTGCAAACCAAGGATGGCAGCAATCTTTTCCATTGCGGCCTGTCCTCCAGCAGGACACAGTTTTCCTTCCAACGAGCCAGCTTTCACACATGCTTCAGCAAAGCCCGAACATCCAGGATAACCACATCCACCGCAATTTGCCTGAGGCAACACCTCGGCCACTTGGGCAATTCGCGGGTCTTCATACACAGCAAACTTCTTGGAAGCCACGTATAAGATAACGGCTGCTATCAGACCGATGGCTCCGAGCGAAATCACTGCTACAAGAATTAAGTCCATAATTTATTAAATGTTAGTTATTTATTATTAGTTATTATTTGATTTAATGGTAAACACGAACTTCTTCGTCATCTTGTCACGGCACATATATAATATAAGGTAATACACCGTCAACGAACCCAAAGCCCATAGGGCAGACAACGGTTCGTTGCCTCCGGTAAGCATTATCGACGCATAGAGCACTGCCACCAAAACAATAAAAGGAACACCGAACGCCCAAAAGACGGCCCGCATTCCCATCGAAGTGGTTCCATTGACATTTACCGACTGACCGACAGCATAGCTGGCAGCCTCCTTGGTATAGACGTCTATCATCTTTTCTTTGCTTTCTGACGAATTACAATACTTGTGGGCAACACACGACGCACAAGCCGAAGTTTGCACAATTCGCACACGGATGTGGTTACCGTCGATGCTTTCCACAGTACCTTGATGTTGGATTATATCACTCATTTTGTAAAGTGCACGTTACAATTTTCTGCAAAAATAAGACTTTTCACGAGAATAGAGAAAGAAAAACGCGGGTTTTTTGTGTCCGCTCACGCTTTTTTTCGTTTTTAACCCTGTTTTAGTGGCCATACAACCTACCCGAAGCCCTTCATTCATTCACGGAATGAACCTCATTCATTCACCGACTGAACAGCATTCATTCATGGAATGTTCTATAAAGAAGCACCGACTGTATAGCGTTCATCCAAAGCTTGTATCATCCCCTACTCTCATGGTTTGGGAACAACCACTGTCACGCCTGTCAACTCATTTTCATTCATAAAAAGGAACAAAATGTTGCGACATTCAATGAAAAACCTTACTTTTGCCAAATATATTTAAATGAAGTTATAACAAAGACATGAAAGAAGAGCGAATCGTATTTCTCGATTATTTACGTATATTTGCCTGTTTTCTGGTAATGATGGTTCATGCCAGCGAAGCCTTTTATGGTGTAGGGGAGACTCCAATCCTTTCCGAATCACACAAATTATGGATTGCAATATGGGACGGAATGAGCCGTATTTCCGTACCGTTGTTCGTCATCACCTCTGCTTATCTGCTCGTTCCCATGAGTGGGGCTCAGTCTTGGAGTGACTTTTTCAAGCGCAGATTTCTCCGCATAATTCCTCCCATGGCCGTGTTCATGGTTATCTACGCATTACTATCGGTATGGCAAGAGGGATGGACGTGGAAGGATGCTTTCGTAGCACTGTGCCAACTACCTCTGAACTTCCCTATGAATGCGTTTCACCTGTGGTTCATGTATCCGCTCATCGGACTTTACCTACTTATCCCTATACTTTCCCCTTGGTTGAGAGTGGCCACGGCTAAACAAGAGCGTATATTCCTGTACCTTTGGACTTTGACAACTTGTATGCCTTTCATAAATAAATTTCATGGAGATGTGTTCGGACAATGCTGGTGGAATCAATATTACATGTTATATGATTTCAGCGGTTATCCCGGATATTTGGTTTTGGGTCATTATATCCGCTACCACATCGATTGGAGCACCATCAAACGTCGAACGGTAGGTCTCACTTGTTTGACGGGAGGCACAGCATTTACCATACTGAGTTTTTACATACAGGCAGAACCTGGTACTCCCCAATTGGTATCTGACTTGGAAATCGCATGGTGTTTCTGTATAATCAATTGTGTAGTAGCAACTTTTGGTGCTTTCTTATTATTCACAACCATAAAAAGAGAATGTTTTGGATATGGATTGGTAAAGGACATGTCCATCAAAAGTTACGGTATGTACCTGATGCACATGCTTTGGTTGCCATTTTGGGTATCTGTGGTGCAACCACACATGAATGTAGGAGTTGCCATTCCCCTTATCAGCATCCTTACTTTTGTGAGTTGCTATATCACGTCGAAACTAATCTCCTATATCCCTAAAAGCAAATGGATAATAGGCTGACAAACGGATTAAAGGAATAACAATAATAAATTTAATGGAATACTTATGGAAAAACAAGACGAACAGTTTACGGGACTTCCCGAAAATGCCTTCCGCGAATTGAAGGAGGGCGAGGAATACAAACCTATTCTCTCACCCAAGAAGAGTTATCCCGAGGTAAACCTGTGGTCGGTATTATGGGGTATTGGCATGGCCGTACTCTTCTCAGCCGCAGCAGCTTATCTGGGTTTGAAAGTAGGTCAGGTGTTTGAAGCCGCCATTCCCATTGCCATCATTGCTGTGGGTGTGTCAGGTGCTGCCAAACGTAAGAATGCATTGGGCGAAAATGTAATCATTCAGAGCATCGGAGCCTGCTCGGGTGTGATTGTTGCAGGAGCCATCTTCACCCTTCCGGCCCTTTACATCCTGCAAGCCAAGTATCCCGAAATGACGGTGAACTTCTTCCAGGTGTTCATCAGCTCGTTGCTAGGTGGTGTGTTGGGCATCCTTTTCCTCATCCCCTTCCGCAAGTATTTTGTCAGCGACATGCACGGCAAGTACCCCTTCCCCGAAGCCACGGCCACCACACAAGTGCTCATCTCGGGTGAAAAGAGTGGAAACCAAGCTAAGCCCCTATTGATTGCCGGCCTTGTAGGTGGTCTCTACGACTTCATTGTAGCCACTTTCGGATGGTGGAACGAGAACTTCACTACCCGCATCTGTGCCTTTGGCGAAACCGTTGCCGACAAGGCCAAATTAGTGTTCAAAATCAACACTGGTGCAGCTGTGCTCGGTCTTGGCTACATCGTAGGTCTGAAGTATGCTGCCATCATCTGCATCGGCTCGTTGGCCGTGTGGTGGATTATCATCCCTGGTATGTCGCTCATTTGGGGCGATGTGGTGCTCAACCAATGGAACCCCGACATCACTCAGACAGTAGGTGAAATGTCGCCCGAACAGATATTTACAGCTTATGCCAAGAGCATCGGTATCGGTGGCATTGCCATGGCTGGTATCATCGGCATCATCCGCTCATGGGGTATCATCAAGAGCGCCGTGGGCCTTGCCGCCAAAGAGATGAAGGGCAAGGGGGGTGACGCTTCTGCTCAGCCCCGAACTCAACGTGACCTCTCAATGAAAATTATCGCTTTTGGCAGCATCATCACCTTGTTGCTCGTGTTCCTCTTCTTCTACTTCGACGTCATGCAAGGCAACGTACTTCATGCCGTAGTAGGCATCCTGCTTGTGGCCGTCATTGCCTTCCTCTTCACCACTGTAGCAGCCAATGCCATTGCCATTGTGGGAAGTAACCCCGTTTCGGGTATGACGCTGATGACCCTCATCCTTGCCTCTGTCATTATGGTGGCCGTGGGTCTTGAAGGAACTACCGGTATGGTAGCTGCCCTCATCATGGGTGGTGTGGTATGTACAGCCCTTTCTATGGCCGGAGGCTTCATCACCGACCTCAAGATTGGCTACTGGGTAGGTACAACGCCTCAGAAGCAAGAGGGATGGAAATTCCTCGGCACCCTTGTATCAGCGGCCACAGTAGGTGGTGTCATCATGATTCTAAATCAGACCTACGGCTTCACCAGCGGACAACTTGCTGCTCCGCAAGCTAATGCTATGGCTGCCGTTATCGAGCCGCTGATGAGTGGTGTAGGTGCACCTTGGTTACTCTATGGCATCGGTGCTTTGCTCGCCATCATTCTCACTTGGTGTGGTGTGCCAGCTCTCGCTTTTGCCTTGGGTATGTTCATTCCCCTCGAACTGAACACTCCGTTGCTTGTCGGTGGAGCCATCAACTGGTACGTCACCACCCGCAGCAAAGACACCACACTGAACAACGAGCGCGGTGAAAAGGGAACCCTCCTTGCCTCAGGCTTCATCGCCGGTGGAGCCTTGATGGGCGTAGTCAGCGCTGCCATGCGCTTCGGAGGCATCGACCTGATGAACACCGAGTGGGTCAGCAACTCATGGAGTGAAGTGGCCGCACTGGGGGCTTACGTCGCACTCATCTGGTATTTCATCAAAGCCACAATGAAGAAGTGATTAAGTTGACAAATCATCAATAACACACAGATCTGTCCTATCCGTTTCATCCGTGTGCCATCATCGCCAATAAAAAAGCAACATTATGAAAAAAATCATCATCGCCGCAATGGCAACATTAGCAACCGTATTCGGTGCCTCTGCCCAGCAGAAAGGCGCCATCGAACTGAAACTTTGGGAGCAAGGTGCACCCAACAGTAACGAACTCAAGGAAGGTGACAAGATGTATCACGAAGCCACCCTCACCGTCTACCCAGCTCCCAAAGGACGCAATACGGGTATGGCCGTCATTGCCTGTCCAGGTGGTGGATACAGCCATCTTGCTACAGCTCACGAAGGTCACGACCAAGCTGCTTGGTACAATGCCCAAGGCATCACCTTTGCCGTACTCGTCTATCGCCTTCCCAACATGCATAAGGAAGTGCCCCTTTCTGATGCCCAACAAGCCATCCGCATCATGCGTCAGCGTGGATCCGAATGGGGAGTAAGTCCCAACAAGATTGGTATCCAAGGTTCCTCTGCCGGAGGTCATTTGGCTGCTACTGCCGCTACTCATTTCGATGCAGAAGAGACTGTACGTCCCGACTTCCAGATACTCTTCTACCCTGTTGTTTCACTCGACAACGAGATTACCCACCAAGGAACCCGCACCTGGCTTCTAGGCAAGACTCCCGATGAAGAAACCGTACGCCTCTATTGCAACGAATTGCAGGTCACTCCGCGCACACCGCAAGCCTTCATCCTCCACTCCAGTGACGACCGCGCCGTACCCGTAGAAAACAGCCTCCGCTACTATCGCGCTCTGGTGCAGAATAAAGTGCCTGTCACCATGCACCTCTATCCCGTTGGGGGCCATGGTTGGGGCTTCCGCGACAGTTTCCCTTACAAAGCTCAGTGGACAAACGAGTTGGAGAAATGGTTGCGTGAGATAAATAAATAAGAAAAAACTTTGTCAATCAAAAAAAAAGCAGTACTTTTGCGCCCGCTAATACGAGTTATTGGCACATTCAAATCATTAACTAATTAAAAATTAAACAAAAAGAATGGCAACAAAAATCAGATTGCAGCGTCACGGTCGTAAGAGCTACGCCTTTTATTCAATTGTGATTGCTGATTCAAGAGCACCACGTGATGGTAAGTTTACTGAAAAGATTGGTACTTACAACCCTAACACCAATCCTGCCACAGTAGATTTGAATTTTGAACGCGCACTTTACTGGGTAAACTGCGGAGCACAGCCTACTGACACTGCTCGTAACATCCTCTCTCGCGAAGGTGTGTACATGATGAAGCACCTTCAGGGTGGTGTGAAGAAGGGCGCTTTTGACGAGGCTGCCGCACAGGCTAAGTTCGAGGCATGGAAGAAGGACAAGCAGAATGGCTTGGCTCAGCTCGTAGCCAAGAACGAAGAGGCTAAGAAGGCTGAGGCTAAGGCTCGCCTGGAAGCAGAGAAGAAGGTGAACGAGGAAATAGCCAAGAAGGTAGCCGAAAAGAAGGCTGCTGAAGCTGCTGCTAAGGCTGAGGCCGAGGCTGCTGCCAATGCAGAAGAGGAAGCTACTGAAGAGGCTCCCGCTGAGGCATAAGCTTCTCTCCCCACAAAATTTTTTAATTTCGATTTATCTCAAACAAACAGGAAAAGCCTTTCCGCCATGCGGAAGGCTTTTTTCTTTCACTACACTACAACGAAGAGAACTCACAAAAAAACACCACTCTTTCACTATACTCCCACTATGATAAAACAGGATTCACGCCTCCTCCCACATCTGATAGCCTTCATCACCGTAACAATATGGGGCACTACCTTCGTATGGACAAAACTGCTAATTGCAGCAGGTATATCGCCTGCCCAAATCTTTACCCTGCGGTTCGTCATGGCTTACGCGCTGATGCTCGCCTTCTCGCTGACAGGAAGAAAGCGAACCCGCCACCAATGGCTCTGCCAATCGTGGAAGGACGAAATGCTGATGGTAGCACTGGGCATCACGGGGGGCAGCATCTACTTCTTGGCTGAAAACGAGGCCTTGCGCTTCACGACGGCGACAAACGCTTCGCTCATCGTCTGCTCGTGTCCGCTTTTCACCATGCTTGCCCATCGTCTGGTTTACAGGAGCGAACGGATGAAGGGCAAACAGGCATTAGGCTCCATCGTAGCTTGTGTGGGTATGGTCATCGTCGTGTTGAATGGACGGTTCATCCTCCAGCTCTCCCCCATCGGCGACCTACTGGCTTTCATGGCCTGTCTCTGTTGGGCGGTGTATTCGCTGCTGATGAAGCCTGTACTTGAACGTTACTCTTCACTCTTTATCACACGCAAAGTGTTCTTTTATGGAATCCTCACTATCCTACCCTATTACCTGATTGTGCCAGGTTTCCCTTCGTGGGAGGTACTATGCCAACCCGACATCGTGGCAAATCTGCTCTTCTTGGGATGTGTGGCTTCAATGCTATGTTTTCTGGCTTGGAATTGGTGTATCAGCCGGCTGGGTACGGTGGAAGCGACAAATTGGGTATATTTCAACCCCATAGCTACGATTGTGGCGGCCAGCCTTGTGCTGAACGAGAAAATCACTCCCTATTTTCTCATAGGGAGTGTGCTGATTCTGACAGGGCTTTACTTGACTGAACGGAAGTAATCAATCTCCGTACATACGGGCACGCATCTCGCGGATGTAGTCGCTGGTGATGTACTCGTCGTACTCCATCATCTTGTCGATAATGCCATTGGGGGTCAGCTCAATGATGCGGTTGGCTACGGTTTGGATGAACTCGTGGTCGTGGCTGGCAAAGAGGACATTCCCTTTGTAAAGCTTCAGATTGTTGTTGAATGCCTGAATGCTTTCAAGGTCAAGGTGATTGGTGGGAGTGTCGAGGATAAGACAATTGGCATTGCGCAACTGCATACGGGCAATCATACAACGCATCTTCTCGCCTCCGGAGAGGACGTTTGCCTTCTTCTGCACCTCTTCTCCACTGAACAGCATACGCCCGAGGAAGCTTTTGAAATAGACCTCGTTGCCCTCGCCAAACTGGCTGAGCCAATCGACAAGATTGAGATCGGTATCAAAGAAGGCAGTGTTGTCCAAGGGAAGGTAGGCGGTGGTGATGGTGACTCCCCAATTGAAGTGTCCGGCATGTGCCTTGCGGTTGCCGTTGATGATTTCAAAAAGAGCCGTCATGGCACGGGGGTCGCGACTGAGGAAGACAATCTTATCGCCCTTCTCGACATTGAAATTCACGTCGTTGAACAACACGGTACCATCCTCCATCTCGGCACGAAGACCGCTGACTTCGAGAATCTGATTACCCGGTTCGCGCTCGGGGGTGAAGATGATGCCCGGATATTTGCGTGAAGAGGGCTGAATGTCCTCCACATTGAGTTTCTCCAACATCTTCTTGCGGCTGGTCGTCTGCTTGCTCTTGGCCACATTGGCACTAAATCTGCGGATAAACTCCTCCAGCTCCTTGCGCTTCTCTTCAGCCTTGGCCTTCTGATTCTGAGCCTGACGTAGTGCCAGCTGTGAACTTTCGTACCAGAAACTGTAGTTACCGGCAAAGAGGTTGACCTTGCCAAAGTCGATGTCAACGGTATGGGTACATACGGAATCGAGGAAGTGACGGTCGTGGCTCACAACGAGCACGGTGTGTTCGAAATTACTGAGATATTCCTCCAACCAAGTGACGGTCTCCATATCGAGGTCGTTGGTAGGCTCGTCGAGAAGAAGGTTGTCGGGATTGCCATAGAGAGCTTGTGCCAACATGACGCGCACCTTCTCCTTACCACTGAGTTCGCTCATGAGCAGGTAGTGCTTGTCTTCCTTGATACCTAATCCGCTGAGCAGGGCGGCGGCATCGCTCTCGGCATTCCATCCGTCGAGTTCAGCAAACTTCTCTTCCAATTCAGCCACCTTCAATCCGTCCTCATCGCTGAAGTCGGCCTTGGCATAGAGGGCATCACGCTGGTTCATGATGTCCCAAAGCACGGTGTGCCCCATGAGCACGGTATTGAGCACGGTGTACTGGTCCCACTTGAAGTGGTCCTGACTGAGCACTGACAGACGTTCGCCAGGGCCTAAGGTAACACTGCCCTTCGTAGGCTCCAATTCGCCACTGATGGCACGCAAAAAGGTACTCTTACCGGCACCATTGGCCCCGATGACACCATAGATGTTTCCATTCGTGAACTTCAGGTTGACATCCTTGTACAACACTCTCTTTCCAAACTGAATCGCAAGATCTGATACTGTAATCATATTTATTCCTATATATACCTTATTATACTATATCCTGTAAAAACGTGGCAAAGATACAACTAAAAAGGCGAAAAGGGAAGAAGAAACAAGAAAACTTGTCACCCCCTGTTGCCAGTATGGCAGGAAATGAGTAATTTTGCAGTCATTTTGACGGAAAGAACATTTTGGCAAAGGATTTGTTAGGAAAGGAGTACGAACAAAAAAACTACCCCGAAAATGAAAAGACATAAGAATCATAAAAAGAATTACCACTATATGAATCAGAAAGAAGAAAAGAGCGTCCAGCCGGAAGAGCTGAACGAACAAACAGCTGAGGATACTGCAGCCAACGAGAATGTGGCTGAAGACAATAACACACAAGAGGCAGAAAAAGAGCTGACACCCGAAGAGAAGCTCCAGCAACAACTGGCTGCCTACGAAGAGAAGATTGCCACCCAACAAGATCAAATACTGCGTCAAGCTGCCGAATTTGACAACTACCGCAAGCGCACACTGAAGGAAAAAGCCGAACTGATAAAGAATGGAGGCGAAAAGGCCATCACCGCCATATTGCCCGTAATTGACGACTTGGAGCGTGCCTTGCAGAACATGAAGAGCGACAACGAAGAGGTGACTGCCCTGCGCGATGGTGTGGAGCTGATTTACAACAAGTTCCTAAAAACATTGCAACAGGAAGGATTGGAAAAAATGGACACACACGAAGCTGACTTCAACACCGACTATCACGAAGCAATCGCCTTGGTGCCTGCACCGACAGACGAGCTGAAGGGCAAAATATTGGATTGTGTACAGACTGGCTACCAACTGAACGACAAAGTTATCCGACACGCAAAAGTCGTGGTGGGACAGTAAAAACTAATACTGAATTATGAGTTATGAATTTTGACAGGAGACCGTCAGGTTACATACGACTATTTCATAGAGTCCCCGCATAGCTCATTCATAATTCATAATTTATAATTC